>DASXVK010000023.1:0-4664 GCA_036504295.1 Polyangia bacterium
GGCGGCCGCTTAGCGGAGCGGAGCGGAGCCGCGCCGCGCCGGTTGCGGCGCCGCGCCGCGTTCGCTAGGCTCGCTGCCTCATCGCGGGGCCGTCCATGAAAGAATACGAGTGCAGCGTCTGCGGCTACATCTACGACCCGACGAAGGGTGATCCGACGGGCGACGTCCCGCCGGGCACCGCCTTCGAGGATCTGCCGGCGGGGTGGGAGTGCCCGGTCTGCGGCGCCAAGAAGGACGACTTCGAGGCGGTGGAGTAGGCGCCTCGCCGGTTGACGCTCGGCGGGCGCGGGGCTAGCGTCGAGGGCGCCGCCGCCGCGGAGGACCCATGCACCGGATCGCGCTCGCCTTCGCCCTCGTCGCCGTCGCCGCCTGCGATCAGCGTTCGTCGCCGCCGGCCCCGGCCCGGACCGCGCCGCCCGTGCCGGCGCCGGCGCCCGCCGCCGCCGCGGCGCCCGCCGCCGCCCCGGGGGGCGCCGCCACGTTCGGCCACCGCGCGCCCGCCGTCGGCGACCGCGCCGAGGAGAAGACGGCCATGGTCATGACGATGACGATGGGCGTCACCCCGGCCGAGGGCGGGGCCGCGCAGGAGCAGGCGATGGAGCTGCGCGAGGACGAGACCCGCCTCGAGGAGGTCCTCGCGACGAGCGGCGACGCCGTCACCCGGCTGAAGGTGACCTATGCGGCCCGCACCGAGACGACGAAGGAGGACGGCAAGGAGACGGCGCGGCCGAGCCCGCTGCCGGGCAAGACCTTCGTCGTCGAGGCCCGCGACGGGCGCATCACCGTGACCACCGAGGCGGGCAAGCCGGCGCCCGTCGCCGCCGCGCGCCACGTGCAGGAGTCCCTCGCGCTGCTCGGCAAGCCCGACCCGATCCTCACGCATATGCCCCGGCGGCCGCTGGTCCCCGGCGCCCCGGTGCCGGAGCTGGTGGCCGCGATCAAGGAGGAGATCGCCGCCAAGGCCAAGGAGATGCCGGTCGAGCGCGCGACCGTGACCTTCGCGCGCGTCGCCGGCGACGAGGGCGTCTTCGAGATCACCCTCGAGCTCGTGAAGCTCGAGAAGCCGACCCGGCTCGCGCTCTCGCTCGCCGGTGAGCTGCGGGTGAAGCTCGCGACCTCGGCCATCACCGCCTTCACGCTCAAGGGCCCGCTGCAGGTGGCCGCCGCCCCGGGCGAGAAGGCGAAGATCACCGGCTCCGGCCGGATCGAGCTCCAGACGGCGCGCCGTCCGCTCTGAGCCGGCGCGCCGCCCGCGCCACGCCGGCGCGGTCCGGCGCGCGGCGTGGCGCATCTCACCGCTGGAGCCTGCAAGGAGGCCGCGATGTACGTCGTGTGCGTGACGATCCAGGTGCAGCCCGGCCGCGAGGAGGACTTCATCGCGGCCACCGAGAAGAACCACCGCGGCACGCGCCAGGAGCCCGGCAACGTTCGCTTCGACGTCCTGCGGCACGCGGAGCAGCCGGCCCGCTTCTTCCTGTACGAGGTGTACCGCTCGCCCGCGGACTTCGCCGCCCACCAGCAGACGCCTCACTACCTCGCGTGGAAGGAGCAGGTGGGCCCGTGGATGGCCGCGCCGCGCGTGGGCGAGAAGCACCAGAGCCTCTTCCCGGCGCCCTGGGCGTAGCCGTGCCGCTGGAGTTCCGTACCGCGGGGCGCGTGATCTTCGGCGCCGGGACGAGCGCGCAGGTGCCGGAGCTGTGCGCCGGGCTCGGGCAGCGCCTGCTGCTCGTCACCGGCGGCGGCGGGGCCGAGCGGGGCGGCGGCGTGGCCGCGCTCCTGGCCGCGCTCGGCGCCGCGGGCGGGCCGCGCGCCCGGGTGCGGGTCCCGCGCGAGCCCGACGTCGCGCTCGTCGACGGCGCGGCGCGCGCCGCGGTCGAGGCGGGCTGCGACGTCGTCCTCGGCGTCGGCGGCGGCAGCGTGCTCGACGCCGCGAAGGCCGTCGCGGCGCTCGCGACCAACGGCGGCTCGGCCCGCGACTACCTCGAGGACATCGGCGCCGGCCACCCGCGCGTGCTCACCGCGCCCGCGCTGCCCGCGGTGCTCGTGCCGACGACGGCGGGCACGGGCTCCGAGGTGACGCGCAACGCCGTCGTCGGCGTGCCCGACCGCGGCGTCAAGCGCAGCATGCGGGGTGACCGGCTCCTGCCGCGCGTCGCGGTCGTCGATCCGACGCTCGCCGCGGCCGCGCCCCGGCCCGTCGCCGCCGCCGCCGGGCTCGACGCGCTCATCCAGCTCTTCGAGGCGTTCGTGTCGCGGGCCGCCCAGCCCCTGACCGACGCCCTCATCCGCGACGGCCTGCCCCGCGCCGCCCGCGCGCTGCGCGCCCTCGCGGCCGGCGCCGCGACGGCCGCCGACTGGGAGGACCTGTCGCTCGCGAGCCTCTACGGCGGCATGGCCCTCGCCAACGCCGGGCTCGGCGCCGCCCACGGGCTGGCCGCGCCGCTCGGCGGCCGCCTCGGCGTGCCCCACGGGGTCGCCTGCGCCGCGCTCATCCCCGGCGTCATCCGGGCGAACGTCGCCGCGCTCGGGGCCGACCCGGCGGGCGCCCCGGCGCGGCGCCGCTACGCCGAGGCCGCGGCGCTCGTCACGCCCGACGCGAGCCCCGACCCGGCCCGCGCGGCCGCGGCGCTCGACGGGCTGCGCCGGGCCCTCGACCTGCCCGCCGTCACCGCGCTGGTCGCGCCCGCGGCCGTGCCGGCCATCCTCGCCGAGTGCCGCGGGGGCAGCATGAAGGCGAACCCCGTGACGCTCGATGACGCCGCCCTCGCGCGGGTCCTGACCGAGCCGCTCGCCGGGTGATCCGCCCCCGGCCCGGCCGCGCTATGATGGAGCGCCGCCCCGCGGGCGGCGGGGCCGGAGGTGATCATGCGCACGGGTAGCGGGCTGCTGGCGCTGGTGGGCGTGGTGGTCGCCGCGGGCTGCGGCAGCGGCGCCGACGAGGGGCTCTCGGCCCCGGATCGGGACCGGGTGGCCGTGCTGGGGCAGGGGCTGGCGATGGCGCAGGGCGTGGTCGCGCTCACCGGCGGCTTCCTCGGCAACGGCGACGTCCTGGACCCGGGCGTCACCACCACCGAGAACGCGCAGGCCATCGCCGACGAGGCCGAGCGCGCGGCGAGCTGCGTGGTCGCGACCGCCGTGGGCGGCGGGGTGAGCGTCACGTTCGACCCCGGCTGCACGGTCAACGGCGTGGCGGTGAGCGGCGCCGGCACGCTGACCGTGCAGAAGCCCGCCGCGGACACCATCGCGGTCCGCGTGGAGCTCGCGAACCTCACGGTCGGCGGGCTCGGGCCCTTCACCGGCACCGTCACCTTCACCGCGAGCCCCGGCGCCGCCGGCCTGGCCGTGACGCTCGACCTCGACACCGCGAGCTTCTCCGTCACGGGCCCGCTCACGCTCACCGCGCGCGAGGGCAGCCTCACCCTCGACGGCGCGCTCACGGCCACCGGCGGCGCGGCGCCCGACGGCGTCACCGCGAGCATCGTCGGGGTCACCTTCACCCCGGGCGCCTGCTACCCGTACGCCGGCTCGCTCACGCTCGCCGGCGGCGTCGCCCTCGGCTTCCTGACGACGACGCCCGCGGACGGCGAGGTCGCCGTCACCAAGGGCCGCTTCAGCGGCACCGCCGCGCTGCCGGCCTACGGCGCCTGCCCGCCGGCCGCGCCGGCCGCGCCGTCGCCGTAGGCCGGGAGGCGCGCCGCGTGCCCGAGCTGCCCGACATCGTCGTCTACTGCGAGCGGCTCGCCGCGCGCCTCGTCGGGCAGCCGCTCGCCGGCGTGCGGCTCGGGAGCCCGTTCGTGCTCCGCTCGGTGGACCCGCCGCTCGCGGCGGCCGCCGGCCGCGAGGTGCGCGGCGTCGAGCGCCTGGGCAAGCGCGTGGTGCTCGCGCTCGCGGGCGACCTCTTCCTCGTCATCCACCTCATGATCGCCGGGCGCCTGCGCTGGGGCCCGCCGCGCGCGGCGCTCCCGAAGCGGCTCGGGCTGTGCGCCTTCGACTTCCCACCCGGCACCCTCATCCTCACCGAGGCCAGCACGAAGAAGCGGGCCTCGCTGCACCTCGTGCGCGGCGCCGCCGGGCTCGCCGCCTTCGACCGCGGCGGCCTCGAGGTGCTCGCCGCCGACCTCGCCGCCTTCCGCGCCGCGCTCGGCCGCGAGCGCCACACGGTGAAGCGCGCCCTCACCGACCCGCGCCTCTTCAGCGGCATCGGCAACGCCTACTCCGACGAGATCCTGCACGCGGCCCGGCTCTCGCCGGTGCGCCTGACCACCAACCTCAGCGACGACGAGAGCGCGCGCCTCTTCGAGGCGACCCGCGCGACGCTCGTCGCGTGGACCGAGCGGCTGCGCGCCGAGGTCGGCGACGGCTTCCCCGAGAAGGTCACCGCCTTCCGCCCGGGCATGGCGGTGCACGGCCGCTACGGCGAGCCGTGCCCGCGCTGCGGCGCCAGGGTGCAGCGCATCCGCTACGCCGACAACGAGACCAACTACTGCGCCCGCTGCCAGACCGAGGGCAAGCTCCTCGCCGATCGGTCGCTGTCGCGCCTGCTCAAGGAGGACTGGCCGAAGAGCCTCGACGAGCTGGACGAGCTGCGGGGGCGGTGACGCGCGGGTGAACCAGAGCCCCCGCGGGCTCAGCGCCAGCTCGCGCGGGGCGCGCGCGGTGGGGGG
>DASXVK010000024.1:0-15097 GCA_036504295.1 Polyangia bacterium
ACCCGGCGCACCCGCCCCAGGGGACGCGGCCGCGCGCCCTGCCGGGCCCCCCGCGGCCGCCCGATCCCTTCGTGCCGCCGCCCATCGCGCAGGACCCCGATCGCGGGCGACGGGAGCCCGGGCCGTGACGCCCGTGGTGAAGCTCCTCCTCACGCTCGTCTCGGCGGTCCTCCTCCGACTGGCGGCGCCCCCCTACGACCTGTGGCCGCTCGCGCTCGTGGGCCTGGGGCCGCTGTTTCTCGCCGTGCGCAACCTCACGCCCGGCCGCGCCGCCGCCCTGGGGTGGCTCGCTGGCCTCACGGCCAACCTCTGGGGCCTGAGCTTCGGCGTCGCCCTGCTGCGACGGTTCGGCCATCTGCCCCTCGGCAGCGCGCTCGGGATCTTCGTCGCCGTGTGCGCCTACCAGGCCCTCGTCTGGGCGCTGTGGGCGGGCGCCTGCCGGCTGCTCGCGCGCCAGCTCGCCCTTCCCTGGCTGGTCTCCGCGCCGCTGTGCCTGGCGGTGCTCGAGGCGCTCGTGCCGTTCGTGTTCCCCTGGTACCTGGCGATCACGGTGACGCGCGCCTGGCCGCTCGTGCAGGTCGCGGAGCTGGGCGGCCCCCCGGCGGTCTCGGCCCTGCTCGTGCTCCTGAACCTCGTCCTCGCCGAGACCGCCCTCGCCCTCTGGCGCCGGCAGGCCCCGCCGCGCGCGGTGCGGCTCGGCGCGGTGGTGGTCGCGGCGGTCCTCGCCGCCGGGCTGGTGCGCGTCGCGCACGTCGGCTGGGTGCGCGCCCGCGCGCCGGCGCTGCGCGTGGGCATCGTGCAGCCGAACTTCGGCATCGTGTCGCTCGAGGCCCGCAAGCACCACGGCGAGCGCTACGTCGAGACCCTGCGGCGCGCGACGCGCTCGCTGGCCGCGCAGGGCGCGACGCTGGTGGTGTGGCCGGAGTCATCGTTTCCGTTCCTGTTCGACCGCCAGCTCACCCGCGAGTACGCGGCGGGCCATCCGTGGGAGCTCCGGCCGGGGTTCGGCGGCCGGCTGCTCTTCGGGGCGCTCACCCATCGGTTCGACGAGTCCTTCGTGTACAACAGCGCGGTCCTCGCCGCGGGCGACCGACGCATCGCCGGCACCTATGACAAGAACCGCCTGCTCGTGTTCGGCGAGTACATCCCGTTCGCCGAGGAGCTCCCCGCGTGGGCCAAGCGGGTGCGGCAGCGGCTGCCCGACTTCCCGGAGATCCACGAGGGCGGCGCGCCCCTCGTCATCGCCGACGGCGCGCTGCGCGTCGCGCCGCTCATCTGCTACGAGGACCTCGTGCCCGCGGCCGTGCACCGCGCCGCGCGGCAGGGGCCCAACCTCCTCGTGACGCTCGCGAACCACGCCTGGTTCGGCGACAGCACGGCGCCCCGGCAGGCGCTGGCGCTGGCGACGCTGCGCAGCGTCGAGACCCGCCGCGATCTGGTGCGGGCGACCAACACCGGCGTGAGCTCGATCGGCGACGCACTCGGCCGGGTGCCGGTGCGCGGTCCGCTCCTCGCGGTGCCGCGCGATGAGCCGCGGCCGGCAACTACGCTCATCGGCGAGGTGCGGCTCCTCGAGACCTTCGCGCTCGCCCCGTACGCGGCCCCCGTGTTCCCGTGGGCGTGCGCGCTCGGGCTCGCCTTGGCCGCGGTGGTAGAGTGGCGACGGGGGCGGCGCGCGTCGGGTCGGCCCGCGGCCACGGCGTGATGCACCACACCGACCTCGGCCCGGGCCGGCGGGCTGTCAGCCGGCCCGGCTTGAGCTCCGGCCAGTCCAGCGCGTACCCCCCAGCCGGACGTCTCGACGTAGACGCGAGACGCCGGCTCATCATGCGTGTCCTCGTCGCGCATTGCTGTGCCTCAGAGCATATGCCGTCCCGGCCGCCCCTGCCGCCACCAACGCCCAGCGACCCGGCGCTTACGCCCGCCTACCGCCGCCCGCGCTTCGCCTGGCGCAGCGAGCCGAGGCCGGCGACCTTGCGCAGGGCCTCGACCTCCGTCTCGGTGAGCTCGCGGGTCTCGCCCGCCCTGAGGCCGTCGGCGCGCAGGCCGCCGAAGCTCACGCGGATGAGCTTGAGCACCGCGTGGCCGATGGCGTCGCCCATCTGCTTCACCTCGTGGGTGCGACCCTCGGCGAGGTCGAGCTCGAGCCAGGTGTTGGCCTCGACCTCCTGGATGACGTGGGCCTGCGGCGCCTTGGCCTTGTGGCCGCCCTCGATGGTCACGCCCTGGCGCAGCCGCTCGATCTCGGGGATCTCGAGGCGGCCCTTGAGCTTGGCGTGGTAGACGCGCGGCACGCGCCGGCTAGGGTGCGCGAGCGCCTGGGCGAGATCGCCGTCGTTCGTGAAGAGCAGCACGCCCTCGGTGTCGAAGTCGAGCCGCCCGACGGGGTAGACCCGCGCCTCGAGGCCCTTCGGGAGGTAGTGCTTGACGGTCGGGCGCCCCTCCGGGTCCTCGAGCGTGGTCACGCACTTCGGCGGCTTGTTCATGACGAGGTAGACCAGGTCCTCGACGTGCAGCCGGCGGCCGCCGACGACGACCTTGTCGTTCGCCGGGTCGACCTTGGTGCCGAGCTCGGTCACGACGCGCCCGTTCACGCGCACGCGCCCCTCGACGATGAGCTCCTCGGCGTGGCGCCGGGAGGCGACGCCGGCCTGGGCGAGAAAGCGCTGCAGACGCATGAGCGGCATGGCTATGGGACTCCTAAAGCTCGGGGAGCGGCTCGTCGGGCTCGGGATCGGGCTCCGGCGCGGGGTCGGGCTCGATGCCCGGCTCGGGGTCGCCCGGCGCGCCGGCGGTGTCGGGGGACCTGGGGGCGCGCGGCGGCCGCGGCTTCGGCGGGTCCACCTCGCGGCGCACGCGATCCACCGTGTCCATGGCGGACTCGAGATCGCCGATGAGCTCGTCGAGGTCCGGCGGCGGCGGCGCCTGCCGCGCCGCGCGCGGCCGCGCGGCGGCGGACGCGTCGTCCGCAGGCTCGGTCTCCGCCGCGGCGGCGTCAGGCTCGGCCTCCGCCGCCGGCGTCGCCGCGGCCTCCGCCTCGACCAGCGTGAGCTTGGGCCGCGCGCGCGGGGCCGCGGCCGCGGTCTCGGGTTCGGCCGCGGTGGCCGCGGTCTCGGCCCCGGCCGCGGGCTCGGCCCCGGCCGCAGGCTCGGCCTGGGCCGCGGGCGCGGCCGGCGGCGGCGGCGGCTCGGGCGCCGCGCCGTGCAGCGCGTCGACGCGGGCGCGGTGCTCCTCGGTGAGCTCGGTGTAGTCGCGCAGCGTCGGCAGGTCGCGCAGGTCGCGCAGGTTGAAGAACTGGAGGAACTCCTTGCTCGTGCCGTACAGCAGCGGCCGGCCGGGCTCCTCCTTCTTGCCGAGGATGCGGATGAGGACGCGGTCGAGGAGCAGCTTGAGCACCCCGCCCGAGTCCACCCCGCGCACCTCGTCGATGTCGGCGCGGGTGACGGGCTGACGGTAGGCGATGATCGCGAGCGTCTCGAGCGCCGCGCGGGACAGGCGGGCCGGCTTGGCGGCCAGCATGCGCGCGACCCAGCTCGCGTTGTCCGGGTGGGTCCGGAGCTGGAAGCCGCCGGCGACCTCGTGCAGGACGAGGCCGCGCTCGGGGCACTCGGCGGCGCGGATGGCGGCGAGCGCCGCGCGGACGACGTTGCCGTCCTGCTCGCCGAGGATCTCCTTGAGCTGGCGGATGGTCAGCGGCTTGTCCGAGGCGAAGAGCAGGCTCTCGACGATCGAGCGCAGCCGCACGGGCGCGCCCGCCGCCTCGACCCCCTCGAGCGACGGCTCCTCGTCGGGCGCCGGCCCGTCGAGCGCGACCTCGGGCGGCGCCGCGACCGCGGTCTCGGGGCCCTGGGCCTCGGGCTCGTGCTCGTGCTCGCCCGCCGCCGGCGTCGTCTCTGCGCCGGGAGCGGCCGTCTCCGCCGGTGCCGGCGGCGCGGTCTCGACCGGCGCGTCGCCTGGCTTCTGCGTGTCGTCACTCATGTCTGGATGGGTCCTTGGAACCTTCGCCCGGCGTTACGGTCCCGGCCGGCTCGGCGAGCTGGGCCGCGGCCTCCGCGGCGGCGCTGGCCAGGTCCGCCACGGCGCGGGCGACGTAGATGCCGCCGTCCTCCACCTGGTGCAGGTGGATCATCTTGAGCCGCGCCATCTCCAGCACCGCGAGGAACGTCGTCACGACCTCGAGCCGCATCTGCATCTCGCCGAGGCCGTCGAGCTCGAAGCACGACTCGAACGTGAAGCGCTCGTCGCGGTCGAGCTTGTCGCAGAGCTGCTGGATGCGATCGGCGATGGAGATGCGGTCGACCACGACGTCGTGGGTGAAGGCCACCTTCGCCTTCGCCATCACCTTGCCGAGCGCCTCGATGAGCTTGAAGACGCTCACCTCCTGCAGGGGCTGGTCGAGCGGATCGGTCTCGATCCGCTGGCCGCGGGTCCACACGTTGCGCCCGACCACCGGCCGGCCGCCCAGGTGCTCGGCCGCGGCCTTGTACTTCTGGTACTCGAGGAGGCGCCGGATCAGCTCCTCGCGCGGATCGCCCTCCTCCGCCTCCTCCTCGAGCGCCTGGGCCGGATCGGGCGAGGGCAGCAGCTCCCGCGACTTGATGTACATCAGCGTCGCGGCCATGAGCAGGTACTCGCCGGCCAGCTCGAGGGAGAGCGCCCGCATCAGGTCGAGGTACTCGAGGTACTTCTCGGTGACGAAGGCGATGGGGATGTCGAAGATGTCCAGCTCGTGCTTCTTGACCAGGTGCAGCAGCAGATCGAGCGGCCCCTCGAAGACAGGCAGCTCGATCTGGTAGGGACGGTCACTCGCCTCGGGCATCACCGCACGCCGATGAGGCCGAACCAGAGCGTCGTGAGGAAGGTGGCGGGGACGCGGAAGATGAGCTGGGCCTGCGGCAGCACGAAGACGAGGATGAGGAGGTAGAAGCCGTAGGCGTGCAGGAACTCGATCACCTTGCTGCGGTCGGGGAGGATGCCCGCGAGCACGGCGCCGCCATCGAGCGGCGGGACCGGGACCAGGTTGAAGAAGGCGAGCAGGAAGTTGAGGTACACCGCCTGCTGCAGGGCCCGCAGCACCTCGGGGTTCTGGACCAGCCCGGTCTTGCCGACGATGAGGAGGATGAGGCTGATGACGACGCCGAAGATGATGTTCATCGCCGGCCCGGCGATGGCGACCAGCAGGTGACCGACCTTCATGCGCAGCTTGCGGGTGAACGCGATCGGGTTGATCTGCACCGGCTTGCCCCAGCCGATGACGAAGCCGCCGATGATGAGGCCCAGCAGCGGCAGCGCGAGGGTGCCGAGCGGGCTGACGTGGGCGATGGGGTTGAGGGTCACCCGCCCCTGGCTGCGGGGCAGCCGGTCGCCGAGGCGATCGGCGACGAAGGCGTGGCCGAACTCGTGCACCGCGATGCTCAAGATCAGCACGATCATTGAGACCACGATATTGCGGACGAAGATGAGGTTCATGCTCACGGGCACAGTGCTGCCTCCAGCCGCGATCTAGCCGAGGGGGCTCGTGCGGTCAAGCGGTGATGTGGGGGGAAGTATGAGTCCGGGCGGGGGGCGGGTCAACGCGCCCGGGCGCGAGCTGGAGCGGTTTGGCGGGTGTTGACGCGTGGAGCATGTCTAAGCATACTTTGGTAGTATGCGCGTCAAGACATCCATCACACTGTCCGAGGAGACCCTCCGCGCGCTGGACCGTGTGGCCGGTCCGGCCGCGCGCTCCCCGCTCATCGAGCGGGCGATCAAGGAGTTCCTCGAGCGGCACTACCGCGCCGCGCGGGACGCCCGCGACCGGGCGCTCCTGGACCTCTCCGCCGATGCGCTCAACGACGAGATGGCGGACGCGCTGGCCGTCCAGGACGAGCCGTGAGGCGCGGCGACCTCTTCCGGGTGCGCCGGCCGGGCGGCGACCCCCGGCGCGCGCGCGTCGTCGTGGTCGTGGGCCGGCAGGCGGTGATCGATGCGCGCGTGGCGACCGTGACCTGCGCGCCGGTGCTCACGCCGCGCGGCGGCCTCTCGACCGAGGTCGCGGTCGGCCCGGCCACCGGCCTCAAGCTCGAGGCGAGCGTGCAGTGCGACGCGCTCATGAGCGTGCCCAAGGCGAGCCTGACCGACTACGTCGGCGCGCTCCCGCCCGAGGACCTCGAGCGGCTGGCTGCTGCCCTGCGGATCGCGCTCGACCTGGAGTGAGGCGCCGGCGCTCTCACGCCCGCGGGTGGTGCTTGTCGTAGATCTCCCTCAGGCGCACGCGCGACAGGTGGGTGTAGATCTGCGTGGTCGAGATGTCCGCGTGGCCGAGCATCGCCTGCACCGCGCGCAGGTCGGCGCCGCGCTCGAGGAGGTGCGTGGCGAAGGAGTGGCGCAGCTTGTGCGGCGAGATGGGCTTGCGGATGTCGGCGGCGAGCGCGTGGCGGCGCAGCAGCTTCCAGAAGCCCTGCCGCGTCATCGCCTCGGCGCGCCCCGTGAGGAAGAGCGCGTCGCGCAGCCGCCCGTGCGCCAGGCCCGGCCGCGCCTCGGCGAGGTACTGGGCGATCCGCTCGCGCGCCCGCTCGCCGAACGGCACCAGGCGCTGCTTGCGCCCCTTGCCCACGGTCGAGAGATAGCCGACCTCGAGGTTGACGTCGGAGAGCCGCAGCGCGCACAGCTCCGACACGCGCAGGCCTGTCGCGTAGAGCGTCTCGATCATCGCCGCGTCGCGCAGGCCCCGCCCCGTGCGCACGTCGGGCGCGGCCAGCAGCCGCTCGACCTCGTCGAGCGTCAGCACCTCGGGGAGGCTGCGCGGCAGCCGCGGCAGCTCGATCTCCTGCGTGGGCTCCTTGGCGATGTGCCGCTCGGCGCGCAGGTACTTGAAGAGGCCGCGCAGCGCCACGAGGTTGCGGGCCTGGCTGCGCAGCGCGAGCTCCTGGCGCGTGAGGCCCAGCAGGAAGTCGACGATGACCCGGTCGTCGACCTGGCCGGCGTCGTCGAGCCCGCGGTGGGCGCAGAACTCGCGGAAGCGGCACAGGTCGCGGGCGTAGGCGAGGACGGTGTTCGGCGACAGCCCCCGCTCGACCTTCACGTGATCCAGGAACAGGTCGACGGCGGCGTCCAGGCCGAGCCCCATGATCCCGGGGTAGCACGACGGCGGCGGGCGCGCAAAAAACGGCGGCGCCGCTACTTCAGGCCGAGTAGCTCCTTGACCTTGGCGATGACGACCGGGGCCTGGATCGGCTTGGCGATGTAGCAGTTGGCGCCGAGCGCGAGCGCGCGCTGCCGGTCCTCGTCGCCGCCCTCGGTCGTGATGATCATGATGGGCGTCTGCCGGTACAGCTCGTCGGAGCGCATGCGCTTGACCAGCTTGAGCCCGTCCATGATCGGCATGTTGATGTCGGTGATGACGAGGTCGAAGCGCGTGGCGGCGAGCTTCTTCAGCGCGTCGACGCCGTCGTCCGCCTCGGTGCAGACGAGGCCGCGGACGCGCGACAGCGCGAAGACGATGAGCTGCCGCATCGTGGGGCTGTCTTCGACGACCAGCGCAGTGGGCATCGCTATCCTTTGTCAGCGTGGCCGGCCAGGCTCTCACGCAGGCCGTGCAGGGTCAGGCGGCCGGCCGCGCCGTCCGGCGACGCCGCGAGGCGGGCCGCCTTGAGGGCCGGAGCGACCTGGGCGCCGAGCAGCTTGAAGAGCTCGTGGTCCACGTTCGCGAAGGCCTCCTTCTGCGGCAGGAAGGCCCAGATGACGAGCGCCCCGACGGTCTCGGCGCCGAGGCGCAGCGGGACGCAGACGAGCGGGCGCTCCGGGTCGAAGGTGTGGGGGCGCAGCTCCCGCTCGGCGTAGGCGGCCGTGCCGGTGCGCAGGGCCTCACCGGCGAGCCCCCGATCCGGCGCGAGCGGGGGAGCCTCGTCCGGGTCGAGGCCCTCGGCCGCGAGGGCCCCGAGGCGGCCGTCGTCGTCGGCCCAGAGCACGGCGAAGACCTTGCCCCCGACGAAGTTCAGCACGATCTCGACCGCCGTCGCCAGGATGTCGGCCGGCGCGAGGGCGGCGTTGAGCTGCGAGCTCGCGATGTAGAGGTTCGCGAGGTCGTTGTTCTCGCGCTCGATCTCCTCGTAGCGCGCCTCGAAATCGCGGTGCAGGGCCTCGACCTGCTGGTGGCGCGAGAGCAGCGCGAGCTTCTCCCGCTCGAGCAGCTCGATGCGCTCGAGCAGCTCGCGCACGGCCGCGGACGGGGGCGCCGACCGCCGGGCGGCGGCCACCTCCTCCTCGAGCTGGATCACCCGGAACCGCAGCCCCTCGTTGTCGTGCAGGAGCTCCTGCGCGAACTCGGCGCCCTTGCGGAAGTAGGTATCGAGGAACTCCCGGCGCTTCGCGAGCAGATCGTCGCGCTCCTTCTCCGGCATCGACCCTCCGACAGGAGCGACATGCTAACACAGAGGCGCAGGGCGCGTCATGCGCGCGGCGCGTCACGCTGTGGCGCACCCCGGGGCGCGTTCGCGGGTTCGCGTGTCCGGATCCCGGACGGGGGCGGCCGGTTGCTTGACCGCGGGGCCTCGCGCCGGGCGCAACCCGGCGAAGGAGCAGCTTCACGCCGCCGGCACGCCGCGTGCGGCCGCACCGCGGCGGACGCGAGGCGACGGGGGCGGGGGCGGAGGCGAGGGCGGCGGAGGTGCGGCCCGCCGCGCGCGTCGTTATAATGCCATCCGTGGCCGGGTTGTCCCCCGAGATCGAGCCGGCTGTCCGCTCCTACCAGGCGGCGCTCGCGCAGCGCTTCGGCAGCCGCCTGAGCGAGGTACGCCTGTTCGGCTCGCGCGCCCGCGGGGATGCCCGCCCCGACTCCGACGTCGATCTCCTCGTGCTCATCGACGACCTCACCTGGCGCGAGGCCGTCGAGGCCATCGACCTCGGCACCGAGGAGGAGCTGCGGAGCGGCGTCCTCCTGTCGCCGCTCCCCCACGCGACCGCCGCCTTCCAGCGACTGTGCGAGCTCGAGACCGGCTTCGCCCGCGACGTCGAGCGCGATGGGGTGCGCCTGTGACCGACGCCAACCGGCGGGCGAACGTGGCGGCCGACGTGAGCCGGGGTCAGGAGGCACTCGAGTCCGCCGAGTTGCTGCTCGACGCTGGCAAGCACGCCGATGCCGTGGCCCGTGCCTACTACGCCATCCACCATTTTGCCCGCGCCCTCCTCCTCACGCGCGACATTGAGGTGCGTTCGCACGAGGGACTGCGCTCCCAATTCGGCTTGCACCTCGTGCGCACCGGCCTCATGGCGCCCCGGTACGGCAAGCTTCTCGCGCAGGTGCAGCGCTTCCGCGAGCTGGCGGACTACGAGAGCACGTTCGATTTCACGCGTGAGCACGCCGAAGAGGAGGTGCGCGCCGCCCGGGAGTTCGTCGCCGCCGCGCGGGCACGCCTGGCCGCCGACGGCTACTAGCACGCCGGATGACGGCCACGGCCGAGATGGGCCCCGACGCGCCCCGCCGCGCGGCCGGACGCCCCGTCAGTCCGCCAGCACGAACTTCTCCTCCTCGACGAAGTCCCCGGGCCGCGGCAGCACCGGCCAGCCCTGAGCCCGCGACCAGGCCTCGAACTCGGGGTTCGGGTAGACGCTCCAGGCCACGTCGGCCAGGAGCATCATCGGCCCGTCGAGGCTGCCGTTGCCGCAGGCGAAGCGGATCGGCCGATCGCCGACGAGCGAGCGGAGCTTCTCCGCCTTGCCCTCGCCGGCGCACGAGATGCCCGCGTGGCGACCGGTGATGCGTCCCGCGGCGTCCAGCTCGAAGTCCATGCCGACGATCGCGGCGACCGGCAGCATGTGCGTGAGCGGGAGCAGGAAGTCGGTGGGCGTGCCGGAGACGACCCAGATCGGGTAGCCCTTGCCGGCGAGGTGGTAGAGGGACTCGATCACCTCCCAGATCCACTGGCGGCGGGCGTGGTGCAGCCAGTAGGTCTCGACGAGCTCGCCGAGCCGCGCGGTCGTCATGCCGGTGTAGAGGCTGAGGAGGTAGCGGCAGCCGGCCGGGTGGTCGTCGCGGTAGATCCGCTGATAGGTGCGCCACTTCTCCCCGGGGACGTGCCCCTCGGCGATCATCCAGAGGGTGAAGTCATCGGCGACGTCGTTGCGCCACATGCAGCCGTCGGCGTCGAAGATGGTGAGCTCGCCGCGCGCCGCCGGCAGGGCGCGCACGAAGTCCGGGATGAGCGCAGGAGCGCGGGTCGCGCGCAGGCCGTAGGGCTCGGTCGTCATGGTGCCACCACCATAGCCGCCGCGGCGCGGGCCTTCAACGAGCGCCGCGGCGCGGGCGCACGTGGGCGCCGAGGTAGCGGATGGCGTCGGCGAGCGCCGCGTGCACGTACGGCGTCGCGACCACGGTCGCCCCGGCGGCGAGCTCGACGGCGACCGCGGTCCGCTCGAAGCGGGCGGCGAGCGCCTCGTCGCCCATGACGCGCGCGGCGGCGATCCCGAGCCCGGTCGCGGCGGCGCCGACCCCGTAGACGATCGGGCCCGTGTCCCCGTCCATGCCGCGATCCCGCCCCGGCGGGGCTCGAGGCACGGGCCCAGCTCGTCGGCGGCGCCGAGGATGAGCGCATAGTGCGTCAGCCAGAGGCCGTCGTCCCGGTCCGGCCGCGGCGGTCCGCGGCGGGTGGCCCGCGCGAGCGCGAGGCAGCGGCTGACACAGGCGCGCGCGGGCTGCTCCCGCGCGGGATCGCGTCGCGCCTCGGCCACGCAGCCGTCGGCCAGGAACGAGAGCGTCACGATGCGGAAGACCGCCGGGGTCGCGTCCCACGTGCCCGACGCGAGGAGGCGCGTGAGCGCGGGGGTGAGCGCGAGGCCGCGCCAGCCCGGCGCGGCCGGCCGGGCCGAGCCGCGGCCGGGCGCCGCCGCGAGGAGCGCCGCGAGGACCCACAGCAGCCACCTTCGAGAGCCGCTCATGGCTCCAGCGTAAGGGCGCCGCTCCCGCGCCGCCCGGCCTCTCCGGCCGGACGGTCGAGATCCCCGGGTGAGCCGTCCGCCGCGGCCGGTGAGCGGTCGCCGCGCGTCAGGTCGGCCGCCGCCGCGCCGCGAGCTCCTGCCACGCCGCCCGCAGCCCGCGGTAGCCGACGAACACCGCGAGGAGCTGCACGGCGCGGCGGCCGGTGTACGCGTCGATGCGGTGGCCGAAGAAGGCGGTGAAGCCGACGTACTCGGAGGACTGGCGCAGCGGGTGCGGCACCTCCTCCACCAGGCGGCCGAGCCCCGCCATCAGGACGAGCAGGACGAGCTGGAGCCACACCGGCTCGTCGCGCGACTTCAGCACGTAGGCGACCGCCAGCAGCGGCGCGTAGTAGGCGGCGAACCAGATGAAGTTCATGCCGGCGAACATCATCACGACGAACAGCACCACGCCGTAGGCGGGCGCCCACGCGGGCAGGCCCTCGGCGCCGTCGTCGCGCCGGCGCCAGACGCAGGCGAGCGGCAGGAGGAACGTGAGGCTCGCGCCGATGACGTTCGTGACCCAGCCCGGCTCGAGCGCCGCGGCGACCTGGCGCCAGCTCGCCGGGACGGCGGGGTCGATCATCTGGTGCGACGCGGCGACCGGGATCACGACGCGGATGAGCACGCCCACGGCGAGCCCGGCGAGGAGCGGCGCGAAGCGGGCGAGACGGCCCGGGGGCTGCGCGGGCCGGCCCGCGCCGCCGAGCGCGAGCACCACGGCCGGGATGACGACGAACTCGCGGCACGCCACCCCCACGGCGGTCACCACGAGCAGCGCGGTCGTGCGGCCGCTGACGAGCAGCAACGTCGCGAGCGCGACGAGCAGCAGGCCGAGGGCGTCGGGGGAGATCGGGTTGAAGACCAGGCGCTTCGTGGCGGAGAAGCTGACGCCGACGAGGAGCATGGCGAGGAGCGCGCGCAGCCGCGAGCTGGTGTAGCGCCGCGCCAGCACGTAGATGAGGAACAGGAAGAGCGGCAGCGCCACCCACGCGACGGCGGCGAAGGCGCGCTCCGGGGAGAGGTGGAGCGCGCGCGCGACGGCCCCGACCAGCAGCGTCGTGCCCGGGCGGTAGAGGAACGGCGCGGTCCGCGGCTTCGTCGCCAGCGGCCCGTCGACCGCGGCGTTGAGGTACACCTTCTCGTCGAAGCCCCAGCCGGTCGCGTCGATGGCGGGCGTCAGCCGCGCCACGACCCACACCGTCGCGACCGCCACGGTCAGAGCGACGGCCAGCTCCACCGCGAGGGCCGCGCGGGGAACGGGGGGCGCCGCGAGCCTGGCCGCGGGCTCCGACATTAGCTCCCCTCGCGTCCTCCCGCGGGACGGCGGCCGAAGCGCGCGATGGCGTCGGCGATACCGCCGAGCGGGACGATCTCGTCGACCGCGCCGGTGGCGATCGCCTCCTGCGGCATGCCGAAGATGATCGCCGTCTCGGGGGCCTCGGCGAGGACCTGCCCGCCCCGGTCCTTGACCGTGCGCACGCCCCGCCCGCCGTCGCCGCCCATACCGGTGAGGATGACCGCCAGCACGTCGGGGCCGGCCGCCTCCGCCGCCGACATCAGCATCCGGTCGACCGAGGGCACGAAGCGGTCCTCGGCCGCGGCCGGTTCGATGCGGGTGACGAAACCGTCGCCGCGGCGCTCGAGGCAGAGGCTGCCCCAGCCCGGCGCGACGAGCGCGAGGCCGGGCCGCAGCCGCTCGCCGCCCTTGGCCTCGACGACCTCGAAGCGGGACGAGCGCCCGAGCCGCTCGGCGAACGCGCCGGTGAAGCGGGGCGGCATGTGCTGCGTGATGAGCACCGCGAGGGCGAGGGACGGGTCGAGCGCGCCGAGGATCTGCTGCAGCGCCGGCGGGCCGCCGGTGGAGGCGCCGAGCGCGCACAGGCGCACCGCCTGCGGCGCGGCCGCCGGGGCCGCCACCGGCCGCAGCGCCGGGAAGGCGGTCGACACCGTCGGCGCCTTGCGGGCCCGCTCCGCGAGCGTCGCCATGCTGAGGTTCAGGCAGGCCCGCACCTTCCGGACCAGATCGTCGCGGATGCTGCGCAGCTCCGGCGAGACCTGCGAGGTCGGCTTGGCGATGAAGTCGAGAGCGCCGAGCTCGAGCGCCTTGAAGACGTTGTCCCGGCTCGAGTGCGAGCTGACGATCAGCACCGGCGTCGGCTGGCGCCGCATCAGGATGCGCAGGAACGTGAACCCGCCCATCTTGGGCATCTCGAGGTCGAGCGTGATCACGTCGGGCCGGTGCTCGAACGCCTGCTGCAGCCCGTGGTCGCCGTCGGCGGCGCGGGCGACGACCTGGATCCCCGGATCGGACTCGAGCATCGACGCGATCGTCTGGCGGTTGAACGCCGAGTCGTCGATGACGAGCACCCGGATGGGACGGTCGTCGCTCATGGCTTCCGGTACACGAGGTCGTTCTGCAGGTGGCACAGCTCGAACGCCGTGGAGAGGTTCATGAGCGACTCCGCGTGGCCGAGCAACAGGTAACCTCCCGTGCCGAGCTTCGAGAAGAAGGTCGCGATGGCGCGCCTGCGCGACTCGAGATCGAAGTAGATGAGGACGTTGCGGCAGAAGATGACGTCGACCTCGGGCAGCAAGGCCAGGCCGTCGCGGTCGATGAGGTTGATCTGCCCGAAGCTGACCATCGCGCGGATCTCGTCGCGCACCTGGTAGCCGCCCGGCACCTCGCGGAAGTGGCGCCGGAGCTGGCGCTCGTCGGTCTGCCGGAACGACGACCGGCCGTAGATGCCCTTGCGCGCGGTGGCGAGCACCCGCCGCGAGATGTCGTTGCCGAAGATGTGCACCTCGTTCGGCGCGTAGAGGCCGCTCTCGGCGACGAGGATGCCGATGGTGTAGGCCTCCTCGCCCGAGGCGCAGCCGGCGCTCCACACGGTCAGGCGCCGCGTCCCGGCGCGCCGCCGCGCCGCCAGCTCGGGCAGCACCTCGTCCCGGAACGCGGCGAGCTGGTAGGCCTCGCGGAAGAAGTAGGTCTCGTTCGTGGTGACGCGCTCGACGATGGCCTCGTACTCCGCCTTGCGGCCCGGGTCGTAGCGCAGATACCGGTGGTACTCGGCGAAGCTGGGCAGGTCGAGCTCGACGAGGCGCGGGGCGAGCCGGCGGTGGACGACGTACTTGAGATCGTCCGCGAAGTGGATCCCGCAGTAGTCGTTGATGAGGTCCCGAATGAGCCGGAACTCCTCCAGGCTCATCGGCAGCTCGGGCTCGCCCGGCAGCACCTGTCAGTCCCGCCCGCGGAGGGCGCGCCCGAGGGCCTGGCGCACGAGCGGGTCCTCCTCGGCCGGCAGCCGCTCGCGGAGGGCGGCGGCGGCGGCGGGCTCGTGGCCGCGCGCCCCCAGCGCCTCGACGGCGGCGGCGCGCACGTCCCAGCGCGCGTGGCCGAGCGCGCGCCGCAAGCCCTCGAGCGCGGCGCCGGTGCGGCGCCCGGCCAGCGCCCGGACGGCCGCCTTGGCCGCCTCGGGATCCGGGTGGTCGAGCCCGCGCACGAAGATCGGCTCGCCCTCGGCGCCGGCGAGCTGCGCCAGGGCCTCGAGGGCCGCGCTCGCGAGCACGCCGGCGGGCGCGTCGGCGAGCAGGCGCAGGGTGGGCAGCGCGGCGGGGTCGCCGAGCTGGCCCAGGGCGCGGATCGCCGCGGCCTGCACCACGGGGTCGCCGCCGCCGGCCCCCTCCGCGGCGGTCGCGGCCAGGGCGCCCGCGGCCGCCGGATCCCGCAGCACGCCGAGCGCCCGGGCGGCCGCGGCGCGGACCGAGATCGACTCGTCCGAGAGCGCGAAGATGAGCGCCTCGGTGACCGCCGCGGCGGCGCCGAGCGCCCCCAGGGCGTCGGCCGCGGCGCGGCGCAGGACCGCGCTCTCGTCCTTGAGCGCCGCGAGGAGCTGCGGCCGGTCCGCCGGGCGCCCGCAGGCGGCGAGCACGCGGCACAGGTACGGTCCCGCGGCGCCGCGCAGCCCCTGGGCGAGGATCACCGCCTGCACCTCGTCGTAGCAGCGGCTGCCGATGGCCCCGAGCGCCCCGGCCGCGGCGATGGCCACCGGCCCCTCCCGGCCGAGCGCCTCGAAGAGCGCGCCGATCGCGCCCTTGGCCTCGGCCGCGCCGCCCGCCGGCGCGAGCGCGCCCAGGGCGCGGG
>DASXVK010000025.1:0-1705 GCA_036504295.1 Polyangia bacterium
AGCCCCCCTAGTGGAGCCCAGTGGGCCAACGTTTAGCAAGGAACTGAAGACATGCCGTACAGCGACAAGGTCATCGACCACTACGAGAACCCGCGGAACGTGGGCAGCCTCGACACGAACGACCCCACGGTCGGCACCGGCATGGTCGGCGCCCCGGCCTGCGGCGACGTGATGAAGCTGCAGCTCAAGATCGGCGAGAACGGCGTCATCGAGGACGCCAAGTTCAAGACCTTCGGCTGCGGCAGCGCCATCGCCTCGTCGAGCCTCGTGACCGAGTGGGTCAAGGGCATGTCGATCGAGAAGGCGCTCGCGGTCAAGAACACGGCCATCGCCGAGGAGCTGAACCTCCCGCCGGTGAAGATCCACTGCTCGGTCCTCGCCGAGGACGCGATCAAGGCCGCCATCGAGGACTACCGCCGCAAGCAGGGCCGCAACGGCCACGCCAAGGCGAAGCCCGCGCCGGCCGCCGAGGCCGCGGTCGCGAAGGAAGGAGCCTAGCCATGCCCATCACCGTCACGGAGCGGGCCGTCGCGCACATCAAGCAGCTCGTCGCCAAGCGCGAGCGGGCGCCGCAGGCGCTGCGCGTCGGCGTCAAGGGCGGCGGCTGCACCGGGTTCCAGTACCTCTTCGAGTTCTCCGACGAAGCGCCGAAGGAGCACGACAAGGTCTTCGAGCTCGACGGGGCCGCGGTGAAGCTCATCTGCGACCCGAAGAGCTATCTCTTCCTCAACGGCACCGAGCTGGACTACGTCGAGACGCTCATGGAAGCCGGGTTCAAGTTCCAGAACCCCAACGTCAAGAGCACCTGCGGCTGCGGCCAGTCGGTGAGCTTCTAGCACCGCCGCTCCCCACTGTCTCAAGCCGCGAAGGCTTGCCACATGACCTGCTGGAAATGTCATAGCGACGCGTCCGCGCCGATCTGTCAGGCCTGCGGCGCGCTCCAGCCGCTGCCGCCGGGGCTCGACCACTTCGCCGCGCTCGGCGTGCCGCGGCGCTTCGACCTCGACCGACGGGAGCTCGAGACGCGCCACCGCGAGCTGTCGCGGCTCGTGCACCCCGACCGCTTCGCCACCGCCGACGGCCGCGAGCGGCGCCTGAGCCTGCTGTGGGCCACCGCCGTCAACGACGCGCTCAAGCTGCTGCGCGACCCGTGGCGGCGCGCCGAGTACCTGCTCCAGCTCGGCGGCGTCGACGTCGGCGACGAGCGGGGCGGGCAGCGGCACGTGCCGCCGGCGTTCCTGATGCAGACGCTCGAGATGCGCGAGGCGCTGGCCGAGGCCACCGCCGCCGGCGACGCGGCGCGGGTGGGCGCGATGCGCGCCGACGTCGAGGCGCGGCGGGCCGCGCTGCTGGCGCAGGTGGGCGAGCTCTTCGCCGCCGCCGCCGCCGACCGCGCCCCCCTCGCGACCGCCCTGGCGCAGAACCGCTACTACGCCCGGTTCCTCGACGAGATCGACGCCTTTCACGAGAGGGAGAATCGATGAGCCTCGTCCAGCTCAGCGAGCCCGGCCAGACCCACGAGGCCAAGAAGTGCCGCGGCCGCGCCGTCGGCATCGACCTCGGCACGACCAACAGCCTCGTCGCCCGGGTCACGGACGGCCAGCCCGAGGTCATCCCCGACGCGGCCGGGCGGCGGTTGCTGCCGTCGGTGGTGCAGTACACGCCCGCGGGCGAGGTGATCGTCGGCCACGCGGCGCTCGCGGCC
>DASXVK010000026.1:0-5544 GCA_036504295.1 Polyangia bacterium
CGCGGGGCCGATCCCGGGCGCCGCGCCCGCGCCGGCCCCCGCGCCGGGCGCCGCGCCCGCGCCGGCCCCCGCGCCCGCGCCGGGCGTCGCGCCGGCGCCCGCCCGCGCGCCGCAGCCGGTTCCGCCGCCGGCGCCGAGCAAGGGCCACCCGTGAAGTCGTCGTTGTGCCTGGCCGCGCTGGCCCTGGTCTGCGGCTGTGGCAGACCGGCGGCGCGGCCGAACACGACGCGCGACGGCGGTCCGGCCGCCGCGACGGCCAAGGCGGCCGGCAAGACGGCCTGGGGCGAGACGCCCGTCGCGCGCGTCGGCGACGGCGTGATCACGCTCGAGCGCCTGCAGCAGCGGCTGAGGGCGGAGATCGTCGACAGCCAGCGCAGCGGCCGCCCGCCGCGCGATCCCCAGGCGCTGCTCAGCATGATGGTCGACGAGGAGCTCCTGATCCAGCAGGCGGTCCGTGACGGCGCGCTGGCGGTCGACGAGGACGTCCGGGCCCGCCTGACGGCGCACGCCGTCAAGCGGCACGAGACGACCCAGGCGGTCACCGACCCGACGCCGGAGGAGCTCCGGGCCTTCTACGCCACCCACCGCGCCGACTTCCCCCAGGAGGAGCGGCTGCACGTCCGCCACCTCCTGCTCAAGGTCCCGACCGGGGCCGTCCCGGCGGAGGTCGAGACGATCCGGCGGCGGGCCGAGAAGCTGCGCGCCGACGCGGCCGCGAAGCCGGCGAGCTTCCGCGACCTCGCGCGCGTGCACTCGCAGGATCCCTCGGCGATGCTCGGCGGCGAGCTGGGCTACCTGCCGGCGGACCGGCTCGCGCTGGTGCTGGGCCCGGAGCTCGCCGGCGCCGCGGGCCCGTTGAAGCCGGGCGCGATCGGGCCGGTGGTGCGCTCGCGCTCCGGGTTCCACGTCTTCGAGCTCGTCGAGCGCAGCGCGAAGGACGCGGACCCGCTCGTGGTGCAGCGCCGGGAGATCCTCGCGCGCTACCGGCAAGAGCAGCGCGCCAAGCGGCGGGACACGCTGATGGCGTCGCTGCGCAACCAGTTCACCGTCGACATCGACCGCGGGCTGATCATGCGTGAGCTCGTGCCTGCCAAGGGACCGTAGTTGGGGCGGAGGCTCAACCAGATCGCGACCGCCGTGCGCCTCGGCGGGTCGGGCGTCTTCGTCGCCGGCGCCGGGGTGGTGGCGCTCGCGATCCTGGTCGTCGCGATCATCGCCTTCGTCTCGTGGCTGAAGCACGATCCCAAGGAGCAGGCGGAGGCGGCCCGCCGCGCGGCGCTGGCGCACGAGCCCCCGCCGAAGGCGCCCGAGGCCGCGGTCAACGTCGCCCGCGAAGTCTTCACGTACATGATCGAGCGCAAGTTCGCCGAGGCCCTGCCCATGACGGACGGCCAGGCCGCGGAGCTGGTGCAGACCGAGCTGCGTCAGCAGCTGGCGACGGTGGGGCGGGATCCCGAGCTCGCGCAGATCCTGAACTCCGGCATGGCCGCCAAGCTGCTCAGCTTCGAGACGGTGAAGGTCGAGGTCACGAACGGCGGCGAGACGGTCACGCTGCGCTGCCGATCGCTCGTCGCGTTCATCGACGGGCGGCGGTCGGTGACCCCGCTCATCCGGCTGCGCTGGGCCTTCGACCACTGGGCGGTCTACGAGTTGAATCCCAATGCTCCCGACGAGAGCGGCGTCAAGCTGTAGCGGCGATGCGCCGCTCCGGGCCGCTCGTGGCGAGGTGAGATCGATGCAGCGCGAAACCACCACCGAGGGATCGAACCGGAAACAGGCGAGCGCGTGGCGGGCCCGGGCCTGCGCGGCGCTGGTGCTCGCGGCGCTCATCGCGCCCGCCGGGTGCGGGAGTGAGTCCCCGGGCGATTTGATGCGCTACATCCCGGTCGAGGCGACGACCGTGGTGCGGCTCGACGCCAAGCGGCTCCGCGGCACCGAGCTCGACAGGCGCATCCAGCAGTTCATCAAGCGCAACGATTTCTTCCGCTGGAAGATCGAGGATCTCGCCAAACAGACCGGCGTCGAGGTCTTCCGCCACATCGACACCGTGATCCTGGCCCTGCCGGCCTCGACCGACAAGGGCCCCGAGGATTTCGCGCTCGTCGTCGGTGGCAAGTTCGACCGCTCCCGCGTGGTCGGCTGGTACAAGGAGTACGTCAAGACCGCCGGCGCCGAGCCGCGCGAGCGGGCGTACGGGCGCCACACGATCTATTACGGCAAGGACGAGGGCTACCACGTCGCGTTCATGAGCTCCCGCACGCTGCTCGTCGGCACCAAGGCCTGGATCGGGAAGATGCTCGATCTCGCCGACGGCAAGGGGGCGGGGGTGGAGAAGCGCCAGGAGATGCAGGCGCTGCTCGCGCGCGTTCAGTCGTCGCGGATCCTCTCGGCCGTGATGTACCTGTCCGACGCGCAGCGCACCGCGCTGGCGCAGGCGGGGGCGGGCGACGCGAGCCTCGCGAGCATGACGTCCCTCGTCGGGGACCTGGACTCGAGCCGCGGGGTGGAGCTCGCCGTCGTCATCGATCACACGACGCCGGAGGCGGCCAAGGGGGTGGCGGAGTCCTTCGCCAAGACGCTCAAGGAGATCCGCGGCTCCGCTCTCGTCGCCAAGGCCGGCCTCAGCGGGGTCGCCGAGAAGCTCGTCGGCACCGCGCAGGGTCGCGAGTTCCGCCTCACGGCCGAGCTCGCGCCCGCGCAGCTCGACGAGCTCGTCCACGGCATCCAGAACTTCGCGCAGATGCAGATGGCCGAGCAGCTCAAGGTGCCGGGCGCGGCCGGCGGCCGCGGGGGCCGTGCGCCGTTCGGCCCGGTGCAGCCGTTGCTCCCGCCCGCCGGGGGCCAGCCGCAGCGCTGACCGGAGCACGTTCGCCAGTCCCTCGTCGCACCTCCCCGGGGAACGCGGTCCTGAGCGGGTCCCTGTCGCAGCCAATCTCGATCGACCCCAGCGAATAGCCCCGTCTGCAGGTCAGCACCCACATGTCATGTTGTATTCCACATGACGCGACAACCGCTGACACAAGCGCGCTCGGGTTGCTGCTCGCGGCCATGGTCGCCGGGACCGCCGCGCCTGCTCTCGCCGGAGTCTGCGGGAACGGCGTGGTGGAGTGCAACACCTGCACCGTCACCAACCAGGCGGCCTGCGGCTGCGCGGTCTTCGATTCCTGCACGGGGACGTGTACGCAGGCGGCCACCTGCAGCGTCACGAGCTGCGCCCTGTGCGGCGGCGAGCAGTGCGACGGCGGCGCCTAAGCCGTCGACGACCGCGTGCCGCGCGGCGGCCGGGCCGTGCGACACGGCCGAGTACTGCACCGGCAGCACGTCATTGTGCCCCGCCGACGCCAAGCGTCCGTCGGGCTACGTGTGCCGCGCGGCCGCCGGGGCGTGCGACGTGGCCGAGACGTGCAACGGCACGTCGGACACCTGTCCCGCGGACACGCTGGCCGCGGCGACCCAGCTGTGCCGCGCCGCGAGCGGCCCGTGCGATGCGGCGGAGTACTGCACCGGCGCGTCGGCCACCTGTCCGGCCGACGCGGTGAAGCCGAACACCGTCGTGTGCCGCGCCCAGGCCGGCGCCTGCGACGTCGCCGAGAAGTGCGACGGCGTCGCCAAGGCCTGTCCGGCTGACACCTTCGCGACGAGCGGGACCGTGTGCCGCGCGGCCGCGGGCCCCTGCGACCTCGCCGAGGCGTGCAGCGGGTCCTCCGCCCTGTGCCCGGCCGACGCGCGCCAGGCCAGCGGCACCGTGTGCCTGGCCGCCTCCGGGAGCTGCGACGTCGCGGACACCTGTGACGGCGCGACCGTGACCTGCGCCGCGAAGTACGCGGCCGCGGGCGCGCCCGGGAGCCCGTCCTGCGGGGCGTACCTGTGCTCCGGCGCCGCGGGGACCTGCCCCGCGACCTGCACCAAGGCCACCGACTGCACCGCCGGTTACAACTGCGTCGGCGGCACCTGCCAGACGACGGGCACCTGCGGCAACGGCGTCGTCGACGGCACCGAGCAGTGCGACCAGGGTGCGTCGAACGGAATGCCGGGGAGCTGCTGCAACCGCGACTGCACGATCGCCACCGCCGGCACCGTGTGCCGCGCGGCCGCCGGCGCCTGCGACGTGGCCGAGACCTGCAGCGGCGCGAGCGCCGCGTGCCCGGCGGACGCCAAGGTCACCGCCGGCACCGTGTGCCGCGCCTCGGCGGGGCCGTGCGACGTCCAGGAGACCTGCAACGGCTCCGCGGCGGCGTGCCCGGCCGACGGCTTCCTCGCGGCCGGCACCGTGTGCCGCGCCGCCGCCGGCGTGTGCGACGCGGCCGACCTCTGCACCGGCAGCGCCGCCGCGTGTCCCGACGCCAAGATGCCGGCCGGCACGGTGTGCCGCGCCGCCGCCGGCGTCTGCGACGTGGCCGAGACCTGCGACGGCGCGAGCGACACCTGTCCCGCCGACGCGAAGCGGGCGAGCGGGTACCTGTGCCGGGCCGCGGCCGGGCTCTGTGACCTGGCCGAGAACTGCGACGGGACGAACGTCGCCTGCCCGGCGGACCTGGTGAAGACGAGCGGCACCCAGTGCCGCGGGCCGGCCGGCAACTGCGACGTCGCCGAGACCTGCAACGGCACCTCCACCGCGTGCCCGCCGGACGTCGTCAGCCCGCCGACGACGGTGTGCCGCGCGGCCACCGGCCCCGACGACGCGCCCGAGTACTGCACCGGCCTGAGCGGGGTGTGCCCCGTCTCCGGCACGCCGCAGCAGGCCGACGCCTGCACCGCCATGGCCTCGTCGAGCGCGCCGCTCGCGGCCCCGCGCAAGGACCAGGTCGCGATCACGCTCCCCGACGGCCGCCGCCGGGGTGCGCGCCCGGCCGGGCGACGACGCGGGCGGCAGCGCATCCGCCCGCAGCGTGTCGACCGCGACCAGCACGAGATTCCGCGCGGGCCGCGTCGGGGCGGGCGCCGTGGCTGGCTGGGTCGCGGGGGCGGCGGGGACGGTCAGCTCGACCTCACCCCAGCCCGCGGCGCCGCCGGGGCCCTCGGTCACGAGGTCGATGCGCGCGGCGCGCCCCGCGTAGGCGCCCAGGTCCACCTCGGCTCGGCGCCAGGTGCCGGGCGGCGCCGTCGCCGCGAGGGCCTCGCGCAGGGCCCCGGTCTCATCGGCCACGCGCACGATGAAGCGGGTCGCGTCGCTCGCGCCGTACTCGAAGGTGAGGCGGGCGTCCGGCGGGGCGAGCACGTGGAACGAGTAGCGCCGGGGCGACGCGGCCACGAGCGCCCGGCGCCCGCGGCCGCCGAGCGCGAGCGGCTGGACGCGCGCGAGCGGCGCCGCGGCCGCGGGCGCACCCGCGCGCGGCGCGCCCCGCAGCCACACCCAGTCGACCTCGGCCGCGGGTCCGGCGCCGCGCGCGCCGACGAGCATGAGCGGAAGCGTCGCGGCGGCCCGGGCCGCCGCCGGCGGGACCGGCGCCTCGACCACGCTCCACGCCGGGCCCACGGGCTGGGTGCCGAGCATCACGCCGTCGAGATAGAGCTGCACGGTCCGTCCGGGCGTCACCGAGCGGA
>DASXVK010000027.1:0-5261 GCA_036504295.1 Polyangia bacterium
CTCGGCGTTCGCGAAGAGCGCGGTGCCCTCGCGGACGCGCAGGTTGCCGCCGAGGTAGATGCGGAGGGACTGCACGAGCGTGCTCTTGTCGGTCGGCGGCGCCAGCACCTCGTAGGAGAGGTCGTAGCCGATCTCGGCCGAGGCGTCCCACAGCTTGTCCTTGTGGAGCTGGCGCGCGTAGCCGATCTGGCCGCCGCCGAAGAAGTCCTTGCCGGCCACCTGGTCGGCCGCGGCGAGGCCAGCAGCGTAGAGGGAGTTGTTGGTGGTGAAGAAGCGGTCGTAGCGGGCCTTCAGGTTCCACTGGTTCGCGGTGGTCTGGCTCTGGCGCGTGATCTCGCCCGGGTCCAGGACGGCGTTGCCGTTGCTGTCGCTGGCGATGAGGATGTTCGAGCGCGCGTACGCCGCGTTGAAATCGAGCTGCAGCTTGTTCGCGGGGTCCTTGCGCGAGACGGTGCCGCCGAAGGTGAAGGTCGTCATCTGCGAGTTGCCGCTGGTCAGCAGCAGCCCCATCTTCGTCGAGGCCTTCCACTCGACCTTCTTCACCTCGACCGGCTTCTCGAAGACGAACTTGGGCGGCGGCGGCTCTTGCGCGCCGGCGAGCGCGCCGCTCAGCAGCAGCGCGGCCATGACCGCGGGCGCGAGCGCGCCGCCAGTGATGCGACTCCGTGAGCTCATGCGATCCCCTCCTGGTCGGGTCGAAAATCGTGACTGCGTCACCGTACAGCTATCACTTAACTCGCCCCGGCGCCAAGCAAACGGCGCTCACTCGGAGACCGGCGTCGGTCCCGGCGTGCCCACCCAGAGGAAGAAGTCCAGGCCGGCCGTCAGCTCGACATTGTTGCCGGTGCCGTTGCCGAAGCCGTCGGTGATGACGTCGCGCGCGTCGGCCCGCAGCGCCATCCAGCGCGTCACGAGCCCGCGCACGCCAATGCCCACGTGTACCCGCGGGTCGGTATCCAGGCCGAGGTTGCCGCTGACGTTGCTGTAGGCCCCGAAGCCGAACTCGAACGTCGGCGACCAGTTGGCCGTCTTCAGGACGTGGAAGAGGAGGTTGAGGTCGTAGCTGATCATGGTGTTGCGCGCGCCGAGGTGGCTGAGCGGGATGTAGGCGAGCTCGAGCTCCGCCGCGAACTGCGGGAGCAGGTGCACGCCGAACCGCAGCCCCCCCATGCCCTCGCCGCGGAAGCCGGGCGAGACGGTGGTGGCCTCGCCGAGGTCCCACTTCCCGAGGCGGAAGATGCCGCCGCCGTCCAGGCCCACGTAGAACGCGCGGCGTGGGAAGTCCGCTTGCGCCGCCCGCGGCGCGGCCACGGCGCAGAGCAGGACGAGTGCGACGATTACCCAGGGAGCGCGCGACATTCTCGGGCTGGTTCCTGCGCGAAACTCTTTAATACCGAGCCGCCCTGGTGCCAAGCGCCGGCGGCCGGCGTCAGCGACACGCCGGGGTGGCGCCGGGCGCGTGGCACTTGTGGCAGACGCGCTTGTTGCGCGCCAGACCCCGGCATTTCGCGGACTTCGCGAACCCGGGTCCGTGGGGCGAGATCGAGGCCGGCCGGCCCGGCAGCGCGGTGTGGCAGCTCAGGCAGGCGTCCTCGCGGTGGCACGACGAGCAGGTGCGCATGTTGCGCCGCGCCTGGTTCGCGTGCAGGTTGCCCGCGCCGGCGGTCCGCCCCGACCAGCCGGTCGGGTGGAAGCGCAGGAGCCCGGTGCCCACGCCGCCCACGCCGGGCTGGAACGGGTTCCCCGGGGCCGCGCTGCTGACGGCGCTGCGCTCGTGGCACGGCAGGCAGAAGCTCTGACCGCGGTGGCAGGCCGAGCAGTTGGGCTTGTTGCGGCGGGCGTCTACGCCGTGCAGCAGGGCGTAGTTACTGCCGTGGATCGAGCGTGGCCGGTACGTGTTGTCGTGGCAGCGCAGGCACTGGTCCTGGCGGTGGCAGCTCTCGCAGTACGCGGAGTCCTTGCCGAGCTGGCGGTGATCGCGCGCGAAGTCCGGCCCGTGGCGGTCGCCGCGGAGGCTGCCGGACGGCTTGAGCACGCCGGTGTCGAGCTGCGTACGCAGCCGGCCCGAAGGATCCGTGAGGTGGCAGCCCGAGCAGCGCAGGCGCCGCTTGCCCTCGTGGCACTCGAGGCAGCTCGCCATGCGCGGCAGGTGGGCGAGGCTCGGGCGGCTGGCGGTCTCGACCCCGGGGTGGCAGCGCACGCAGCCGGTGGCGGCGTGCAGCTTGTGGCTGAACTTCAGCTGCGGCGCGCGCTTGACCACCGGGCGCGGAAAGCCGAGCGCGGTCCAGGCGGTGTGGCACGTGCCGCAGGCGGCGCGCTCCGGCCGGGCGCGGTCGATGCGGTGGCAGCGCGCGCACACGGCCTCGCGGGGAGTGAGGTCGTCCTGCGCGCGGGTCGAGCGACGCGCGTACGTGTGGCAGCTCGCGCAGCCCTCGCTGCGGTGGGCCGCGTGGCTGAAGCGCAGCGGGCGGTCGGCCGCCGGGTAGATGAGGGGCGAGGGCCCGGCGGGGCCGTCGGCGCGGGCGGCCGCCGGGAGCAGCGCCGCGGCCAGGAGCAGGGTGCGGAGCGCGGCGCGGGTCATCGCTGCCCCTTCCGGAAGGTGGGGAAGAGCCAGGCGTACAGCTCGAGCTGGCCGAAGACCCGCAGCTCGCGCTCCACGCCGCTCAGGTTCGTCTCGACGAGCAGGTTGAGGACGAGGTCGCGAGAGGGCGTCCAGCGCAGCCCGCCCTCGAGGCCGAGCGAGGTGATCGGCGCGACGTTGCCGATACGGTCCGGCGTGGCCGCGGGCGGCGCGGTGGAGACGACCGTCACGCGCCCGTCCGCCGCGAGCCAGCCGCGCACGAGGTCCCAGCGGGTGCGGGCATCGAGCCCGGTGTGGCGGCCGGCGTACCCGCCCTCGTAGTACGCGTCGCAGCGCACGCGGCCGCGGCCCCCCGCGACCGCGAGCTGCGCGCCGGCCGCCCCGCCGAGGTCCCACGCGGTGCCGCCGTCCTGGAAGAGGCGCACGAAGCCGCGCGCGTACCCGCTCACCCCGGCCGCGGTGAAATCCCACCCGACGCGCACGTCCTGGTACGGCGCGTTGGCGAAGACGTTGAAGATCGAGTCGCCGTCGAAGATCGGGGCGGAGCGCAGGTACTCGGCGACGAGCGCGTGGTGGCGCCAGGCCGGCACCCGCAGCGCGGCCTCGATCTCGTCGAAGCGCATGTTCATGAAGTCGTAGCGCAGGCCGACGGCGGGCTGGAGCTTGCCGTCGAGCAACCGGCCCTGGAGCTGCCACGCGAGCCGCTCCTGGATCGGCGCCGCGGCGGGCTCGTCCGCCTCGCGCCCGCGCGTGGGCGACAGCGTGGCGCGGTAGGCGAGCCGGCTGTAGAGGTTGCGCAGCCCCCAGGTCTCGAGCGCGACGCCGTAGGTGCCGGCGGGCGCGTCCTCCTGCTGGGGGCGCGCCTGCGGGTCGCGCGCGTGGCGGCTCGTGCCGTCGAGCTCGAAGATGGGCGACGCGAGCGGCCACTCGGCGCGGACCTCGGCCCCGCCCATCACCTCGACCGCGAGGTAGCGCGGCGCCCGCACCCGCACGAGCAGACCGTCGAAGGAGTAGAAATCCATCAGGTCGATGGTGATCTGGCGGCCGAGCTGGAAGTCGACGTGGCCGAAGAGGTCGCGGCCGCCGACGTAGCCGTAGAGCAGCGTGAACGCGTAGCGCTGCAGCTCCGGGATGTCCTGGCGCGCGCTCAGCTTCGGGTAGTCGCCGAAGTCGGTCTCGAAGCGCAGCCGCGTGACGACGTAGATCTGGTTCTTCTTGCCGTCCTCGGTCCACTCCTCGGGCAGGAGGTTGTAGACCCCGAGCCCGACGGACTGCGTCAGCCGGCGGCGGCTCAGCATCTCGGTGCCGCCGTCGCCGGAGAAGCGCCGCACCTGGTAACCCTGCCCCACGGTGTCGGCCTGCAGGTCCCAGTCATACGCGGCGGCAGGCGCGGCGACCAGCAGCGTCGCCAGGGCGATGAACGGCGTCCGGGCCAAGGCGGGCCATGGTAACGGGCCGCCGTGCTAAAGTCACCGGCCATGCGCTCCGCCGGGATCCCCCTGCTGCTCGCCTCGCTGGCCGCCTCGCTGCTGGGAGCCTGCGCCGCCTCGCCCGCGCCGGTGCGGTCGCCGCGCGCCTTCGACGTGCGCCGGGCCACGGGCCGGCTCGCCCTGCCGCCGGACGAGGGCACGCGGGAGGCGCTCGACGACCTGCGCACCGAGGCCAAGGCGGGCGACGACGCGGCCCGCCTCGCCCGGGCGCTCTTCCTCGTGGACCTCTTCGACCACGCGCGCTTCGCCGGCGCGCCGGCCTCGCGCAAGCTGCTGTTCGAGGAGCTGGGCGGGTCGGCCGCGGCCCCCGGCGGCGAGCTCGCGACCGAGTGGGCGGTCCTGCAGCTCGATGGCGAGCTCGCCCGCGCCGCCGGCGGCGGGCCCGCGGCGGCCGCGGCCCGCGAGCTCCTCGCGATCGACGCGGCGGCGCCGGACGCGGACCCGCGCCGCCTGCTGGCCGCGGCGAAGCGGCTGGCGCACGACGCGACGCTCGAGCTGCGCGCGAACGCCCTGCTGCGGCTCTATGGCTTCTGCGCCCGGTCGCTGCGCGACGCCGCCGTGGCGCCCTACCCCGAGCGCGCCACGGTCGCGAACCACTGCCTGTACGCGCTCTACGATTCGGACCCGGCGGCCTATTTCGGCGCGGACCCCACCACGCGGCCGCCCGATCCGCCGTGGACCGCCTACCGCGACGGCCTCGCCCGGCTGCTCGACGAGCTCGGCCGCACCGGCGCGCGGCTCGCGCAGGTGGTCGAGCGGCTGGCGACGGCGGACCGCCGCTTCTTCGCCGAGGTCGCGCCCGGCGCCCTGCCCGTGCCGCTCGACGTCGCCGCGCTCGACCTGCCCGCCGACCTGACGGCGATGCCCTGGGACCACGCCCCGCTCGTGCAGCTCGGCCCCGACGGGACGTCGCTCGGGGGGCGCCCCGTGGTCGACGACGCCCGCCTGCGGGCCGAGCTGGCCGTGCTGGTCGCCGCCGACCCACGCCGCCGCGTCGCGGTCGTCGCCGCGGCCGGGACGCCGGCGAGCCGGGTGCTGCGGCTGGCGGAGGCGGCCCACGCCGCCGGGGCGCAGGTGCTGGAGCTCGGCGTGAGGCAGCCGGTCGAGCTCAAGGCCCCCCCGGGCGACTACTGGGCGGGCCGGACCGCCGCGCGCCTCGCGGTGCTGCCGGTGGCGCTCGCGTCGCTCGG
>DASXVK010000028.1:0-8700 GCA_036504295.1 Polyangia bacterium
CGCAGGCCATCGCCGTCGACTGCGCGCGCCTCGTCTTCTGCTCGGGACAGATCCCGCTCGATCCCGCGTCCGGCCAGATGGTCGGCGACGGCGACGTGCGCGCCCAGACGAAGCAGGTGATGGAGAACCTCAAGGCGGTGCTCGAGGCGGCCGGCTCGGGGCTCGACCGCGTCGTGCGCACGACGATCTTCCTCGCGGACCTCGGCGATTTCGCGACGGTGAACGAGGTGTACGGCGGCTACTTCACGGCCGATCCGCCGGCGCGCGCGACGGTGCAGGTCGCGGCGCTGCCGCGGGGCGCACGGGTGGAGATCGACGCCATCGCGACGGCGTCGTAGGCACGGACTGGGCTCGGGGGGAACGCGGGCCCGGCGGGGGCGCCCGCCTAGGCGGCCTTGGTGACCTTGCCGGAGCGGAGGCAGCGGGTGCAGACGCGGATGTGCTTCACCTGACCCTCGACGACCGCCCGGACACGCCGCAGGTTCGGCTCCTGCTTCGTCTTCGTCTTGATGTTGGAGTGGCTGATCTTGTTGCCGACCAGCCGGTTCTTGCCGCAGATGTCACACGCGTACGCCATGGTGTTTCTCCGGTTTCGGCGCTATTCCAGAAGACGCGCCACGTCACGGGGCCGCGGGCCGGCCCGAAGGGTCACTACCTTAGCGGAGCGCGTACGTCAAGGCAAGCGATGAAGGCGCGGACACGCATGGCGGTGGAGGCGGCCCTGGTCGCGGCGCTCGGCGCGCTGATCGCGGTCGCCTGGGCCCGCGGCGCGCTCGGCCCGGCGCCCCGCGGCCGCGCGGCGCCGCCCGCGGCGCCGGCGACGCAGCCCGCGCCCGCGAGCGCCCCGGCCTCCCGACCGCTCGCTCCCGCGACCCAGGCGGCCAGCGCCCCCCTGGCGGTCACGCTCACCGGCCGCGTCGTCGACGCGCTGGGCCGGGCGGTGCCCGGGGCGCAGGTGACCGTGCGCGAGGTGGCGCTGGGCGGGGGGCCGCGCCTCGTGCAGGAGGCCGGCGAGCTCGGCGTGCTCGCCGGGCGGCTGCCGTACCCCGACGAGCTGGCGCCGCCCGCCTCCCAGCCGGCGAGCGGGCCGGTGCTCGCGCGGGCCGGCGCGGAGCTGGCCGCCGCGGTCGCGGGGCCGGACGGCGAGTTCACGCTCCGCGGCATCCCGGCGCACCCGGTCGTGCTGGAGGCGCGCCATCGGCTATTCGCGTGCGGCGCGCCGCAGCGCCTGAGCCTCAGCGCCGGCACGACCGTGGGCGCCATCACGCTCCGGGTCTCGCCGGGCACGCTCCTGCGTGGCCGCATCACCGACGCCGGCGACGCGCCGCTCGCGGGCGCCGTGGTCGCCCCGATCTTCGCCGACAGCGTGGGCGCCCAGGCGGACGAGCGCGGCGACTACCGCTTCGAGGGCCGGTGCGGGGACCAGGCGCTCCAGATCACGCACCCGGGGTACAAGCGCGCCACCGTCTCACTCCGGCTCGATCCCGCGGAGCGCGAGCGCGTGCTCGACATCAAGCTGGCGCGCGGGGGCGAGGTGCTGCGCGGCCGCGTCCTCGACGCGCGCGAGCGCCCGGTCGCTGGCGTTCGCGTGACCGTCGTCGAGCCCGGCCGGCGCGGCGGCCAGACGGCGGTGAGCGGGCCGCGCGGCGACTTCGCCGCCACCGGGCTCGGGCCGGGCCCCTACCGCGTCGAGGCGCGCCACCAGGACTATCCGCCCGTCGACCTCACCGACGTCGGCCTCGGCCAGGACCTGACCGTGCGGTTCCCGGCGGGCGGCGGCGTCAGCGGCCTCGTGCGCGACGAGGTCAACGCGGCCCCGCTGGCGCGGGCCGAGGTGGAGCTCCGGCCGCGCGGCGGCGGCGGCGCCGCCGCCGGGGCGCAGGTGACGCGCCGGGGCGCCCGCTTCGAGGCGCGCGGTCTCGCCCCGGGGCCGTGGCGCCTCAACGTGCGCGCGCCCGGCTACGTCGCCCGCGCCATCGACGTCGACGTGCCGCCGACCGACCGCGTCGGCGAGGTCACCGCCCGCGACGTGCTGGTCGAGCTCACGCGCGGGGCCGTCGCCGCGGGCGAGGTGCGCGACGAGCACGGCGACCGCATCCCCGGCGCCGAGGTGCGGCTCGGGTCCCACGCGGTGCGCTCCGGGGCGCGCGGCGAGTTCCGGCTGGAGGAGCTGCCGGCCGGCGACCAGGTGCTCCGGGCGCGCCGCGCCGGCTACGTCGACGGCGAGCTGCAGGTGACGCTGCGCGCGGGCGACGAGACGCGCGGGCTCGATCTCCGGCTGCAGCGCGCGCCGTAGGTGGCACGAGGCGCACGCCTCGCCGCATCGAAGTGGCGGGGTGGGGCGCTCGTCCGCGTGGTCCCCGCCCGAGGAGATCGCGATGCGTCATCTGCTTCACGTCGTTGCCCTGGGCGCCATGCTCGCCGCCGCTGGCTGCCACCACGAGAAGTCCGCCGTTCGCACGCCGCTGCAGGCGAAGCAGGAGACGCCCGCCGCGCCCGAGGCGGCGGCGCCGCGCGCGCCGGCCGGCAAGACCTGCCGCAGCGACAGCGAGTGCGCCGACAAGCAGCTCTGCATCCGCGGCCAGTGCGTGAACATCACGCCGGAGCTGGCCGAGTGCTCGATGGTGCGGGTGCGGTTCGACTACGACTCGGCGGACATCCACCAGGGCGACCTCGGGGCCCTGCAGCGCGTCTCGCGCTGCCTCAAGGCCGACCGTGATCTGTACGTCCGCATCGAGGGCAACGCCGACGAGCGCGGCACCGAGGAGTACAACCTCGCCCTCGGCGACCGCCGCGCGACGTCGGTGGCGCGCTATCTCGCGAGCCTCGGCGTGTCCGAGGCGCAGCTCCGGACGATCAGCTACGGCAAGGACAAGCCCCTGTGCGTCGAGCACGACGAGGCCTGCTGGGCGAAGAACCGCCGCGCCGCGGTCCGCCCGCAGGAGGCGAAGGGGCAGAAGTAGCGCGCGCAACCCCTGGCGCCAGCGGCGTCCAAGATAGGACATTGAACCGCCAAGACGCCAAGGCACAGCAGGCAGGACCGGGAAGCCTAGATCCGTCTGATTGCTTCTTGGGTCGGACCTTCACGCTGGACGTCAACGGGCTATCGAGCCGGCCGCCTTGGCGTCTTGGCGGTTTTCCTGGCCGAGTCCTTGGGCACCCGGCGCTCACCGCCGCCGCGGGTGCCCGGTCAGGTCCGCCGGCACGACCGCCTCGTCGCCGAAGCGCGCGGTGATGGCGTCGAGCGCGGCGTTGAGCTGGCCGCGGCGGCGCGCCTCCCGGGCGCGGGCGTCCTCGAAGAGGTCGCACTGCCGCGTCGGCTCGTCGGTGAGGCCGCTCACCGAGATCCCGGTCAGGCGCACCGGCCGGTGCAGGTCCGTGCGCTCGAGCTGCTCCAAGGCCGCCTCGTAGATCGCGCGGCCGTCGTCGGTCGCCCGGGGCAGGGTGCAGCGCCGCGTGCAGAGCTCGAAGTCCGCGTACTTGATCTTGAGCGTGATCGTCCGGCCCGCGAGCCCCGCCGCGCGCAGGCGCTGGGCCACGCGCCGGCTCTGGGCCAGGATCGGCGCCGCGAGCGCCGCGCGGCCGACGAGGTCGTGCTCGAAGGTGTCCTCGCCGCCGATCGAGCGCGCCGCGTCGTCGGGGGTGACGGCGCGCGGATCCTCGCCCCGGGCCAGCGCCTCGAGGAACTCGCCGTGCGCCCCGAGGAGCTGCGCCAGCGCGCCGCGCGGCTGGCGCGCGAGGTCGCCGATGGTCTGCAGGCCGAGCCCGGCGAGCTCGCGCTCGGTCACCGGCCCGACGCCCCACAGCCGCTTGAGCGGCAGCGGCGCGAGGAACTCGGGCACGCCCCCGGGCGGGACCTCGACGAGCCCGTCGGGCTTGCCGAGGTCGCTCGCGATCTTGGCGGCGAACTTCACGTCGGCGACGCCGGCCGAGATCGTGAGGCCGCACTCGCCGCGCACCGCGGTCTTGATGCCCCGGGCGATGGCCCCGCCCGAGCCGAAGAGCGCCTGGCTCGCGGTCACGTCGAGGAACGCCTCGTCGAGCGAGAGCGGCTCCACGAGCGGCGTGTAGCGGTGGAAGATCCCCATCACCTGCGCCGAGAGCGCCTCGTAGCGCTCGAAGCGCGGCGGCCGGAACACGCCATCGGGGCAGAGGCGGCGCGCCTGCGCCGTGGGCATCGCCGAGTGCACGCCGTAGCGGCGCGCCTCGTAGCTCGCGGCGCACACCACCCCCCGGCGCACGTCGCCGGCGACGATCACCGGCCGGCCGCGCAGGCTCGGGTCGTCGAGCGCCTCGACCGAGGCGTAGAACGCGTCGAGATCGCAGTGGAGGATCGTGCGCGGCACGGCGCCTGTCCTAGCGCGGCTTCGTCGGGGGCTCGGCGTCGCTGCGCCGGATGATCCGCGTCTCCGCGCTCTGCAGGTCGTCCGGCTCTGGCAGCGGCGGCGGGGTGAGCCGGGCGCGCCGCAGCGGCAGGATCACGGTCTCGGCCCGGTGCAGGTCGTAGTCGGGTGCGTCCGGGACCGGCGCGCCGGGGCCGTGCTCCGGCGCGATCGGGGTGAAGCGCGAGAAGGTGGCCTCGGCCCCGAGCGCGTCGGCGATCAGGTTGACGCCGACCTCGTGCTCGGCGGTGGCGGCGCCCTCGACGATGTAGTCCTCGAGCAGCCGCAGGTCGCGCTCGATCTCGGCCGCGAAGAGCCGCCGCATCAGGTGGGCGAGGCGGTTGCGGTGGTAGCGCGGGTAGTGGGTCTTCAGGAACTCGCGCAGCGCCTCCCCGAAGTCGCGGGCCGACTGGAACCGGTCCGACCGCGAGCGGGCGAGCGCCCGGTCGACGATGGCGCACAGCGTCGGCGGCACCTCCGGGTTGTACTCGCGGATCGGGGCGTAGCGCGCCTCGCGCACGGCGAAGATCAGCTCCATCTCGCCCGGGGCGGTGAACGGCGGCTGGCGCGTGAGCATCTCGTAGAGCACGACGCCGAGGCTGAAGATGTCGGAGCGCCCGTCGAGCCGCTTGCCCATCGCCTGCTCGGGGCTCATGTACTTGACCTTGCCCTTGATCACCCCGGTGCGCGTCTGCACCCGCGACAGCGCCGCCTTCGCGATGCCGAAGTCGCAGAGCTTCACCTCGCCGTGGTAGGAGCACAGGACGTTCGAGGGGCTGATGTCGCGGTGCACGATCTTGAGCGGCGCGCCGCTCGCGTCGCGCTGGGTGTGCGCCACCTCGAGCGCGTCGCACACGGCGGCCGCGATGAACGCGGCATCGGCGGGCGGGACCTGCTCGTCGCGCTGGCGGCTGCGGTCGAGGATGGAGCGGACGTCCTTCCCGTCCACGTACTCCATGGCCAGGAAGTAGTGATCGCCGAGGTGCACGAACTCGTACACCTGAGCGATGTTCTGGTGCCGCAGCGTGCCGGCGATCTTGGCCTCATCCACCAGCATCTGGATGAAGTCGTCGTCCGTGACCAGGTGCGACAGCACCCGCTTGATGGCGACCAGGTGGGCGCGGCCTTCGACATCAAACGTCTTGGCCCGGTACACCTCCGCCATCCCGCCGCAGGCGAGGCGGTCCAGCAGGTGGTAGCGGCCGAGCTGTTGGGTGCGCGGCATCGAAGATAACTCTTGGTTTTCCCTGTATATCAGACGATGACCCGGGTTTGCAAACGGGGTGTCCGCATGCTACGAGACAGCGTCGCTTAGACTCATGGAGGTCCGCACGATGCTTCCCCCCAAGGCTGGTCTGTTCCTGCTCGGCTTCGCGGTCGTGACCGCGGGCGCCTGCGCCTCGAGCGAGGCCCGCGGTAGCGACGACAACTACGCCGTGGCCATCGAGGCGCCCAAGGAGTCGAAGATCGGTCAGGCGGCGAAGACCGTGCTGCGGCTGACCCCCAAGGGCAAGTACCACGTGAACACCAAGTACCCCATCGCGGTGACGATCACGCCCCCCGCGGGCGTCGACGTCCCCAAGGCGCGCCTCAAGGCCGGCGACGGCCAGATCTCGGAGCAGGAGGCCCGCTTCGAGGTCGGCTTCACGCCCCGGGACGCCGGCCAGAAGGTGTTCACGGCCGAGCTGAAGTTCTCGGTGTGCACGGACCAGAACTGCGACATCAAGAAGGAAAAGATCACCTGGACGACGACCGCGCGCTAGCGCGGCCGCGCCACGGTGGGGGCACCCATGCCAGACGCCAAGGAAACCCTCTCGCGCATCGGGGTCGAGCTCAAGGAGAGCTTCGCCCGCAACAAGCGCGTCATGTCGTTCGCCGAGTACCTGGAGCTCTTCCTGAAGAGCCCGGAGCGCCAGGCCCGCAGCTCGGCCCAGTACCTCAAGGACGTCTTCGACCACTACGGCACGGAGCAGGTCCGGCACCCGCGCGGCGCGCTGACCCGCTTCAAGCTCTTCGACGCCCCGTTCGACGACGGTCGTGAGCGCCTGATCGGCCAGGAAGAGGTCCAGCACCGGGTGTACCGCGTCATCGCGAACTTCGTGCGCGAGGGGCGCTCGAACAAGCTCATCCTGCTGCACGGCCCGAACGGCTCGGCCAAGTCGACGTTCGTCTCGTGCCTGATGCGCGCGCTCGAGCACTACTCGACCACCGACGAGGGCGCCCTCTACCGCTTCAACTGGATCTTCCCGACGCAGCGCGTGGGCCGCTCGGGCATGGGCTTCGCGCACGGCGGTGGCGCCGGCTACGAGGCCGACGGGCCCGAGACGTACGCCTACCTGCCCGACGACGAGATCGAGGCGAAGCTGCCCTGCGACCTGCGCGACCACCCGCTCTTCCTGCTGCCGCAGAGGCGGCGGGCGGAGATCCTGCGCGAGAAGCTCGCCGGCACGACCAGCGCCGGCGAGTCGTACGTCATCTCCGACTACATCCTCCACGGCGATCTCGGCCACAAGAACCGCCAGTTCATGGAGGCGCTCCTCACCGCCTACAACGGCGACTACCTGAAGGTGCTGCGGCACGTGCAGGTGGAGCGCTTCTTCATCTCGCGCCGCTACCGTGAGGCCGCGGTCACCGTCGAGCCGCAGCTCGCGATCGACGCCCGCGCCCAGCGCCTGACGATGGACCGCAGCCTGTCGGCGCTGCCGTCGGCGCTCCAGAACGTGTCGATCTACGAGTACGGCGGCGACCTCGTCGACGCGAACCGCGGCATCATCGAGTACTCGGACCTGCTCAAGCGGCCCCTCGAGGCCTACAAGTACCTCCTCGGCACCGTCGAGAACGGCCGCGTCCCGCTCGAGAACGCGATCATCTTCCTCGACCTCATCTTCATCGGCAGCTCGAACGAGGGGCACCTCGCGGTCTTCAAGGAGATCCCGGAGTTCCAGTCCTTCAAGGCCCGCATCGAGCTGGTGCGCGTGCCCTACATCCTCGACTGGCGCCAGGAGCGGCAGATCTACGCCGAGCAGGTCCGGCCGCAGGCCGTGGGCAAGCACATCGCGCCGCACGCCGTGGACGTGGCGAGCCTGTGGGCGGTGCTCACGCGCATCCGCAAGCCGCTCCCCGAGAAGTACACGAAGACGCTGGCCGAGATCGTCGCCAAGCTCACGCCGCTCGAGAAGGCCGAGCTGTACTCGACGGGGCGCGCCCCGGACCGCCTGAGCGGCGACCAGACCAAGGAGCTCGAGGGCAACCTCGACCGCATCTTCGGCGAGAGCGACGCCTACCCGAACTACGAGGGGCGCACCGGCGCCTCGCCGCGCGAGATCAAGACCCTCATCCTCAACGCGGCCCAGAACCCGCGGTTCGGCTGCGTCTCGCCGCTCGCGCTGTTCGAGGAGATCGACGAGCTCTGCAAGAACGTGACGGTGTACGAGTTCCTGAAGCAGGAGCCGCTGCCGGGCGGGTATCACGAGAACCGGAAGTTCATCCAGGTGGTGCAGGGGCGCTACCTCGACCTCGTCGACGACGAGCTGCGCGGCTCGATGGGCCTCGTCGAGGAGAGCCAGTACGCGCAGCTCTTCGAGCGGTACGTGAACCACGTCTCGCACTGGGTGAAGAAGGAGAAGCTGCGCAACCCGCACACCGGCCGCCTCGAGGATCCCGACGAGGGCTTCATGCTCGAGGTCGAGAAGACCATCGGCGTCGGCACGAAGCGCGACGAGTTCCGCCACGAGGTGATCTCGCGCATCGGCGCGTGGTCGATCGACCACCCGAACCAGAAGCCGAGCTACGCGGACGTCTTCCCGAAGGCCTTCACGGCCCTGCGCGAGAGCTACTACGAGCAGCAGAAGAAGGTGCTCAAGCGCACCGGCGAGGACCTGCTCGTCTACGTCACCGACGGCGCCCACGCCATCGGCGACAGCGACGCGCGGAGCCGGGCCGAGCACGCGATGCACAACCTGAAGGAGCGGTACGGCTACTGCGAGAAGTGCGCGAAGGAGGCGGTGAGCCTCCTCCTCCGGCAGCGGTACGCGTAGCAGCGCTGGGCGGACCGGTGCGCCCGATCACCCGTCTCATCGTCGTCCTCGGCGTGCTCGCGGCCGCCGCGCCGGCCGCGGCCGGCGTGTTCCGCAAGGCGCCGTACGTCCAGCACGTCACCCGCAGCTCCGCGGTCGTGATGTTCGAGCTCTGGCAGCCCGCCCCGGCGGTCGTCCGGCTGCGCGAGGTGGCCGGCCGGGCGCCCGCCGCGACGCCGGCGGCCGCCGCGGCCGCCGCGGCGCCGGGGGCCGAGTGGGTGGTGCGCGCGGACGCGGCCGCG
>DASXVK010000029.1:0-9870 GCA_036504295.1 Polyangia bacterium
GACCGCCCTCGTGCTCGCCGCCGTCTTTTGGCGCGCCTACACGGCGCCGGTCCCGGCCGCGGCGCCCGCGCCGGCGGTCGTGAGCGCACTCGCGCCGCCGCCCGCGCCCACCGCTGCCGCTGCGCCGGCGCCGGACCAGGCCGCGGCCGCCACGCCGGCGCCGGACCGGGTCACGACGCCGGCCGTGAAGGCGCGCCGCGCGCGCTCGCCGCGCCGCGTCGCCGCGGCGGCACCGGCGGACGGCGCCGTCCAGGGCCGCCGGCTCAAGGACGACGCCGCCCTCCGGAAGCTCCTCGGCATCTAGCCAGCCGGCCCTCCCGCACCAGCCCGCGTTTCCGCCTGCGCAACTGACGGCGCGCGGGGGGCGCGGCCGCGATGCCGGCCGGCATGGAAGTCGTGGGAGCCGCGCAGGCGGCCACGAGGCACAGGGTGGGCAGCAGCGATTCCCCAACGCGCATGAGAACGGGCCTCCCGGCGGCCGCACTGCCCCCCTAGTAGCTCCCCGGCCCGAGCTCGACGCGGCGCCGGAAGATCCAGTACACCGCCGTCGTGTAGGTCGCGACGAGCGGCATGCCGATGCAGGCGATGACGAACATGATGCGCAGGGTCTTTGGGCTCGAGGCGGCGCGGTAGATCGTCAGGCTCAGGGCCGGGTCGTTGCTGGCGGTCACGAGGTTGGGCCACAGCGCGAGGCTGAAGAGCGCGACGAGCGCGGCGATGGCCGTGCAGCTCGACAGGAACGCCTGGCCCGCGCGGCCGTGGTAGATGGCGCGGGGGATGTTCGCGATGGCGAGCACGCTCACCGTCACGACGAGGGCGGCCCAGGGCGCGTGCGTCGGGCGCGGCACCGCGCGCGGGACCATCGTGAGCGTGGCGAGAGTCGCGAGGATGTAGAGCACGAGGAAGACGCCCCAGGTGTGCCACATCGTCTCGCGGATACGGTCGTGCAGCGGCCCGTGCGGCACCTTGAGGTAGAGGTACAGCGCGCCGTGCATCGCGAACATCGCCACGGTCGTGACGCCGACGAGCACCGGGTACGGCGTCAGCAGGTCGAGGAGCCCGCCGGTGAAGACGCCGCGCTCGTCCAGCGGCACGCCGCGCAGCGCGTTGCCGACGGCGACGCCGAAGAGCAGCGCCGGCACGAGCGACGCGCCGGAGAAGGCGGCGTCCCAGAACCGGCGCCACGCCGGCGGCGCGAGCTTGCTGCGGAACTCGATCGAGACCGCCCGGAAGATGAGGGCGAAGAGCAGCAGCATGAACGGCAGATAGAAGCCCGAGAAGACCGTCGCGTAGGCCTCGGGGAACGCGGCGAAGAGCGCGCCGCCGAACGTGATCAGCCACACCTCGTTGCCGTCCCAGATGGGGCCGATCGCGTTGAGGAAGATGCGCCGCTCCTCGTCGCCCCGGGCCGAGAGGTGCAGGATGCCGACGCCGAGATCGAAGCCGTCGAGGATGGCGTAGCCCGCGAGGAGCACGCCGAGCAGCACGAACCACGTCGCGTGCAGGTCCATCGGCGCTACTCCTGCTCCGGCTTCGGGCCGCGGGGCGGGCCGCCGGGCGCGGGCTCCTTGGCCTCGCTCAGCGTCTCCTCGTGGTCGGCGCGGCCGGCGGTGATCGCGAGCAGCGCCCCCGGCGCCGTCGCCGCGGGCGGGTGCGCGGGCGTGGGCCCGACGTGGATCTTGTGGTTCAGCACGAGCACCCAGACGGCGCCGAGGAGCAGGTAGATGAGCCCGAACATCGCGATGGAGCCGACGACGTTGCCGGCGGCGAGCCGCTCCGAGACGGCGTGGCGCGTGAGCAGCCCCTCCTCGAGCCGATAGCCGAGGAAGTTGTCCGGGCCGAGCTGCAGCGCGCCGCTCGCGTCGCGCACGACGCCGGGGTGCACCGTCCAGGGCTGGCGGCCGATCTCCGCGGCCGCCCAGCCGAGCTGGTTGCCCGCCACCGCGAGCAGCACGGCGAAGACGAACACCCACATGAGCCAGCGCCGCTGGAACAGGGTGCCGCGCCAGCGCAGGAACGCGGCCGTGACGGTGAGCAGGATGAAGAGCGTCCCGATGCCGACCATCACGTGGTAGCTCGCGTAGGCGGGCGCGACGGGCGGCCAGTGCTCGCGCCGCACGCGGTCGAGCCCGGTGACGGTGCCGTGGCGGTCGCCGGTGACGAGGTAGCTCAGCAGGCCCGGCACCTCCGCCTTGTACGCGACGCGGCGGGTGTCCTCGTTCGGCCAGCCCACGATGGAGAGGCCCGCGGGCCCGGTGTGGAAGAGGCCCTCGAACGCGGCCAGCTTCGCCGGCTGGTGGCGGGCCACCATCTTCGCGTTGAGGTCGCCCGAGACGAGCTGCACCAGGCTGAACACCGTCGCGAAGATGAGCGCCCCGGTGAACGAGCGGCGGGCGAAGTCCTCGTGGCGCCGGCGCAGGAGGTAGTAGGCCGACACGCTCATGATGAAGAACGAGCCCATGAGGAAGGCGCCGATGAGCGTGTGGGTGAGCCGCTGGACGGTCGACGGATTGAAGACGACCGCCCAGAAATCGACGACCTCGGCGCGCATCACCGGTCGGCCGCCGACGAACCAGGGCTGGCCGTCGCGCAGCATCTGCACGATGTGGTGGCCGGCGGGCGTCTGCTGCCACGAGTTGGCGACGATGATCCAGATGGCGGAGAAGATCGATCCGAGCGCCACCATCACGGTCGCGAGGAAGTGCACGCGCGGGCTCACCCGGTCCCAGCCGAAGACCAGCACGGCGAGGAAGCCGGACTCGAGGAAGAAGGCGAAGATGCCCTCGGCCGCGAGGGCCGAGCCGAAGACGTCGCCGACGAAGCGCGAGTAGAAGGCCCAGTTCGTGCCGAACTGGAACTCCATGACGATGCCGGTCGCGACGCCGATCGCGAACGTGACGGCGAAGAGCTGGGTCCAGAAGCGCGCGGCGGTCTCGTAGATCGGCGCGCGCGTGCGCAGGAACATCGCCTCGAGATAGACCAGCACCACCCCCATGCCGATCGTGAGCGGCGGGAAGAGGTAGTGGAACATGATGGTGAGGGCGAACTGCACGCGGGACAGCCAGACGACGTCCAGGTGCATGGGTCACCTCGCGGGCGGGCTCCGGGCCGGTGCACTCTGATGCCGGCGGTGGAGCAGGGGCTACGACGCAGCGCGTCCGCTGCGCTGCGGCGGCGGGCTAGGCGAGCTGCAGCCCGCAGTCGCTGCAGGCGCCGTTCACGAGCGGCGCCGCGGTGCCGCAGGCCGGGCAGGGTGGGTCGTCGCCCGCCGGCGCGGCGCGCAGCTTGGCCAGGAGCTCCGGGTCGAGCGTGCCCTCGCGCTGCGCGGCCTCGAGCCACTCGCGCTCGAGGAGCGCGCGGACGCGCCCCACGTCTTCGCGCCGCACGAGCACCTGCGCCTTGGGCGTGCAGCCGCCCGAGGCGCACGACGGCCCGCGGCCGACGCGCGCCGGGACGTCCGCCGCGAGGCACCGCTCGACGATGCGCTTCGCGTCGGTGATGCTGGCCTCGGCCGCTGCCACCAGCTCGGCGCCCGCGAGCGCCGCGTCCGCTTCGTCCAGCTCGATCATCGCGTCCTCTCCGCCAATCTCGGTGGGAGCCGGACGCATGATACAACGGTTCGCGTAACGTCGCGCCGGGGGGGGAGACGCAAGACCGGAGACGATCACCGTGCGACCAGCAGTTCTTGGGTCCGCATTGTTGCTCCTCCTCGCGAGCTGTACCGCCGCGGGGGGGTACATTTACGCGCCGGCCATGCCGGCCAACGCCAGCGTCGACGGGGTGCCCGCCGAGGCGTACCCGATTCCCCCGTGGCAGCCGCGCGGCGAGGTGCGGCTCGTCTCGCTCGGGCTCGCGAACGTGCAGCTTCAGGGCGTGGGCGGCGCGGCCACGCGCGTGCTCCGCGTCCGGCTGATCGTGACCAACGCCGGCGGCGCGGTGCCCTGGATCATCGACACGCGCGCCATCGTCCTCTCGCTGAGCGGCGTGGACCGCAGCCTCGCCGCGTACGCCAAGGCCGACGCCGGCGTCCCTCCCGTCGTCCAGATCGCGCCGGGCCAGCGCGGGACAGTGGACCTGTACTATCCGCTGCCGGCCGCGGTGCGGGACCCGGAGCAGGTGCCGGCGTTCTACGTCGAGTGGCAGATCCAGACCGGCCGCGGCGTCGTCGGCCAGCGCACCCCGTTCCGGCGGGTCGAGCCGCCCCAGGTGCCGCCGTCGACGCACTTCATTTACGGCGGGTACTACTCCTACCCTTCGGACTAGCGGCGCGACGTAACACGGCGCCGGGCGGCGAGACTTTGCCTGAGGAGGCTCGTCGTGCGGCCAGTGGTCCTTGGGTGTGCGTTGCTCCTCCTCGTCGCGGGCTGCAGCGCTGGTGTCGAGTACATGTACGCCCCCGCGGTCCCGGCGAACGCGAGCGTCGCGGGCGTGCCGGCCAAGGCCTACCCGGTCCCGCCGGCGCAGCCGCGCGGCGACGTGCGGGTGGTCTCGTTCGGCATCACGGAGGTGAAGCCGCAGGGCGGCGGCGACAGCGCGCGGGTGCTCCAGGTGCGGATGATCGTGACCAATGCCGGCGACGCCGTGCCGTGGACGCTCGACACCCGCAACGTCCTCGTGGCGCTCGGGGGCGAAGGCCGCAGCCGCGCCGCGTTCGTCAACACCGACGCCGGCAGCCCGCCGTCGGTGCCGATCGCGCCCGGCCGGCGGGCGACGATCGACCTCTATTACCCGCTCCCGCCCGGCATCGCGAGCGCGGAGCAGGTGCCCGCGTTCCAGGTGGAGTGGCAGGTCCAGACGGGCAGCGGCCTCGTCGCGCAGCGCACGCCGTTCCAGCGGCTCGAGCAGTACGCGAACGGCGACGATGACTCCTACGGCTACGGGTACTACGGCGGGTACTACGGGTATCCGTACGCGCTCGGCTTCGAGGTCGGCTTCGGGCCCGTCTGGTGGTACGACCCGTTCTATCCGCGGTACGCGTTCTACCATCATCCGTACTTCCACAACCCGGGCCACTACTGGGGGCGGCCGGTCTTCGTCGGGGGGTACGGGTGGCACGGCGGGTACGGCTGGCGCGGCCATGGCGGACACGGCTACGGCGGCTACTACGGCGGACACGGCTACGGCGGGTACCGGTACGGCGCCGGCGGCCCGCACGGCTATGCGGGCGGCCACTACGGCGGGCACTACGGCGGCGGCCACTACGGCGGGCACCCGGGCGCCGGGCACATGGGTGGCGGCGGCCACATGGGCGGCGGCGGGCACATGGGCGGCGGCGGCCACGGGGGCGGCGGCCATCGCTGACCTCCTGCGGGAATAGCGGGGCGCCGGCCCGTGTCATCCAATCAGGAGCACGGGTCAGTGTGGCCGTGCTCGGGTGGTTGGCGATGTGGTGGGTGTGGTTGCTGGTGTTCCTGGTCTTCGTCGTGCTCGTGCCCGTCGGGCTCGGGCTGGGACGCAACGTGCGGGATCGCATCCGGCTCCGGCGCATCGCGCGCGAGGAGGTGGATCAGCCGCACGGCGCTTGAAGCCCGCGGTCGCGGACGCGCCCTGGGCGCGGCTACGAGCGGGGCGCGCGTCGCGTCGCCGGGTCGGCCGGCCGCGTGCGCCCGAGCGGGCCGCGGCAGCAGGGCCCGAGCAGCGGCCGCAGCCGGGCGAGCTCGGCGGCGTCGGGTCGACCGCGCCGGACGGCCTCGCAGAAGAAGCGCGCGAGCCGCAGCGTGAGCGCGGGTGAGCGCCCGAGGAACCCGGGATCGCGCAGGTCGACCACCACGGCATCGACCGCGGGGCCGAGCGCGGCGACGGCCTCGGGGTAGAAGAGCAGCCGCGCGTCCCAGAGCTGGTTATGGAAGCCGGGCCGCTTGACGGCGTGGAACCGCGCGGTGTCCGGCTCGAGCGCGAGCTCGCCCGCGGCGCGGCAGTGGGCGAGGCACCACCCGTCGACGGCCTCGCGGCCGCAGCGCCTGAAGCCGCGGACGAGGCACTGCCGCGTCTGCAAGCTCAGGAGCGGGCCGCAGATGGTGGCGAGCCGCAGCAGCCCGCCGGGCGCCGCGGCCGCGCCCAGCGCCCGGAGCTGCTCGACGGTGAGCTCGGGGGAGGCGATCGCCCCGCCCGCGCCGGCGAGCGCGGCGAGCGCGGCGAGCGCACGGGAGTTGCCGACGTTGAGCAACCCCCCGGCGAGCCAGGGGATGCCGGCGGCCGCCGCCCGCGCGCCGAGGCCGGCGTGGTCGCTGACGACGAGCCGCCACGGCCGGCGGGCGAGGGCGGCCTCGTAGGCCGGCAGCTCGCCATCGAAGATGATCGCCGGGAACAGGGGCGCCAGCCACTCCTCGAGCCCCGGCTCCGGCGCGTGCGCGACGGGGTCGGCCGCGCCCTGCAACTCGAGCGCGACGAACCCGCCGGCGCCGCCCAGCGCGCGGACGGCGCGGGCGTCGTCGAGCGTGCCGGTGATGAAGAGGAGCCGCTGGCGCAGCGGCGGCGCCGGGGGCGGCGGGCCGGCCGGCGGGGCGGGGCGGGGCGCGGCGACGGGCAGCGTCGGGGCGGCCGCGGCCGCGAGCGCCGCCACGGCGGCCTGCCGCACCCGGTTGAGCTCGCTCACGGGCAAGAAGAGGTCCGGCGCGAGCTCGGCCGCGTCGAGGGTCGCGAGCTCGAAGCCGGTCTCGCCGAGCTTGCCGAGGTGCTCGCGGAGCTGCGCGGGACCCAGGGCGTTCTTGGTCGCGGGCTGGAGCGCGACGCGGCTCTGCGCCCGGGCCGTGAGCGGGCCGCCGGGCCCCGGCCCGACCGCGGCCGGGCCGTCGACCTCCGGCCCGACGAGGGTCGGGCCGGGGACGAAGACCGCCCGGAGCGGCTCGCCCGCGCGCCCGGCGACCCGGACCGTGAGCGGCCGCCGGCGCGGCGCGAGGGCGCGGACCTGCGCGAGGACGGCGTCGGCCGCGGCCTGCTCGGCGAGCGCGCAGAGCTGCTGCCCGGGCTGGATCTTGCCCTTCAGCTCGTGCTCGAGGCGCACGCGGAAGCGGCCCGGCGCCTCGCGGGCCTCGACGACGAGCTGGGCGACGTAGTCCATCTCGCGGGTGAAGACGCCGGCGCGCGTCCCGGGCGCGAGGTCGGGGCTCCCGGCGCAGCGCAGCGTGCGGGTGTCGGCGGTGTACGACGCGACCTCGCCGAGCGGCGTGAGCGAGCGGTCGTTGCCGTCGGCGGCGAACATAGACGGGGTGATGCGGCCCTGGAGGTAGCCGATCGAGAAGCCGCGGTTGAAGACCGTGCCGAGAGCCGGGTCGTCGCCGTCGACCCGCGCGCCGCCCGCGAGCGCGTCCAGGCGCGTGCGCCAGGCGCGCACCGCCGTGTGCACGTAGTAGAAGCCCTTGCGGCGCCCCTCGATCTTGAACGCGTCGGCGCCCGCCTCGACGAGCGCGGCCGCCGCGCTGATGGCGTTGTTGTCCTTGAGGTTGAGCGGGTAGCGGGGCGCGCGGCCGCCGCAGGACGAGAAGGCGCGCCGGCAGGGCTGCACGCACTCGCCGCGGTTGCCCGAGTGGCCGGTCATGAAGGAGCTGAGGTAGCACTGGCCCGAGAACGATACGCAGTAGGCGCCGTGCACGAACACCTCGACCCGCAGCCCGAGCGCGTGCGCGCGCGCCGCCAGGGCGCGGATCTCCTCGAGCGACAGCTCGCGGCTGAGGTTGACCTGCGTGACGCCGGCGCGCGCGAGCAGCTCGAGCTGGGCCGCGCCGTGGGTGGTGAGCTGCGTCGACGCGTGCAGCTCGGCCTCGGGGACGTGCTCGCGGAACCACGCGACCAGCCCGAGGTCCTGGAGGATGAGCGCGTCGGCGCCGGCGGCGAGCGCGTCGCGGCCGAGGGCCGTGGCCACCTCGAGCTCGCCCTCGGTGACGATGACGTTGAGCGTCACGTAGACCCGCACGCCGTGACTGTGGGCGAGGCGGCAGAGGGCGCGCAGCTCGGGGAGCTCGAGGTTCGTGGCGCGCATGCGGGCGTTGAAGCGCCCGAGCCCGAGGTACACCGCGTCCGCGCCGGCGAGGATCGCCGCGCGCACCGCGTCGGGATCGCCGCCGGGGGCGAGGATCTCGGGGTGAGGCCGCGGGGCCGACGTGGGCGCGGGAGGCGACATGCTTCGCGCTGATTGTAGGTGGCCCGGGACGCCCGCGCCGCCCCAAATCCAGCTCTCTGTCAACCGGCGCGGTGCCAGCAGGCGAACGTCACCGCGGCGCGGGGCGCGCCGGGCTCGACCACGAGGTAGTTGTGGTACCCGGGCGCGAGCGCGCGGCTGTCGAGCGGCTGCGTGATCGGCGCCCAGGTGCCGGTGTCGACGAAGGAGACGGCGTCGTCGAGCGGGATGAGCCGCGGCTGGTGGGAGTGGCCGAAGGTGACGACCTGGACCGGGAGCAGCGCGGCGATCCGGCGCGCGTACCCGGGCAGCCGCCGCTCGATCGAGAAGACGGTCTCGCCGCGCACCAGCCACTCGTACACGAAGTAGACGAGCGGGAAGCTCGAGAGCGGCACCATGAGCTTGATCCAGAGCGGGATCGGCACCAGGGCGAGCGCGATGGTGCCGCTGGTCATCAGCACCGCCATGAGCAGCCGGTCGAGCCAGAACTCGCGCACGATGCGGAAGAAGCGCCCGGTGATGGGCGGGCGGTGCAGGCCCCACAGGGCGGTGATGGTCGCCTCGGGCAGCCCGTAGCGCCGCGCCGTGGCGGCCAGGCCCGCCGTCTGCGCCGGCGGCGTCGCGTGCAGCTTTCGCTTGAGGTTGAGCAGCGTCGCCATGACCGTGAGGCTGCCCAAGAACCAGGGCAGCACGATGCCGCGGCGGGAGAAGGCGTAGTGGCGCAGCCAGTGGGCGACGTACCGGAAGAGGTTGAGGATGTAGTCGCTCGCGTGGGGGTTGAAGAACCCCATCTGGCTGAGGAGGTAGCGGTTCGAGAGGTTGCCCATGGGCACCGCGAGCACGCGCTCGCCGCCCACCTCGACGACCGGCGCCAGCAGGTGGCGAAACGAGCTGTAGTTGTCGTACTGGTGGCCGTGCTCCGCGTAGATCTCGCCGGGCACGTAGTAGAACCACTCCTCGACGCGGATGGGCCGGCGCGCGGGCGGCGGGGCCGCGCCCCCGTCGAGCGCGCGCTCGAGCGCCGCGCGCACCTCGGGGAAGCACAGCTCCCGGTCGTGGTTGCCGAGCACGTAGACGACCTCGTGGCCGCGCGCGAGGAAGCCCGCGAGCGCGGCGACGAAGCGCGGGTGGTGGGCGAGCACGCGCTCGAGCTTCCAGGCCGACTTGGCGGCGGTGGCGTCGAGCCCGCGGCGCCGCTCGGCGCGGCTCACCTTGAAGGGGGGATCGTCGGGCACCGCCGCGACCAGATCGAAGTCGAAGATGTCGCCGTTCAGCACCAGCGTGGGCTCGCCGCCGCCGGCGACGAAATCGTCGAGCAGGGCGGCGAGCTGGTCGTCGTAGAGGTGGGCGGAGCTCTTGTACTGCTTCCAGCCGTCCGCGTGATCCTCGACGTCGCAGAGGTGCAGGTCGGAGACGACCAGGTAGCGCTTCGCCATGACGCGGCAGTATTGCAGATCCGGCGCGCGGGAGCGCCGGTGTGTCAGCAACTCGAAGGAGGGGGGTTAGGCGTTGCCGGACGGCGCGCCGGGACCGCGCCCACCGCCGCCGGGACCGCGCCCGCCACCCGGGCCGCCGGGACCGCGCCCGCCGGGGCCGCCGCCGGGACCGCGCCCGCCGGGACCGCCGCCGGGGCCGCCGCCGGGACCGCGCCCCGCGCCGGGGCCGCCGCCGGGGCCGCGCCCGCCGGGGCCGCCGCCGGGACCACGCCCGCCGGGGCCGCCGCCGGGACCGCGCCCGCCGGGGCCGCCGCCGGG
>DASXVK010000030.1:0-11036 GCA_036504295.1 Polyangia bacterium
CGTGAGCCCAAAGAGAAGGATGCTCCCCGCCTCCCCGTCTCCCTGTTGAATTCATGCACGCGTCAGCCCCGACTCGGCGGAACCGCGCCCGGCGCGCCCCTGGCGCTCCCCGACCCGCGGCGGTCGTGCTAGCCTGCGGGCATGGTCCTCGCCGCCGGCCCCGCGCCCCGGGCGGTGTGTCCCCGGTGCCGCCGCCCCGTGCGCGTCTGCTACTGCCGGCACATCACCCCGCTCGAGACCACGACCCGCGTCGTGCTGTTGCAGCACCCGCGGGAGCGCGACGTCGCCATCGGCACCGCCTACATGGCGAGCCTGTGCCTGCCGCGCGCGGAGCTGCACGTCGGGGTCGACTGGAGCGACTCACCGGCGCTCGCCCGCGCGCTCGCCGACCCGGGCCGCCGCGCGGTGCTGCTCTACCCGGGCGCCGGCGCCGTCGACCTCGCGCCCACGCCGCCGGCCGAGCCGCTCACGCTCGTGGTGGTCGACGGCACCTGGGCGCAGACGCGCAAGGTCGTGCGCCTGAACCCCGCGCTGCGCGCGCTGCCGCGCGTCACCTTCACCCCCGCGACCCCGTCCGAGTACCGCATCCGCAAGGAGCCCGACGCCGCCTGCGTCTCGACCATCGAGGCGCTCATGCACGTCCTCGGCCGCCTCGAGGGCGAGCCCGCGCGCTTCCGCGCGCTGCTCGATCCCTTCCGCGCGATGATCGACGCGCAGCTCGCCTGCGAGCGCCTGGGCGGCGCGCCGCGGGTACGCCGGCGGCCGCGGCGGGAGCGCGCGCCCGCGCCGCCGGCGGTGCCGCCGTGGCTGCGGGCGCGCGCCGCGGACCTGCTGTGCGTGGCCGGCGAGGCCAACGCCTGGCCCTACGGCTCGGCCGAGCGCGCCGGCGGCTGCGCCGACGAGCTGGTGCAGTGGGTCGCGCACCGGCCGGCGAGCGGTGAGACCTTCGCGCTGCTCGTCGCCCCGCGCCAGGCGCTCGCGCCGGGCGCCACGGCAAACTCCGGCCTGCCGCGCCCGGCGCTGCTCGCCGGCGCCGACCTGCCGACGCTCCAGGAGCGGTGGCGCGCGTTCGTGCGCCCGACGGACGTCATGTGCGGCTGGGGCTGGTACGGGGCCGGCCTCTTCGTCGCCGCCGGCGGCGAGCTGCCCGCGACCCGCGTCGATCTGCGCGCGATCGCCCGCGCGCGCGCCGGCGCGCGCGTGGGCACCGTCGAGGAGCTGGTCGCGCGCGGCGGCGCGGCGGCGGCCCCGCCGCTCGCGCCGGGCCGCGCCGGGTGGCGCCTCGCCCAGCTCGCCGCCTTCGTCCGCGGCCTCGTCGCCGCGGACTGAGCGATCGCAGGGGGGGTGAGCACCCGGGGCGCCCGCCCGCGCCGGCGGGCCCGCCAGCACCACGACATCGATGTCATGCGGGGAGGGTTTTCCTCGGGACACAGATCGGTTTGTCGTCGGGAATCACCGGTTTACGCCCGGCCTCCTCCGGCCCGTCTCACTGGGAGCTGCACCGCCGAAGCTGACTTCGATGTCAGGGCGCCGGGGCGGGGGCCGGCGCGGCCAGCGTGATTCCGCGGACTTCGGCCCGGTCCGGACTGGCACGGGCGGTGCAACGTCACGCCAGGGCGAACACGCAGATGCGATGGGGTGACTCACGTGATGCAGCGCGCAGGCGAGATGCCCATTCCAGGCATCTCGTGAATACCAGGCTCAACCCTGTTACCGCAGCAACAAGAAGGAGGAAAGCATGCGTGGAATGTTGATGGCGCCCGTGCTGCTCGGTCTGGCGTTCACCGGATCCACCGCGCAAGCGCGGCCCGGTGACCGTGACCGGCCCACGATCGCCCGTGATCGGCCGGATCGCGCACCTGTGGTGCGGCCGGAGCGCCTCGACCGCGCGCTCGAGCGCATTCGGCCGGGCAGCGAGGACGTGCGCCTGCGGCGCGACGGGAACCGGGTGCACGCCGAGCGCGCGTCCCGCGGCAGCTACGTCAACCGGATGCAGCCGAGCCAGAACCGCGGCAAGGAGCTCCTGGGCCGCGCGAACCCGCAGAGCAGGGTGGCGTGCAACGAGGCGGACGAGTGCTTCATGAGCGTCCGCGGCGCCAGGGCCATCGTCGAGAAGGCCGCGCGGATGGGCCACGGCGGCAGCTTCGTCAACAAGATGCAGCCGGGCTTCGCCCGCGGGCAGCAGTTCCTCGGCCGGGCCAATGCCTCGACGAAGATGGCCTCGGCCGCGGCGACGGCAGAGAACGCCGAGTCGTACATGAGCCCGATCGGGGCCCGGTCGCTGTGGCAGAAGCACGCCACGGCGCGTGACGCCGGCGGCAGCTTCGTCAACGCCATCCAGGACAAGATCGAAGCGAAGAAGGTCGCGGCGCAGATCAAGGCCGCGATGATGAAGTACAACCACGCCGCCGAGCGCTAGCCGCGCTCGTCTCGCCGGCGGCGCGCCCGCGCCCCGGCCGTAGTGCCTGCGCGATCCGCCTGGCCTTCCGCCGACGGCAGCGCCGCGCCGCCGTCCCCCCCGCGACCCCTGCCCGCCGCCGCGCACCCGCGTGCCGCGCCGCGGCGGCCCCCTGCCCACCGCCGGGGTCGCGCGCTGGTGCTTGACACGCGTTCAGTGATCGTGCTACTCATATGTTCAGGACATGGCGGTGCTCACCCATGCGCACACGTGCGGGACGCAGCGAGGTTCGCGTGAAGGGGCGGCGGCGCCGGACCACCACGATGGGGGCCGCGCTCGTGCGGTGCCCCGAGTGCGGCGCGCACGTGGTGCAGGCCGGCGGCTGCTGCTTCTGCCCGGAGTGCGGCTGGGCCGCGTGCGGGTGAACGGCTCGCTGCTGCAGGTGAGCTCGCGCCGGCCGGGCGACGTCGCGCGTCAGCGCGACTCGTAGACGCGCATCGCGGGCAGCTCGACGGCGGTGAGGAAGCCGCGCTCGGTGCCGCAGCCCGTGTCCACCGCCAGCACCGAGCCGTGGACCCACAGGTCGCGCGGGTCGGCCGGGGTGTGGGTCGAGAGCTCCGCGGGCAGCGACGTCGTGGGCGTGTGGCCGCACACGACCCGCGGGCCGGCGTACTCGCGGAAGAACTCGGGGCTGCGGCCCCACAGCAGGGGCTGCGGGTCCATGACCTCCCGCGGGGGCACGAAGCGCCCGTCGATCCGGGGCAGCGTCGCGTGGATGTAGAGGGCGTGCTCGTCCTCGTACCAGCACGGCAGCGCGCGGAGCCAGTCGGCCACCTCGGGCGGGAAGAAGCTGCCGCGCGCCATGGCGTCGAGGTCGCCGGGCGCGAGCGTGCCGCCCGGGTCCCGGCCGAGGAACGAGGTCAGGGTCGCGTAGCAGCCGTTGCCCGGGGGGTAGATGAACTCCGGCCAGCCCCGCTCGAGCACGCGCACCCAGCCGTCCTCGTGGTTGCCGCGCAGCGTGACCACGCGCGCCGGGACGCGGCCCGGCAGCGCGCACAGCGTCGCGATGACCTCCCGCGAGGCCGGCCCGCGGTCGAGGTAGTCGCCGACGAAGACCAGCGTGTCCTCGGCGGTCAGGGCCGGCAGCCGGCCGAGGAGCAGCCTCAGGTGGTCGTGCTGGCCGTGGATGTCGCCAATCGCGAAGGTGCGTCCCGCCATCCCGTGAGCATACCAGGCCCGCGGTGCCCAGGGGCTACGGGCAGTCGTTCGCCGTGCCGGGCGTGCCCTGGTCCGGGTTGGCCGCGGCGATGGCGGAGGTGGAGAAGCACCAGCTGGCGAGCGCGTTGTTGTCGGTCGCGGTCAGCTTGCTGCGCTTGAGCGCGATCGAGGTGCCCGGCGTGATCCAGCCGGCGTTGTACGTGACGCGGTCGATCTCGACCCCGTTCGCCCGCAGGATGATCTCGTCCTTGCCGTCGTTGCCGGGGTTCGCGAGGATGAAGTTGGCGTACTGGTAGTTGACCACGACCCCGCCGTTCGTGGCGTAGCTCTGGTTGTTGCCGAGCACCGCATACCCCTTCGCGGGCACGATGACGTCGGTCGCGATCGTGTGCAGATCCGGGCCCGTGTCCTTGAGCTCCCATCCGCGCAGGTTGACCGGGGCGTCGCCCGGGTTGTAGACCTCGAACCACTCGCCCATCGCGTCGGACACGTGGCTCGGCTGCATCATGATCTCGCTCACGACGAGCGCGCCGAACGCGATGCACGAGCCGGAGAAGCAGTGCGTGCCGCCGGTGCAGACGGTCCCGCACACCCCGCAGTTGGTGTCGGACGGGGCGGTGCAGGTGCCGCCGCAGCACAGGGCCCCGGCGGTCGGGCAGACGTGGCCGCAGGCGCCGCAGTTCTGGGGGTCGGTGCTCGTGTCGAAGCCCTCGTCGGTGGCGCCGTTGCAGTCGTTGTCCTGGCCGTCGCAGATCTCGACCCCGCCGTTGGTGGGCGTGCAGGCGTACTCGCAGCCCGTGGTCAGGTCATCGTCGGCGTCGCTCCACCCGGCGGCACACGCGCCCATGCGGCAGCGCCCCTGCTCGCAGGTCGCGGCCGCGTGGGCGTAGCTGCAGACGGTGCCGCAGCCGCCGCAGTTGTTCGGGTCGGCGTTCTCGACCACGCCCTCGTCGGTGAGGCCGTTGCAGTCGTTGTCGAGGCCGTCGCACACCTCGACCGCGCCCGGGGTCGGCGTGCAGGCGTACTCGCAGCCGGTCGAGGTCTTGCCGTCGACGTCGTGCCAGCCGGCCTCGCAGTCGCCGAGGTCGCAGTTGCCGTCGACGCAGCTCGCGGCGGCGTGCGCGAAGGTGCAGACGCGGCCGCAGGTGCCGCAGTTCGCGGCGTCGGTCATCAAGTCGAAGCCCTCGTCGGTGTCGCCGTCGCAGTTGTTGTCGAGGCCGTCGCACACCTCGCTCGTGGGCGGGTCCACGGCGCAGCGGTACTCGCAGCCGTTGGTCCGGTCGTGATCGAGGTCGTAGCAGCTCGGCGGGCAGCCGTCGATCCCATAGGCGAGGGGCAGCACCCCCGGCGCCTGGCCGGCGTCGTCGGTGTGCACGGCGAGGACGAGGTCCGGGATCTCGCGGTCGGTGGCGGCGGCGAAGGTGACCCAGGCGAAGAGCGTCGTCGGCGCCGTCGCGCCGTCGCCCGGGACGAGGAGGAAGGGCAGCGTCGCCGGGACCTCGATGGCCTGGCCGGGGTTGGCGGGATCGTCGGCCAGCGTGGTGAACGCCACGGTGAAGAGCGGCGCCGGCACGAGCGGCGGCTCGGGGAGGGTGACCGCGGTCACCGCCATGGCGGCGTTGCCGTCGCCGGCGTTGTGGATGGCGACGCCGCGCGCGGCCGTGCCGCCGTAGGCGACCAGGCCAAAGTCGACGACCGCGCCGGCGCACGCGCCGCCCGCCGCGCCGGCGAAGGTGCAGGCGGCCAGCGCGGGCACGCCCTTGATGCTCGAGGTGAGGCGCACGACCCGCGAGGGCGCGGCCGGGTCGTCGGTCGTGATGACGAGGTAGCCCTGGTCGACGACGCGGTCCCGGGGCACGAGCGTGATCGTGACCGGCACCGCCGCGGCGGGCGCGAGGGTGAAGGGCGCGGCGGGGGCGGCGAGCGTGAGCTCGGCGAGACCCGCGGGGTCGAGCAGCTCGAGCGCGAGGATGCGCAGCTCCCCCCCGCCGGCGTTGCCGAGCACGACCTGCCGCACGGTCTCCCGCCCGAGGAGCGGGCTGCCGAAGTCCACGACGTCCGGCGTCACGACGAGCGCCGCGCCGCCGCCGGCCTCGATCCCGGCGTCGACCGTCAGCGGGACGCACACGCCCGCGCCGCAGATCTGGCCGTTCAGGCAATCCTCATCGCCGGCGCACGGCCGGGCGCCATCACGCCCCGCGTCAATCGGCTGCAGCGACTCGGCCACGCAGCCCGCGAGCCCCAGCGCAACCATGAGAAAGGTGAGCGGCTTCATGGGCGCAGTATGCCCCCGCGGACTTGCCCCGGGAAGGGGTCTACCCCACACTGACCGACGATGTAGGATGTATGTTTTGACCATTCGTCAGTGCACTTTTTTATTGGCGCTGTGCGCTCGCACGACTACACTTTGCACCCGCGAGGGTCGGCGCCGAGTCGGCCCGCGCCGGGACCGTCATAGCGAGCCACCACTCCCGGTGCCCGCCGGCCTCCCGGGTACCTAACTCGAGCTTGTGGAGGAGTGGTCATGGCCGAAGCACCGAAGCGGCCGCCGAAGGACCCGAAGAAGGAGCGCTTCCGCGGCGCCGTCTTCGTCGAGCGGGACCGCTGCAAGGGCTGCGCCTTCTGCGTAGAATTCTGCCCTTACGGCGCGCTTGAGCTGGCGACCGAGTACAACGTCAAGGGGTATCACCCCCCGGTCCTGGCCCACCCCGACCAGTGCAATGGCTGCGACCTGTGCGGCCTCTACTGCCCGGATTTCGCCATCTTTGCGCTCCGGTACAACAACCCCGAGTACGTGGGCAAGCCCAAGCCCGAACCGGCGGCGGCGAAGGAGGTGGGGAAGTGAAAGCCGATCCCAAGGGCGTCCTCACCGGCGCCCACTACCTCGATGGCGACCACGCCTGCTGCGAGGGCGCCCTCGCCGCCGGCTGTCGCTTCGTCGCCGGCTACCCCATCACGCCTTCGACCGAGGTCGTCGAGCGCATCTCCGGCCGGTTCCCGAAGATCGGGGGCATCTTCATCCAGATGGAGGACGAGATCGCGTCCTCGATCGCCATCCTCGGCGCCGCCTGGGGCGGCAAGAAGACGATGACGGTCACCTCCGGCCCCGGCTTCTCCCTGATGATGGAGCACATCGGCCTCGCCGCCATGACCGAGACGCCGTGCGTCATCGTCGACGTGCAGCGCGGCGGCCCCTCGACCGGCCTGCCCACGCTGACCGGTCAGGCCGACATGCTGCAGGCCAAGTACGGCTCCCACGGCGACTACGAGATCATCGCGGTGTGCCCGAACTCGCCGCAGGAGGCGTTCGATCTCACGATCCACGCCTTCAACCTGGCCGAGAAGTACCGCGTGCCCGTCTTCGTCATGCTCGACGAGTGCGTCGGCCACATGACCGAGCGCGTGATCATCCCGAAGGCCGAGGACATCGAGGTCGAGCCCCGCCACTTCACGACGAAGAAGCCGGGCGCGTACCTGCCGTTCCAGCCCGCCGCGAACCTGGTGCCGGAGATGATCAAGGCCGGCGACGGCTACCGCGTCCACGTGACCGGCCTGACCCACGACGAGCGCGGCTACCCGGCGATGAACGTCCCCGCGCAGACGAAGCTCGTCACCCGCCTGCTCGACAAGATCCGGCTCAACGCCGACGACATCGTCAAGTACGAGGAGACCGACGTCGAGGACGCCGACGTGGTGGTGGTCTCGTACGGCATCTCCTCGCGCGTCGCGCTGCGCGGCGTGGAGATGGCGCAGGCCAAGGGCGTGAAGGTCGGCATGCACCGGCTGCTCGTGGCGTGGCCCTTCCCGGAGAAGCGCATCGTCGAGCTCAGCCGCAAGGCCAAGGCCATCGTCGTGGTGGAGCTCAACATGGGCCAGATGGTGCGCGAGGTGGAGCGGGTGGCGCAGGGGCGCTGCGCGGTGCACCTCGTCGGCCACCCGGGCGGCGGCGTGCACGATCCGAAGGACATCGCCGACGCCATCCTGGCGGCGCGCGCCGGCCGCAAGACCGCCCCCGCGGCGGCGGTGGAGGTGCAGCCGTGAGCAACGAGGTCCTCACCCAGAAGCCCGCGACCGGCGAGAACCCGGTCAGCTCCTTCCTGCGGATGGACCGCATGCCGAGCATCTGGTGCCCAGGCTGCGGCATCGGCACCACGGTCAACTGCTTCTCGCGCGCCGTCGCCGAGTGCGGCCTCGACCTCGACAAGGTCGCCATCGTGTCGGGCATCGGCTGCACCGGGCGCGTCGCGGGTTACCTCAACCTCGACTCGTTCCACTCGACGCACGGCCGCGCGATCCCGTTCGCGACCGGCCTCAAGCTGTCGAACCCGGAGCTGAAGGTCGTGGTCTACTCCGGCGAGGGCGACCTGGTCGCCATCGGCGGCAACCACTTCATCCACGCGGCCCGGCGCAACATGGACATCACCGTCGTGTGCGTGAACAACTTCACGTACGGCATGACGGGCGGCCAGGTCACACCGACGACGCCGCCGCCGGCGGTGGCCTCGACCACGCCCTACGGCGCGTTCGAGAACACCTTCAATCTGGCCTACCTCGCCGACTCGTGCGGCGCGGTGTACGTCGCGCGCTGGACCTCGTACCACGTCCGGCAGATCGCCAAGTCGATGAAGGAGGCGATGAACAAGCGCGGCTTCAGCTTCATCGAGATCATCTCGCCGTGCCCGACGCTGTACGCCCGCCGCAACCGCCTCGGCGACGGCCTCGACGCGATGAAGTACTACGCCGAGAAGTCGGTGCTCAAGAACGGGGCGGACACGCGCACGGTCGGCATCGACTTCCAGGGCGAGCTCGCCGTCGGCAAGTTCGTGGATCGCGAGCGGCCGACGTTCATCGAGGCCTACAACGCCCGCATGCAGGTGGCCCTCGGCCCGCGCTTCACGCCGTACCCCACCGGCTTCCCCCCGCCGAACGGCGAGGGCGAGCACACCGACGGCGCGGAGTAGGAGGAGACCCATGGCGGTAACTGAGATCAAGATCGGCGGGTTCGGCGGCCAGGGCGTCATCCTCTCCGGGATGATCATCGGCAAGGCGGCCGCGCTCTTCGACCAGAAGGACGCCACCCTCACCCAGGCCTTCGGCCCCGAGGCGCGCGGCAGCGCGTGCTCGGCGCAGGTGATCGTCTCCGACGACCAGATCCTGTACCCGTACGTGACGCGGCCCGACATCATGGTCACGCTGTCGCAGGACGCGTACGCGAAGTTCGGCCCCGAGCTCAAGGACGACGGCATCCTCATCGTCGAGCAGGACCTGGTGCAGCCGAAGAACGTGCCCGCGACGATGAAGGTGTTCGGCGTGCCGGCCACCCGCATCGCCGAGGAGCTCGGCCGCAAGATGGTGCTCAACATCGTGCTCGTGGGCTTCTTCACCGCGGTGACGAAGCTCATCGGCTACGAGGCGATGAAGCAGGCCGTCAAGACCTCGGTGCCGGCGGGGACCGAGGAGCTGAACCTCAAGGCCTTCGAGCGCGGGTATCAGTACGGGCTCGAGCACCACCCCTCCGCGTAGACCTCACTTCTCCCGCATACATCCACAGAGGTGCCGGGTGCGCTCGCCGTGCGGTGTCCGTGCGCGGGGCCGCTCGGCCGCAGATGGAGGGCTCCGCCCTCCCCCCGTCGGCCCGGGCCGCCGGGGGCCCCCCTCCCGTGCGAGTGGTGCACAATCCGCGGCTGCGCGAGCGGGAGCAGCTCTTGACACCCCGCGCACGGACACCGCGCGTCGAGCGCCAACGCTGAACCCGGGCAGGGGCAACATCCGGACAGAGGGTGCGGCTGCTCAGTCCACGACCGGCACCGGCGCGGCGCGGGCGGCGCCGCGGACCATGGTCGCGATGCCGCAGAGGACGAGCGCGCCGCCGGGGACCACCCAGAGGGAGGGGAGCTCGCGCAGGAGGGCGGCGGCGGCGAGGGTCGCGAGCACCGGGATGAGGAGCTGGGTCGTGGTCGCGACGACGGGCGGCAGGTGGCGGGCCGCGAGGCCGTAGGTGATGGTGGGGACGGCCGTCGACAGGAGGCCGAGGCCGACGAAGACGACGAGGCGGCCCGGAGTGAGGGCGGTGGCGAGGCCGGCCGGGGCGGCGGCGGCGCCGGCGAGGAGGAGCGCGGCGGCGCCGGCGGCGAAGCTGAGGACCGCGACGAGGGCCGCGTCGGGGGCGGCGTCGCGCTCGTGCAGCGCGCGGAACTTGCCGGCGTAGATCGCCGAGGCGCCGGCCGCGAGCAGGGCGAGGAGGTCGCCGGCCAGGCGGCGGCCGGCGCCAATCTCGGCGGCCGCGAGCTTGGGGGCGAGCACGAGGACGACGCCGCCGAGGGCGAGGGCGGCGCCGAGCTTCTCGGCCGTCGGGATGCGGCCGCCGCGCGCGGCGCGCGCGAGGAGGACGAACCCGGGCGAGGTCGCGATGAGGAGCGCGACCTCCGCGACCGAGCCGAGCTGATACGCGGTCACCGCGAGGAGGTAGTAGGCGACCATGGCGAGGGCGAGCTGCCAGGCGTCGGCGCTGCGGGCCACCGCGGCGGCCTGGGCCCGGCGCGCTCGGCTGAGGAGGACGAGCGGTCCCACCGCGGCCAGCGCGATGAGCAGGCGGCCGCCGACGACGATGACGGCCGGGACGCCGGGGAGCAGCCGCACGAAGATGCCCGTCAGCCCCCAGGCGAGGACGGTGATGGCGGCGAAGGCGAGGCCGTCGCGGTGGCGCGACGCGGTGGCGTGCATGCGTCGGGGGTTGGATGCAGGCGGGGCGGCTATTGCCAGCCGATGCCGGCGAAGAACTCCCACAGCACGAGCCCGCGGGTGCCGTTCGTGCACGCGACGAGGTCGAGGCCGGCCTGGACCACCCGGCGCACGCCGAGGCGCAGCACGAGGCCCGGGCCGCTGCCCCAGGGATTGAGCGCCTCGGCCTGCGCCGCCGTCAGCCCCGCCGCGGACGGCGCCGTCGTCATCGCGACCACCAGGCCGGCGTCGAGGAAGACGGCGCCATAGTCGAGGCGCAGCGGCACCTCGAAGCGGTGGACGACGGCGACGTTGCGCGCCTCGGCGTTCGTGTAGGCGTAGCCGAGGGCCAGCCCGATCGCGAGGTCGCCGTAGGCGGCGAAGGGCAACGTGCCGCCGAGCTGGACGCCCTCGGGGCGCGCGGACCAGTCGGCGTCGACGAGGCGGAAGGCCGCGGCCCAGCGCGCATACAGCTCGGTGCGCTGCCCGAGGACGCTCCGCCACTGGGGCGGGCCGGCGGCCGGCGCCGGCGCGGAGGCGGGCGGCGTGGTCGCGGTCGCTGGCCCCGGTGCGGGTCGCGCCGCGGGCGGCGGGCCACACGCCGCCGCGAGGGGCAGGCCGCGGCCGAGCGCGGCGGCGAGCTGGGTCTCGTAGGCGCTCGGCGCCGCCCCCGGGGTGCGCCACTGCTCCTCGGCCATCA
>DASXVK010000031.1:0-20009 GCA_036504295.1 Polyangia bacterium
GGCGGTCGCGGCCCTTGGCGCTCACCACCCCGACCGTCACGGTCGCGTCGAGGCCGAAGGGGTTGCCGATGGCGACCACCCACTCGCCCACCTCGAGCTGGTCGGAGTTGCCGAGCCGGGCGGCGGGCAGGGTGCCGGCCCCGTCGACCTTGAGGAGCGCGAGGTCGGTCTTCGGGTCGGTGCCCACGGCCTTGGCCGTGAGGACCCGGCCGTCCGCCAGGTTGACGCGGATCTTGTCGGCGTGATCCACGACGTGGTTGTTGGTGAGGATGTAGCCCTGCGCGTCGATGATGACGCCCGAGCCGAGGCCCGACTGCCGGGGCGTGGGCGCGGGCTGGCCCGGCTGATCGTCGGGGTCGCCGAAGCCGAAGTCGAAGGGGCTCGGCATGTCCGGCGACATGCCGAAGGGCCCGAACGGGAAGCCCCCGCCCCCGCCCCCGCCGCCCGGCCCGCCGAACTGGAACCGCCGGCCGCGCGTCATGGGTCCGCGCTGGCGCGCCGCCGGGCCCTTCTCGATGGTGATGCGCACGACCGCGGGCTTGAGCGTGGCCGCGACCTGCGTGAAGGCGCCCGAGAGCGCCCGCGCGCCGGCGAGCCCGGCCGCCCCGCGCGCCGGGGCCGCGGGCACCGCCGCCGGCGCGGCCGGCGCCTCCGGCTTCGGATCCGCCGCGACCGCGGGCGGCGCCGCGAGCGCCTGCGGCTCGCGCTGCGCGGCCGCCTGCATGATGAAGAGCGCCGCGCCGAGCCCGGCGACCGCCCAGGCCAGGAGCCCGATGAAGATGAGGGATCGATTGACTGCGCGCATCTGCTGCCGCCTCCTCCTGAGGTCCGCTTTCTGGTTGGACCGGCCGCGCCCGCGAAGGGTTCGGCGGCCGGGGGCCCCGCACTGCCGATTTCATCCAGAGAACACCGATCGCCGCGCGACTATTCCGGCTGCGCCAGAGGGGCGCTTCTGCTACAACGGAGCGAGCCTTTGCCTCGGGCCATGCGGGTCACCGGTGTCAGCCTCAACGGCCGTTTGCGCAGCCTCAGCCTGAAGGTCGCGCTGCTGCTCGCGCTCGCGGTCGGCGTGACGATGTTCGTCGCGACCGCGGTCGGCGTGAACATCACGAAGCGCGAGATCGAGAGCCAGGTGAAGCAGCGGGCGCTCGAGGCCACGCAGGACCTGGCGCAGGAGATCGAGCGCCTCCCGGCCGAGGCCGACGAGGGCCGGATCAAGGACGTCATCGACCGCGCGCTCAAGCGCCACCGCAAGCTCATCGACGAGGTGCGCTACAGCTGCGACGAGCCCGCGGACGTCGGCGGCGACAAGGTCGAGATGAAGGTCACCCTCGCGGAGGACCGGCCGCAGGTCAAGCGGACCACGCGGCCGCCCCGGCCGCGGCCGCCCAGGATGACCAAGGTGCAGGTGCGCACCGACGGCGGCGTCGCGTGGGTGATGGTGCCCGCGTCACAGTCGGCGCGGCCGCCCTCGACGCAGCCGGGGCGCGGCGGGGGGCGCACCGCGTCGTCGCAGCCGGTGGTCGCCGGGGGACGGACGCCGGCGTCGCAGCCGCGCGGCGGCCGCGAGGCGGCGCGCCTCGAGGCGGCGCGCCTCGCCGCGGCCGCGTCGCAGCCGGCCGTCGCCGCGGCCGTGCCGCGCGTCCGCCCGGCGCCGCGGCCGACGCGCCTCCACGTCAAGAACCCCGCCGGCGGCGGCGCGCGCACCGTCGACCTGCAGCTCGATCTCGACCCGCCGGGGCCGGCCAAGCAGGCGCAGCTCACGACCACGGCCTCGCTCGAGGCGGTCGACCGGCAGGCCCGCGTCCAGCGCCAGGTCTTCATCGAGGTCGGGCTCGCGGTCATGGTCGCCCTCGCCGGCATCGCGCTCTTCATCTCCAACCGCTTCGTCGGGCGGCCGCTGCGCCAGATCACCGAGGCGATGGGCGAGGTCGAGCGCGGCGACATGACCATGCGCGTCCTCGCCCGCGGCGGCGACGAGGTCGGCACGCTGGCCTCGGGCTTCAACCAGATGGTCGCCGAGCTCGGCCGCGCCAACGCCGAGATCCGCGCGTTCAACAGCCGCCTCGCCGAGGAGGTGCGCGCCGCCACGAGCGACCTGTCGGAGAAGAACGACGCCCTCGGCCACCTCAACCGGCTGCTGCTCGAGACCCGCCGCGAGCTCGGCGACAAGGAGCGCCTCGCCGCCCTCGGCCAGCTCGCGGCCCAGCTCGCCCACGAGATGGGCACGCCGCTCTCGTCGGTCTCGGGCCACCTGCAGCTCGCCCTGGCCGACCGCGGCTGCCCCGACGGGCTCAAGGACCGGCTCAAGGTCGCGACCGGCGAGCTGGCCCGCATCTCCACGATCATCCGCGACTACCTCGACTCCACGCGCCCGGTCGCGCCGGCCCCGCGCCTGACGAACCTGCGCCAGCTCGCCATCGAGGCGGCCGAGATCGCGGCGCTCGCCCGCGGCGTGAGCCGCAAGGCCGAGACCACCGTCGCCGCGGAGCTGGAGACCGTCCGCACCGACGCGGCGCTGCTGCGCCAGATCCTCGTCAACCTGCTGTCGAACGCGCACGACGCCGCCGGCGACGCGGGCCACATCCACCTCACGGCCGAGCTCGCCGCCGGCCAGGTCGTCATCCGCGTCAGTGACGACGGACCGGGCATCGCGGCGGAGGATCGGCGCCGCATCTTCGAGCCGTTCTACACCACCAAGGGACGCGGCCGCGGCACCGGCCTCGGCCTCAGCATCTGCCGCGAGCTCACCCGCGCGCTCGGCGGCCACATCGACGTCGACAGCGAGATCGGCCGCGGGAGCACCTTCATGGTCACCCTGCCCTTCGACACCCTGGCCGCCACGCCGGCGGACCAGGCCGGCTCCGGCCGGATCCTCGTCGGCGGGGCCGAAGACTCCGGGCAGAAGCTGAAGCCCGGTCGAGGCATACCTTCGTGAGCAGTGGCACCGCGCGGGTCCTGGTAGTGGAGGACGACCGGGTGGCGCGAGATCTCCTGTGCGAGATCCTCGCCGCCGAGAGGTACGAGGTCGTCAGCGTCGGCGACGGCGCGAGCGCCATCGCGCTCATGCACGACCGGAGCTTCGAGCTCTGCGTCACCGACGTGCGCATGGAGGGCGCCGGCGGCATGGAGGTGCTCGCGGCCTTCCAGGAGCAGTCGCCGCAGACCCCCGTCATCCTCATCACCGCCTTCGGTGACGTCGCCGGGGCGATGGCGGCCATCCAGAAGGGCGCCTACGACTACGTGTCGAAGCCCTTCAACGTCGAGGAGCTGAAGGTCACCGTCGGCCGCGCCCTCGAGCGGCGCCGCCTGCTCGACGAGAACCGCGCCCTCAAGCGCGACCTCGCGTCCAAGTACCGCATCGAGAACATCGTCGGCGCGAGCCCGGCGATGCTCGAGGTGTACAAGCTCGTCGCCCGCGTGGCGCCGACGACGGCCACCGTGCTCGTCGTCGGCGAGAGCGGCAGCGGCAAGGAGCTCGTCGCCCGCGCCATCCACACCCACAGCCTGCGGGCGCAGGCCCCGTTCGTCGCCGTCAACTGCACCGCGCTCACCGAGTCGCTCCTCGAGAGCGAGCTCTTCGGCCACGCCAAGGGCGCCTTCACCGGCGCGGTGGTGGCGAAGAAGGGCCTCTTCGAGGAGGCGCACGGCGGCACCCTCTTCCTCGACGAGATCGCCGACATCGGCGGCAAGATGCAGGCGCAGCTGCTGCGCGCGATCCAGGAGGGCGAGATCCGGCGCGTCGGCGGCTCGGAGCCGGTCAAGGTGGACGCGCGCATCGTCGCCGCCACCAACCGCGACCTCGAGGCCGAGGTGCGCGCCGGGCGCTTCCGCGAGGACCTCTTCTTCCGCATCCACGTCGTGACGCTGAAGCTGCCGCCGCTGCGCGACCGGCAGAGCGATATCCCGCTCCTCGTCGAGCACTTCCTGGCGAAGTACGCCTCGCGCGAGGGGCACGCCCACGCCGGCATCGCCCCCGAGGCGATGACGCTGCTCAGCCGCCACCCGTGGCCGGGCAACGTGCGCGAGCTCGAGAACGCCATCGAGCGGGCGCTCACGCTGGCCGAGGGCGGCATGATCCTCCCCTCGGACCTGCCGCCCGAGGTCGTGGGCAGCTCGGGCGCGCGGCCCCAGCACCTGTACGACGATCGGCCGACGCTCGCGGAGCTGGAGAAGCGCTACATCGACCTCATCCTCCAGGAGACCGGCGGCAACAAGAAGCGCGCCGCGGAGATCCTCGGCATCGACCGGCGGACGCTGTACCGGTCGCTCGGCCGGGCGGAGGCGGAGAAGGAAGAGGAGGAGTAGCCGCCAGCCTCCCGACCGGCGGCCAGTACCCGCGCGCCCCCACCCTCCAGGTTCCATTGCGATTGCTGCAACTTTCGCTGACCAGAGCGCATCCAAGCTCGATGCGCGCCTGGCGGAACCCGTATCCAGCCGTACCGACCTCGTGCTAGCATCAAGGCGCGTTCACTCGGGCACGAGGTCTCGTGGCATGCCTCGGACCTGGTGCGGGTCTGAGGGGCAGGAGAGGGGCGAGTCGCGTGGGCACGGGGTTTGGGGTGAGGCAATCGATGCGGGCCGCGCTCGCGGCCCTGATCGCGCTCGGGTGCGGAAGCTGCCGGCAGTACGTCGACATGACGCCGCCCGGCCGGGCCTCCGACACCTTCGGCAACGTCATGTTCGAGGTCGTGTGCGAGCGGGTCGGCTACAGCCACGAGGTCGACGTCAAGGCGCAGGACCCGCAGGCGCGCACCGACGTGGCCGGGGTCAAGTACCGCGCCGCCTGCACGACGCCGACGCCGGCCGGGGCGCTGCCCGCCGAGACCGACGCCCCGAAGGTGAACGTGCTCGTCGCGCGGCGGCCGGACGTCGTCACCGCGCTCGACCTCATCCTGCCGCCGGAGCTGCTCGACCCGGTCAACAAGCTCCTCCAGGCGGTCCTGCCGCTGTACGATGACGGCACCTTCTCCCGGATGAACGGCGCCACGGGCGCGCTGCTGCGCGCCTTCGCGGGCGACGACGAGCTGACCGCCGCGCTCGCGCGCCTCGCCGGCCGCGACGGCTACCGTCCCCTCGAGGCCGCGCTCGGCCTCACGCGCCAGATCTTCGACTACCCGGAGATCGACACCGTCCTCAAGTCGGTGCTCGGCACCCTCGACGACGGGGGCGCCGCGCACGAGCCGTTCCTCGCGCTCACCCGGGCGCTCCATCTCGAGCTGCTGACCGCGCAGCCCGTGGCCGCGCCGCGCGACCCGGAGCGCACCATCAACCTCGCGCTGCCGGTGCTCTTCGCCGAGGACGCCCAGCGCCGCTTCGCCGCGGGGACGCCGCGGCTGCTCGTGCGCCGCGACTTCCGCGGCGTGGCCGGCCTCGCCGGCAGCACGGGGGTGCCGGCGCCCTTCGTGGACCGCAACGGCGACGGCCTCCCCGACGTGGACGGCGCCGGCCGCTTCGTGGGCGCGGACGGCGCGGCCATCGCCAGCTACTGGCCGTTCCCGACCAAGGACGGCGCCGGCGCGGCCCCGCGCGACGCCCAGGGCCGCCTGCTCGCGAGCAACGGCCAGCCGGTCTACGACTACGTCGACCTCGACAACACCCTGATCGCGGGCGCCGTGCGCGACAGCCTCAAGCTCTTCGACGTGGATCAGGACACGGTGCTGGCCCTCATCCGCGGCGCCGCGTCGCTGCTCGGCCCGCGCGGGACGGTGGCGAAGCCGTACACCCTGCCCGACGGGACCACGACGACGCTCACCTACAGCGGCTTCGACCCGAGCCAGGCGCCGCTGCTCGAGCTCGTCTACGGCCTCCTCCAGGTGCTGGGGGCGCCGAACATGGACGCCACGCTCGACGGCACCAACCGCCTGCTCGCCCAGCACGAGAACATCGTCGCCTGGCTCGTCGGCACCGCCCTCAACATCAAGGAGTTCGCCAAGCGGCCCGAGTTCGCCGGGGCCGCGTTCCCCGAGGGCTCGACCGTCATCGACGACCTCATCCCGCTCCTGCGGCGCCTGCTCGCGAACCAGGCGCTCGTCGCCGACCTGATGGACGCGCTCAAGGACCCGATCACCCAGAACCTCGGCCGCATCCACTCCTACTACATGACCTACCGCGACCGCTGGGACCCCGACCCGAACGACCTCAACGGGCCGCCCATCGGCGGCTTCACCCACAAGGTCGACCGCGCCGCGCCCGACTCGGGCCTCAACCGGAGCCTCAACCACCGCCTCTTCCACCTCGTCCACGACACCAACGGGGCCGTCCTCTGCAGCAAGGCCGGCGCCACCGTCGAGGTGCTCGGCATCGGCGTCGCCACGTACGACACGGCGTGCGACCTCTTCAAGATCGACAACCTGGGCAAGTTCTACGTCCAGAGCATGGCGCGCGTGTGGGACTCCGAGGTCAACGCCTACGTCCCCAAGGCGAAGTTCCCGATGAACCTGAAGTTCCCGCTGACGCTCGCCTCGCGCAGCATGATGGACTCGGTGCTCGAGAGCGAGTCCGGGATCACGGGGTTCAAGACGCACCCGTCGACCGAGGCGCTCAACCGCGTCATCTTCGCCGACCCGACGCCGGCCTTCCTCACCAGCCTCCAGGACGACCCCCGCTGCGTCGACGGCGACAAGATCAAGGACGCCCACCCGGGCACGATCATCGCGTGGGAGGTGAAGGCCCGCGACCTGAGCTTCTCGCCCTACACCAACGCGAGCTACGACCCGAACGAGTCGCTCTTCTATCAGTCGCTGCGGCCGGTGGTGCAGGCGTTCGCGGACCACGACGAGGAGGGGCTCTTCCTCGACCTCGTGTCGGTGCTGTACCACCACTGGGGGACGACCCAGTCGACCGACTGCCAGTTCACGAACCCGACCGCCAAGCGCTACTGCTTCGGCGACGGCGGCGTGCGCTACGAGCCGCTCCTCGCCGCCATCATGGACCCGCTCAGCGTCTCGACGTACCCGACGGTGCCGCCGCAGACCTTCGACCTCATGCGCGTGCTCACGGCGAGCGCGCCGGTGCTCGCGGGCCTCACGCTCAGCGACGGGCGCCCGGCGCGGCCGGAGATCCTCCAGACCGCCTCGTGGCTGGTGAGCCCGCAGGCCGGCCTCACGTACCGCGACGGCACCGCCCGGGTCAACTACAAGCGCCTCGTGCCGCGGGACGGCGTCGACACCTACGACGTCGGCAGCGAGAACGTCTCGGCGCTCGAGCTGCTCGCCGACGGCTTCGCCGCCAAGCGCCAGGCGCTGGCCACGGCCGGCGACGCCGGCGAGGAGTGGAAGCGCTCGACCAGCACGCTCGTCGACCTCTTCCTCGAGGTGAGCCCCGACGGGCAGCGCTTCACGAACCCGCGGCTGCCGGCGATGGGGGCCGCCGTGATCCCGTTCCTCCGCGGCCGCCTCGCGCACCACCAGGCCGCCGGCGACCTCACGCAGTGGCTGCGCCACGGGCTGATGCAGGACGTCGAGGACGGGCTCACGAGCCCGATCCTCGCCGGCCTCGTCGACTTCGCGGACGCGCTCAAGATCGACGACGAGGCGCGCCGGGCCCTGTACGGCCTGCTGCGCTACCTGCTCGACGAGAGCCAGCACCGGGACGCCTTCCAGGTGGCCCTGACGGCGCTCGCCGACGTCGTCCAGCTGCTCGTCGACGACGTCGACCTGACGCCGATCCTGCGCGCCGCCGGCCGGGCGCTCGACCCGGAGCTCGGCGCGGCGCAGAAGGGCATCAGCTTCCTCGCCCGGGCCCGCGCGCTCGACGAGGACCTGCTCCTGTCCCAGATCCTGCGCCACCTGTGGCAGAAGTACGGCGGCGGCGAGACGCCCTTCGGCACCATCGCCGACGTCGCCGGCGAGGTGCACCGGGTGGAGCCGGGCCGCGGCGGCCCCCTCGACGCCGCCGACTACCGGGAGCTGCTGGCGCAGGCCGCCGACTTCATGGACGACAACGATCGCGGGCTGCAGCGCTTCATCGACGTCGTCTGCAACCGCACGGTCAAGCGCTGAACATGCCAGTCACCACGCGCCCGCGCCCGCGCGCCGCCGCCCCGGCGGCCGCGCTCACCCTCGCCATCCTCGTCACCGCCGGCACGGTCCACGCCGGCGGGCAGTTCCTGCCCGGGCACGGCATCCGCCCCATGGGGCGGGCCAACACCTTCGTCGCGGGCGGCGACGACGTCGGCGTGCTGTGGTTCAACCCGGGCGGCCTGGACCTCTGCGGCAACCAGACGCTGGGCGAGGCGGCCCTGCTGTACGACCACCAGAGCTACGCCCGCATCGACAGCGGCGGCAACCCCCAGGCCGAGGTGTCGTCGAGCGGCGACAAGGTCCCGGTGCCGACGATCGGCGCCGCCATCCAGCTCCGGCGCCGGCTCACCCTCGGCCTCGGCTTCAGCGCGCCCTACGGCTCCATCCCGCGCTTCCCCGCCGACGGCGCCCAGCGCTACTCGATCATCGACCGCGACGGCAGCTTCCTGGCGCGCGTCGACATCGCGGCGTCGTACCGGATCTACGACGGCGGCGAGGACGGCCTGCGCGTGAGCCTCGGCGCCTCCCTCCAGGACTGGGTGGCGAACCTCGAGTCGCGCTCGGTGCTCAACGCCTGCCCCGGGACGGTCACCAACGCGCCCGAGGACCCGCAGTGCGACTCCCGCACCCGCCTCCAGCTCGAGACCATCTGGAACCCGTCGGCGGCGGTCGGCGTGCACGCGCGCTGGCCGCGGCTGCGCCTGGGCGCGTCGTTCCAGCTCCCGGTCTGGGTCTCGGGCACCGGCAAGGTCCAGGCCGGCATCCCGACCAGCCCCCTCTTCCGCGACCTCGACGGCCAGCCCAAGGCCAGTCAGTCGGGTGACGCGGCGGTGCAGTCGCTGACGCTGCCCTGGATCGTGCGCGTCGGGGCCGAGTACCGCGCGACCTCGCGCCTGCGCTTCGAGGGCGAGCTCGACATCGAGGGGTGGTCGATGTCCGAGACCGTCAAGATCCAGCCGCAGAACGTGCAGCTCACGAACATGAACGGCGGCATCCCCAGCTACCAGGTCGGCGACGTCTCGATCGTCCGCAAGATGCGGGACACGTTCTCGGTCCGCGTCGGCGGCGAGTACGACCTGCTGCCCGAGAAGCTGGTCCTGCGCGCCGGCTTCGGCTACGAGAGCGGCTCGCTGCCGAACGCGTACATCTCGGTGCTGTCGGTCGACATGGCCAAGCAGCTCCTGGCGGTGGGCGCGAGCTGGTGGCTCCACCGGCAGTGGCGCCTCGACGTCGCGTACAGCCACGTCTTCATGAACGACGCCTCGGTGCCGCTGAGCGAGGCGGCGGCGTGCCAGGTGGCGCCGATCCGCCCGGCCACCGCGTGCGTGCCGATCAACGCGGGCTCGTACCGCGCGAGCTACGACACCTTCGGGCTCGGGCTGCTGTACGCCTTCTGACGGTCAGCAGATCGCATTCAGCGCTGGTCCCGCGGGGTCGCGGCGCGCATAATTTCGCACTCCCGTCCGCTCGGGCATCTCAAGGCGACGGTGTGCGCGGTGATCGCGCACGCCCTGCCGCTGGAGCTGACTAACCATGAAGCCGCTCGCCTTCCTCCGCCGCCACCGCCACCTGCGCCGGCTCCTCATCGGCCTCGGCATCACCGTCGCGCTCTACACCATCCTCGGGTTCTTCGTCGTGCCCCCGGTGGCGCGCAGCATCGCCGCCAAGCAGCTGACCAAGCTCCTGCACCGCGACGTCACGATCCAGAAGATCGCGTTCAACCCGTACCGGCTGGCGATCACGATCTGGGGCGTCCGCATCCGCGACCGCGACGGCGCCCGGGACCTCCTCACGCTGCGCGAGGTCTACGCCAACGCCGAGATCATGTCGCTCTTCAAGGGCGTCATCGTGCGGGAGGCCCGCGTCGTCGAGCCGCGCCTCCGCCTGGTCCGCCTCGCGGACGGCCGCTACAACTTCTCCGACATCCTCGACGAGCTCGGCGCCCCGGCGTCCCAGCCGGCGCCGGCGGCCAAGCCCGAGAAGCCGGCGCGCTTCTCGCTGAACAACCTCCGCCTCATCGACGGCGGCATCGAGCTCGACGACCGGCAGGAGGAGACGCGCCACTCGATCACCGGGCTCAACATCGGCGTGCCGTTCCTCTCGAACCTGCCCTACCTGGTCGAGACCTACGTCCAGCCGTCGTTCGCCGCCACCATCAACGGCACGCCCCTCGCGCTGCACGGGCGCACCAAGCCCTTCAGCGAGACCCACGAGAGCACGATCGACGTCGACCTCGCGGACGTGGACCTGCCCTACTACCTGAGCTACGTGCCGGTGCCCCTCAAGCTCACGCTCCGCTCCGGGGCCCTGCGCACCAAGCTGACGGTGAGCTTCGCCCAGCCCAAGGATCGGGCGCCGACCATCGGCATCCGCGGCCTCGTCGACCTCACGAACGTGGAGGCCGTCGACGAGAAGAAGGGCCCGCTGGTGGCGCTGCCGAAGCTCGAGGTGGCGGTCGACACGAAGGACGTGATGAGCCACCGCGTCGAGATCGAGCGCGTGCTCGTCGACCGGCTGACGCTCCACGCGAAGCGCCTGAAGAACGGGGACATGAACCTGCAGCACCTCGTCGGCGCCGCGCCCGCCGCGGCGCCGGCCGCGGCGCCGGCCGCGCCCGCGGCGAAGGCGCCCGCGTCCGCCACGACCGCCGCGCCGGCGCAGGCGCCGGCCTCGGCGCCCGCGAAGGAGCCGGACTGGATCATCAGCGCCGGCGAGATCCGCCTCGCGGCCGCGACCATCGTCTTCGAGGACGCCTCGAACCCGCGGCCCTTCGCGACCACGCTCACGCCGCTCGACGTCCTCCTGCGCGGCTTCAGCACCGCCCGCGGCCACCGCGCCTCGCTGACGCTCGACGCGCGGACCGAGGCGAAGGAGGCGCTCGCGGTCGCGGCGAAGCTGGTCCTCACGCCCTTCGCCTTCGACGGCACGATCACGCTCAGGGGCGTGCCGCTCAAGAAGTACAGCCCCTACTACGCCGCCCCGCTGCTCTTCGACCTCGAGGACGGCGTTCTCGACGCCAAGGTCCCGGTGCGCCTCGCGGCCAAGGGCGCCGCGTTCGAGGTCGCCGTGAGCGGCCTCGAGGCCACGGTCCAGAGCCTGCGCCTGCGCCGCCGCGGCGAGCGCGACGACTTCGTGCGGGTCCCGCGCCTGACGCTCGCCGGCACCTCGCTCGACCTCGGCGCGCACACCCTCGAGGTCGGGAGCTTCGCCACCGAGGGCGGCCGGGTGCGGGTGTCGCGCGCGGGCGCGGGCAAGCCGTGGAACCTCGCCACCCTGATCGCGCCGGCCCCGCCGGCGAAGGCGCGGCCGGCGGCCAAGGCCCCGGCCGCCGCGGGCCCGGCGGCGCCGGCCGCCAAGGCGGCCCCGGAGAAGCCGTGGACCGCGACGGTGCGCACCTTCGACCTCACGGGGTACAACGTGCGCGTCGACGACCGCGGCCAGCGCCGGCCCGCCGTCCTCACGCTCGACCGCCTCGGCCTGCACGCGGAGGGCCTCACGACCGAGCGCGGCAAGCACGCGCGGCTCACGCTGCAGGGGCGGCTGAACGAGAAGGGCACGATCAACGTCGGCGGCAGCGTCGGCCTGGAGCCGCTGACGGCGAGCGTGAAGATCGGGGTGAAGAACCTGCCGCTCGTCCCGCTGCAGCCGTACTACGAGGACATGGCCAGCGTCCTCGTCACCGGCGGCGCCGTCTCCGTCGACGGCGTGGTGACGTTCACGATGGGCCTCAAGGGGCCGGAGATCACCTACAAGGGCGACGTCGGGCTCGACGGCTTCGGCGCGAACGACCGCTCCGGCGTCGAGGAGCTGCTGCGCCTCGGGTCCCTGAAGGTGACCGGCATCGAGGCCACGACGGCGCCGCTCAAGGTCCGCGTCGGCGAGGTGGGCGTGCGCGACCTCGCCGCCCACGTCGTCGTCCTCCCCGGCGGCCAGCTCAACCTCGCCTCCATCGCCAAGGACGACAAGTCCGCCGAGAAGTCCGCGCGCGTGGACTTCGGCAAGGGCGCGAAGGACACCGTCGCCCCGCCCGCGCCGGCACCCGCGGCGGCCGCGCCGGGGGCCAAGGAGGCGGCCGCGCCCGCCAGCCCGCCCCTGCCGGTGCGCATCGCCCGCGTCACGTTCAAGAACACGGCCGTGACCTTCAACGACCGCAGCATCACCCCGGCCTTCAGCCTCGGCCTCGACGCCCTGGAGGGGCAGGTGACCGGCCTGGCGCTCGACGATCCGCAGCGCGCCGAGATCCAGCTGCGCGGCCGGGTCGGCGGCGAGTCGCCGGTCGAGATCGTGGGCCAGGTCTGCCCCGCCGCGGCCAGCCGCTACGTCGACCTGACGATACGCTTCGGCAGCGTGGACCTCTCGGCCATGACGCCCTACACCGGGCGCTTCCTCGGCTACGCCATCGAGAAGGGCGCCCTCAGCCTCGACCTGCACTACAACATCAACCAGCGCAAGCTCGAGGCCAAGAACAAGGTGCGCATCGACCAGCTCACGTTCGGCCCGGCCATCGCCAGCAAGCAGGCGACAAAGCTGCCGGTGCGGCTCGCGGTGGCGCTGCTCAAGGACCGCCACGGCGTCATCACGCTCGACCTCCCCGTCGCCGGCTCGCTCGACGACCCCAAGTTCAAGGTGTGGGGCGTCATCTGGATGGTGGTGAAGAACCTCCTCATCAAGGCGGCCACCTCCCCGTTCGCCCTCCTCGGCTCGCTGTTCGGCAAGGGCGAGGAGCTCTCGTACCTCGAGTTCGAGGCCGGCCGCGCCACGATCCCGGCGGCCGGCGCGAGCAAGATCGCGACCCTCACGAAGGCGCTCTACGACCGCCCCGCGCTGCGCCTCGAGATCGAGGGTCACGTCGATCCGCCGCAGGACCTCGCGGCGCTGCGGAAGCTGGGCCTCGAGCGCAAGGTGAAGGCGCAGAAGCTCAAAGAGACGGTCCGCGGCGCCGCCACCGACGCGACGCTCGACGACGTGACCGTGGCCCCGGCCGAGTACCCGACCTACCTCAAGCGCGCGTACAAGGCGGAGAAGGTCCCGGGCGCGCCCAGGACCCTCTTCGGCGGCGCGAAGGACGTGCCCGCGGCCGAGATGGAGCGCCTCCTCCTCGCCGCGGTGACAGTGTCGAACGACGACCTGCGGCTGCTCGCGCGCCAGCGCGCCGAGGCCGTGCGCGACGCCCTCGTCCGCTCGCGCAAGGTCGAGCTCGGCCGCGTCTTCCTCGTCGAGCCGAAGAGCCTGAAGCCGGCGCACCGCGACAAGACCGCGGACAGCCGGGTCGATTTCCGGCTGCGGTAGCCCTCCCCCTCGCACCGTCTGCACGCTCCCGGCGCCGGCGCTGGTCCCGCGGCGTCGGGGTGGGGCATAATGCCGGCGCAGTCGAGGGGGGAGCGAGAGGTGACCCTGGACGCCGTGGGAGACTTCGCCGGGACGAGCCGCTACCAGGTGGTGCGGCGGCTGGGCGGCGGCGGCATGGGGGTGGTCTACGAGGCGCTCGACCGCGAGCGCCAGGCCCGCGTGGCGCTCAAGACGCTGGTGCACCTCGACGCCGCCGCCCTGTACCGCTTCAAGCGGGAGTTCCGCGCCCTCGCCGACATCGCCCACGAGAACCTGGTGCAGCTGCACGAGCTGGTCGCCGACGAGAGCCAGTGGTTCTTCGTCATGGAGCTCGTCGCGGGCGTGGACCTCCTCAGCTACGTGTGGCGGCGGGCGGCCCCTCTGCCCGCCGCGCCGGCCTCGCCGTTGGAGGCGACCTCGCCCGCCGCGCCGGGGCTGGTCGCTGCCGGCGCCGCCGCCGCCGCTCCGGGCGCCGACGACGGGCCCGCGCCCACCGTCGACCACGGTCGCCTGCGCGGGGCGCTGCGCCAGCTCGCGGCCGCGGTGCAGGCGATCCACGAGGCCGGCACGCTCCACCGCGACATCAAGCCCTCCAACGTCCTCGTCGACGGCACGGGTCGGGTCGTGCTGCTCGACTTCGGCGTCGCGGCGGACCTCGGGGCCGGCGCCGACCGCACCGACGCCAAGGTCCTGCTCGGCACGCCCGCGTACATGGCCCCGGAGCAGTGCGCGAGCGGGCCGCTGACGGCCGCCGCCGACTGGTACGCGGTCGGCGTGGTGCTCTTCGAGGCGCTCACCGGCCGGCTGCCCTTCGGCGGCGCGCCGCTGGACATCGTCGCGCTCAAGCAACGGGAGGCGGCGCCGCGCGCCAGCGCGCTCGCGCCGGGCGTGCCCGCGGATCTCGACGAGCTGTGCGCGACCCTGCTGGAGCGGCGCCCGGCCGCGCGCCCGCCGGGCCCGGAGCTGGTCCGGCGGCTCGGCGGCGCCCCCGCGCCCGCCGCGGCGCCGGACGCCCCATTCGTCGGGCGTGACGAGGCCCTCGGCACGCTCGCCGCGGCCCTGGCCTCCCTCGCCGGCGGCCGCCCCGCGACGCTCCGGGTGCAGGGGCGCTCCGGGGTGGGGAAGAGCGCGCTCGTGCGCCACTTCCTCGACGGCGTGGCCGCCCGCGGCCAGGCGGTGGTCCTGGCCGGCCGGTGCTACGAGCGCGAGTCGGTGCCCTTCAAGGCCTGCGACGCCATCATCGACGCGCTCAGCCGTCACCTCTTGAGCCTCGGGGACGCCGAGTGCGCCGCGGTCCTGCCGCGGGACACCCCGGCGCTGGCGCGGGTCTTCCCCGTGCTGCGGCGCGTGGACGCGGTCGCGGCCGCGCCGCGCCGCGAGAGCCCGGACGTCCACGCCCTGCGCGCGCAGGCGTTCGGGGCGCTCCGCGAGCTGCTGGCGCGCCTGGCGGTGCGCCGGCCCATCGTCCTCTTCATCGACGACTGTCAGTGGGCCGACGCGGACAGCGCGCTCCTGCTCAGCGCGCTGACGGTCGCGCCGGACCCGCCCGCGCTCCTGATCGTGCTCACCTACCGCAGCGAGGACCTGGCGGCGAGCCCGGGGCTGCGCGGGTTCCTCGACGCCGGCCGCCACGCGGCGACCGGCACCATCGTGCTCGAGGCGCTCTCGTCGACGGACTCGCGGCGGCTCGCGGCGGCGCTCCTCGGCGGCGCGGGGGACGACGAGCTCGCGGAGAGGATCGCGACCGAGGCCGACGGCAGCCCCTTCTTCATCGGCGAGCTCGCCCGCCACGTGCAGGCGACGGGCCAGCCAGCGCCCGGCGGCGTCCGCCTCGAGCAGGTCGTGCACGAGCGGCTCCAGGCGCTGCCCGCGCCCGCGCTGCGCCTGCTCGAGGTGGTCGCGGTCGCGGGGCGGCCGATCCGGCGCGCCGCGGCGGCCCGGGCGGCGGGGCTCGCCCCCGCGGCCGAGGCGACGGCCGTCGCGCTGCTGCGGACCCGCCACCTCGTCCGCGCCGGCGCCTTCGGCGCGGCGTGGCTCGAGACCTACCACGACCGGATCCGCGAGGCCGTGGTCGAGAGCCTCGCGGCCGACGCGCTGCGCGAACGGCACCTGCGGCTCGCGACGGTGCTCCGGGAGCGCGGCGACGCCGACGCCGAGGCCCTCTTCGCCCACTGCGCGGCCGCGGGCCTGGGCGAGCTCGCGGCGCGGTACGCCGAGACCGCCGCCGACCAGGCCGCGGGCCAGCTCGCCTTCGACCGGGCCGCGCGGCTCTACGGGCACGCCCTCGAGCGGACCGCGCCCGACGCGGCGGGGGCGCACGACCTGCGGGTCCGGCTCGCCGGCACCCTCGCCGCGGCCGGCCGGGGCGCCGAGAGCGCGGCCGCCTACCTGGCGGCGGCGACCCCCGGGCTGCCGGCCGCCCAAGCCATGGCGCTGCGGCGGAAGGCCGCCGACCAGCTCCTGCGCAGCGGCCACATCGACGAGGGCGTGCGTGAGCTCGGCGCCGTGCTGGGCGGGATCGGGCTCAGGCTGAGCGGGTCGCCGCTCGTCGCCTTCGTGCGGGTCCTGTGGCAGCGCGCGCTGCTCAGAGCGCGCGGCCTGCGACACCGCGTCCGCCCGGCCGGCGAGCTCTCGCCGCGCACGCTCGAGCGCATCGACCTGACCTGGGCGGTCAGCCTCGGTCTGTCCACCGTCGATCCGCTCCGCGGCGTGGAGTTCCAGACGCGCAACCTGCGGCTGGCGCTGCGCGCCGGGGAGCCGTACCGGCTCGCGCGGGCCCTGGCGCTCGAGGCGGGCTACTGCGCCACCGGCGGCCGGCGCGGGCTCGCGCGCGCGGCCCGGACGATAGCCGCGGCCGAGCGGCTGGCCGCCGCGGCCGGGGCGCCGCACGCGGCCGGCCTGTGCGCCATGTGGGCCGGCGCGGTCGGCTATCTCTCCGGCGATTTTGCGCGGGGCCGCGCCCGCTGCGAGCAGGCGCTCGCCATCTACCGGGAGCAGTGCACCGGCGTGGCCTGGGAGATCGTGAGCGCGGAGATGTTCGTCCTCTCCAGCCTCTATTACCTGGGCGAGCTGCGCGAGCTCACGCGCCGCGTGCCGCCCATGCTCGCGGCGGCGCGGCAGCTCGACGACCGCTACGCGGCGACGAACCTGCGCACCTCGCACGCGAACGTCGCCTGGCTCGTCGGCGACGATCCCGGCGAGGCCCGGCGCCACGTGGGCGAGGCGATGGCGGAGTGGTCGCCGACGAGCTACCACCTCCAGCACTACTACGAGTTTCATTCCCTGGGGCAGATCGACCTCTACGAGGGGCGGGGCGCCGACTCGTGCGCCCGCATCGCGCGCAACTGGAGCGCGCTGCGCCGCGCGCTGCTGCTCCAGATCCAGATCGTCCGGATCCAGCTCCATGACCTTCGCGGCCGCAGCCGCCTGGCCGCCGCCGCTGCCGGCGACCCCGACCTCGCCGCCGCCGCCGAGCAGGACGCGCAGCGGCTGGCGCGCGAGGGCCGGCCCTGGTGCAGCGCGCTCGCCGATCTGCTGCGCGCCGGCGCGGCGACGGTCCGCGGCGACACGCCGGTGGCGCTGGCGTGGCTCACGGCCGCGCGGCGCGGCTTCGAGCACGCGGCGATGCGGCTGCACGCCGAGGTGGCGCGCCGCCGCGCGGGTCAGCTCCGCGGCGGCGCGGCGGGTGCGGCGCTGGTGGCCGCGGCCGACGCGTGGCTGGCGAGCCAGGGGGTGCGTCGCCCCGCCGCCATGGCCGCGATGCTCGCACCGGGCTACCGGGCATGAGGAGCGCGCGGCTCCGGATCGAGCACGGCGTCCGAGGCTCGAAGTGCGGGCTCGCTTCTGGTACACAGGCGTGATGGCCGGCACCTACTTCACGCCCGAGACGTTTCGCTTCCTCCGCGAGCTGCGGGAGAACAACCGCCGCGACTGGTTCGAGCAGCACCGCGACCGCTACGAGGACGCGGCGCGGCAGCCGATGCTGCGCTTCCTCACGGACCTCGGGCCGCGACTGCGTCGCGTCGCGCCCGAGTTCCAGGTCGATCCGCGGCCGGTCGGCGGCTCGATGATGCGCATCCACCGCGACGTGCGCTTCGCGAAGGACAAGAGCCCCTACAAGACCGCGCTCGCGGCGCACTTCGGCCACGAGGCCGGCGCCGACGAGGCCTGCCCGGCGTTCTACCTCCACGTCGCCCCGGACGACTGCGCGGCCGGCGCCGGCGTGTGGCGCCCGGCACCGCCGGCCCTCAAGCAGATCCGCGACGCCATCGTCGCGCGCCCCGACGAGTGGCGCCGGGCCACGCGGGACCGGCAGTTCGGCTCGGCGTGCGGGCTCATGGGGGAGAAGCTGGCGCGTCCGCCCAAGGGCTACGACGCGGACCACCCGCTGATCGAGGACCTCAAGCGGAAGGACTTCGCGCTCTGCGTCGAGATCTCGGAGCAGCAGGTGTGCGCCCCCGCCTTCCTCGACGACTACGTCGCCGCCTGCCGGGCGCTCGCGCCCTTCGCCCGGTTCCTGTCGGGCGCCGTCGGGCTGGGCTAGGGAGGTCACGCCGTCGCGACCCCGCGCGCGCGCCTCCGCCCCGCGTACACCAAACCGAGGATGACCAGCGCGAGCAGGACCCACTCCGCGGGGCTGCGCGGCCATCTCCGGCGGCCACGAGAACACGAGGGCCGGCGCCGCGGGCCGCGGCGCCGGGCGGAGCGCCTGGAGGACGCCGAGGAGCACGAGCGACGAGACCAGCGCCGGATGCAGCCACCGCGGCGTGCGCCGGGGCGTCTCCGGGGGCGCCACTGACGGGGCCTCCTCGCGCCGCCCCAGGTAGCAGAGCGCGCAGGGGACGATGAAGCCGAGGATCCCCAGCGGCTCGTGGATGACCTCGGCGAGCGTCCGATGGCCGGCCACCACACCGACGAGGACCAGCAGGTAGACGCGGGCCACGTTCGCGAGGAAGAGCAGGCTCGCGAGGAGCAGCCCCGCGACGAGCCAGCGCCGATCGATGCGCCAGCGCCGCAGCCAGGTGACCCCCGCGAAGAAGAGCAGGCCCGCGAGGAGGCTGCGCATGCCGCTGCAGGGCACGTCGACGTGCGCGATGCCGTTCTCGAGCACCAGGATCGTCTCGGCGCCGAGCGCGGCCACGTGCTGCGCGCGCAGCAGCTCCTGCACGATCCGGGCGGCCGCGACCCGCACGAGGAGGCCCACGTGGTTGTTGGCGTGGAGGCCGACGGGGAAGACCGCGCACACGAGCACCGCGGCGGGCAGGCCGCGGCGCCAGGAGTCCGGCCTCAGGTACAGGCCGAGCAGCCCGTAGGTGCTCAGCCCGCAGAGGATGGCCGCCAGCGTGTGGACCTCCAGGAGATGACCGGCGGCCACGTACGCCGTCGCGCCGAGCGCGAAGAGCAGCAGGGGCGCCGGCCTCACGGCCGGTGTCGGGTCGAGGACGGCCCGCACGGCCGGGGCCCGTCCGGCGCGGCGCTCGCGGGCGTGGCGCACGACCAGCAGGATCGCCACCACCACGAGCAAGCCGAGCGTGGGCAGGTAGTTGCGATGCGCGCCCGCGACCGTCAGCAGCCACCACAGCACCGGACCGAACAGCCCGAGCCAGCCGGCGGCGAGCGTGAGGTTGAGGGAGAGGGCGCGCGGCCGCATGGCACCTCCCGTTATGCCGGAGCGTCATGGAACGGCCGGGGCGCGGCCAGGGAGCGGGCGAGGAGAGGGTGTGGCGATCCCGTGACCCGCGCCGGCAGCGCGACGCGCCGCCCCTCACCGCCCCGCGCGGTACAGCAGCCCCTGGCTCACCTCCTGGAACCCGCGCGCGCGCAGCGGGGCGGCGGCGGGGGCGGCGGCGGCCGGGGCGCCGTCGATGCGCTCGAGGAGGAGCGCGCGGCGGCCGCCGGCGTCGACGAGGTCGGCGAGGGCGGCGGCGAGGGTGCGCGCGGCGGGGGCCGCCGGGTCGCGCGCCGGCCCGAGGACGAGGAGCTCGTGCTCGCCGCGGCCGAGGTAGCCGACGAGGCGGCCGCCCGCGAGCACGACCGAGGCGCCGGCCGCGCGCTGGGCCCGGCCCTCGGCCTCGGCCGGCCACGGCACCGCGCCGCCGTAGACGTTCGCCGGGTCGGTGGCGGCGAGGACCACGACCTCGTCCGCGGCCTGGTCACGCGCCTCGCGCAGCCGGTCGTCGGCGCCGGGGAGCGCGAACTGCATGGCGCCGAGGCCCTCGACGAAGTAGCCGCGCCGCACGCGGCCGGCGTCCTCGAGCCCGCGCAGGACGGGCGCGAGCGCCGCGAAGCCGCCGGGGGAGCCCTCGGCGGCGACCGCCTCGCGCGTGAGCACGCCGTGGCGCTCGAGGAGCTGCTCGGCCAGCGCCAGCGCGCGCGCCGTGGGGCCGACCGGCTGGGCCGGCGCCGGGAGCAGGCTCCAGCGCCCCTCGCTGCCGGGCGGGGCGAGGGCGCGGCGCGCGGCGAACTGGCCCGGGCGCCGCGGGTCGGGGCGCGCGATCTCGCCGGCGCGCAGGAACGCGCGCAGCGGCACGAGCGTGTCGTTCGTCGCGACCCCGGCCCAGACGAGCTCCCACAGCGCCTCGAGCAGGTCGCCGCCGAAGCCGCCCAGCTCGGCCCGCAGGTCGGCGAAGAACGAGGCCCCGCGCCGGGCGAGCGCGT
>DASXVK010000032.1:0-15535 GCA_036504295.1 Polyangia bacterium
CGTGGCCCGCGTCACGGCGAGCTCGAGCGCGCCGCCGGCGTCGTCGGCGAGCACGGCGCACAGCTCGCCGTCGCCGCCCGGCGCGCCGGGCAGCGCCACGAGCGCGGCGAGGCGCGCCCCCGCGCGCAGGCGCGCGACGCAGGCGTCGTGGAAGCCGGCCGGCTCGAGGGGGGCGAGGTCTCGGCGGGCGACGCGGCCGGCGTTGTGGGTGCGCGTGAGCGACGGCGTCATGGCTGCCCCCGGATGACGGTCGCGGCCCGCTCGAGCGCCGTGGCGAAGTCCGCCGGCATCCACACGCCGACGACGACGAGGAGCACGAGCGGCACGACCACGAGCGGCCAGCCGACGAGCAGCGGCGTGCCGGGTGGGGTCACGGCCGGGGGGCTGCCCGCCGGGGCGCGCCACACCATCTCCATCACGTGCTTGAGCGCCGCGATGAAGACGATCGACGCGCCGAGGAGGAAGACGACGGTCGCGGCCAGGTGCCCGCCCTGCGCCCCGACGCGCGCGATCCACAGCTCGCTCATGAAGACGCCGAAGGGCGGCGCGCCGATGAGCGCGAGGAGACCGAGGACGATGCCGGTCGCGACCAGCGGCGCGGCGCCGAGGATGCCGCGCATGAGCCGCATGTCCCGCGTGCCGTACCGGTTGACGAGCGCGCCGGCGCAGAAGAAGGCCAGCATCTTGCCCACCGAGTGGTTGAAGGTGTGGAAGAGCGACGCCGTGGTCGCGCCCACGCCCAGCGCGAGCGTGATGATCCCCATGTGCTCGACGCTCGAGTAGGCGAGCAGGCGCTTGAGGTCGTGCTCGTGGACGATGAAGGCCGCGGCCACGATGATCGAGACCAGGCCGAAGACGACGAGGATCTGGAAGGCCCAGCCGTGGCCGCCGGTCGCCGTGTCGACGAGCGGCAGGAACCGGCTGATGGCGTAGAGCGCGCCGTTGAGGAGCACGCCCGAGAGCACCGCCGAGACCGGCGTCGGCGCGCGGCTGTGCGCGTCGGGCAGCCAGGTGTGCATCGGCGCGAGGCCGGCCTTGGTGCCGTAGCCGACGAGGACGAAGAGGAAGGCGAGCTTCGCGGGGCCCGGGCGCATGCGGCCGGCGAGGTTCGTGAGATCGGTCCACAGGAACGCCCGCTCGCTGACCAGGGCCACGTTGCCGGCCTCGCCGCAGAAGAGGAACGTGCCCATGAGCGCGAGGACGATGCCGATCGAGCAGACGAGCAGGTAGCCCCACGCGGCGCGGATCGACGGGGCGTCGAACTCGAGGCAGATGAGGAGCGCCGAGGCGACGGTCGTCGCCTCCATCGCCACCCACATGAGGCCGAGGTTGTTCGCGAGCAGGACGAGCACCATGCTCGCGAGGAAGCCGAACCAGCACACGCCGAAGCGGCGCGCCTTGCGTCCGGCGAAGCGGCCGTCGTCCGCCTCGGGCCCGAAGTAGTCCCAGGCATACAGCGACGAGAGCGCGAAGACGCCGGTGGCGAGCACCACGTGGAAGAGCGACAGCGAGTCGAGCATCAGGTGCTCGCCCGCGCCGAAGGTCCGCTCGCCCACGCCGAGCCAGCCGATGGCGCCGGCGACGAGCGCGGTGGCGACGCTGCCGAGCGCGCACACCCACAGCACCAGGCGGCCGCGCCGCAGGAGGGCGCAGGCGAGCCCGCTCGCGGCCGGGACGGCCAGGATCGTCCAGATGGGGATCATCGCTCCGCCCCCGGGGCGGCGGCGGGCCGGTCTTCCAGGGGGGGGCTCTGCCCGCCCCCCCTCGACGGGCCCAGCCCGTCGAGCCTCCCCCTCACCGCGCGCTCCCCGCGCGACTCGTCGTCGGGCGCGACGATGCCGTCGACGTGCACGACGAGGACCGTCATGACCATGATGGCGACGAGGACGTCGAGCAGCACGCCCAGCTCGACGAGCCACGAGAGCTGGCCCGGCAGCGTCAGGCCGATCGCGAAGAGGCCGTTCTCGGCGATGAGGTAGCCGAGCACCTGCGAGATCGCCTTGCGGCGGCTGATGGTGAGATAGAGGCCGACGAGGAGCGTCGCGCAGCCCGCCGAGAGGGTGAGGCGGGTGAGGCCCGCGGCGGGCCCGGCCAGCACGCTGCCGATCCAGAAGGCGAGGCCGATGAGCGCGGCGCCGATGAGCAGCGAGACGTGCAGCGTGACGAACGGCGCGAACTCGCGGCGCACGCCCGAGCTGCGCATGGTCTTCAGCAGCAGCACCGGGATGACCACGGCCTTCAGCGCGAGCGTCGCCGCGGTGATGAGGACGAGCCGCACGGGGTGGCCGCCCGGCGCGAAGAGCGCGCCGCCCTCGAGCAGCAGCGGCAGCAGCGAGAGCGCGATGCCCTGCGCGGCGGCGGCGCGGACGCAGGCCCCGACCCGGCCGGTCGAGGTCAGGTAGAGATCGATGAGGATGGTCGCGAGGAGCGCGAGGTGCGCGGCGGTGGTCATCGGAGCCCCTGGGCGAAGAGGAGGACCGCGCCGAAGGCCGCGAGCACCGAGGCGCCGACGAGCAGCTGGGGGACGCGGGGCAGGCGCACGCGCGCCATCACCGACTCGATGACGCCGACGGCGACGGCGACGCCGAGCACCCCGCCGGCGATGAGGCCGAGGCGGGCGGCGCCCGCGGCGCGGCCGATGGGCAGCGCGATCTGCGCGAGCAGCGCGGCGAAGAGCGTGAGCTTGACCGCGGCGCCGTAGAAGATGAAGGCGAGGTCGGGGCCGCTGTGGTCGAGCACCATGACCTCGTGCACCATCGTCAGCTCGAGGTGGGTGTTCGGGTCGTCGAACGGGATGCGGGAGTTCTCGGCCAGGAGCACGAGGCCCAGCGCGAGGCCGGCGACGGCGAGGACCGGGGCCATGCCCTGGGCGGCCGCGGGGCGCACGGCGCCGAGCGCGTCGGCCAGCGAGAGCGAGCCGGCGTCGAGCGCGAGGACGATGAGCGCGAGGAAGAGCCCCGGCTCGGCGAGCGCCGAGAAGGCCGCCTCGCGGCTCGCGCCCATGCCCTCGAAGGCCGAGCCGGTGTCGAGCGCGGCGGCCATGGTGAAGAAGCGGCCGAGGCCGAGCAGGTAGGCGAAGAGCACGAGGTCGCCGGGATTGCCGAGCGGCGCGCGGCCGGAGGTGAGCGGCAGCAGCAGCCCGGCGGCGAGGCAGCTCGCGAGCGCGACGATGGGGCCGGCGCGGAACACCCACGTCGTCGTCTCGCTGTACACCGCGCCCTTGCGCAGCAGCTTGGCGAGGTCGAAGTAGGGCTGCCACAGCGGCGGGCCCTGGCGGCCGGCGCACCAGGCCTTCACCTTGGCGATGACGCCGGGGACGAGCGGCGGCAGCAGGAGCAGGAAGGCGACGTGGGCGGCGGTGTCGACGAAGGTGCGCATCCCTAGTTCCCCGCGAAGCCGAGCTGCCACACGAGCAGCGCGACGAGGGTGAGGACGACGTAGGCGAGGTAGAGCTGGATGCGGCCGTGCTGGATGACGCGCAGCCGGCCGAGCAGCCGCACGAACGCGCCCGTCGCGGGCACGAGCACGCGCTCGGCGGCGAGGTCGCCGAGGTGCTCCTCGAAGTGGGCGGCCTCGGCGGGGAAGTAGGCCGTCGGGCCGGCGCCGTGGACCGTGCGGTGGAACGCGGTCACCGCCGGCGTCAGGAGCGGCTCGGCGAAGGAGGTCGCGGTGTACTGCATCCGCGCCGTGGGCGCCGCGTAGCCACAGCCCCAGGTGGGCGCGGTGCGCACGTCACGGCCGCGCAGCAGCCACGCGCGCAGCAGCGCGAGCGCGGCGATGAGGCCGACGAGCGCCGCGGCCACGCGCGTGATGAGCGGCAGCGGGCCGAGCGCCGCCGCGGGCGCGGCGTCGAGCCCGGCCAGCAGCGTCGCGGGCCGCGCGACCAGGCGCAGCGCGCCCTCGGGCCACAGGCCGATGACGACGCACAGCGCCGCCCCGGTGAGCATCGGGCCCCGCATGATCGCCGGCGCCTCGTGCGCCGCCGCCGCCGCCGCGGTGCGCGGCGAGCCGAGGAAGACCACGCCGTACGCCTTCACGAAGCACGCGGTCGCCAGCCCGCCGATGAGCGCGAGGGCGGTCATGGCGAAGACGGCGACGCCGCCGGGGACGGTCGCGAGGGCGGTGCCGCCGCGGAAGGCGCCGAGGTAGACGAGCCACTCGGAGACGAAGCCGTTGAGCGGCGGCAGGCCGGCGATGGCGACGGAGCCGACGAGGAACGCGAGCGCGGTCGCCGGCATGCGCTTGCCCAGGCCGCCGAGCGCGTCGATCTGCCGCGTGCCCGTGCCGTGGAGCACGGCGCCGGCGCCCTGGAACAGCAGCCCCTTGAAGAGGCCGTGGTTGAGCACGTGCAGCAGCGCCCCGGCGTAGCCGAGGAACGCCATGTGCGGCTGGCCGGCGCTCTGGCCGAGGAGGCCGACGCCGAGGCCGAGCGTGATGATGCCGATGTTCTCGACGCTGTGATAGGCGAGCAGGCGCTTGAGGTCGTGCTGGGCCAGCGCGTGCAGCACGCCCGCGAGCCCCGCGACGACGCCGACGCCGAGCAGCACGAGCCCCCACCAGGTCGGCGGCGGCCCGAGGAACGTCAGGGTCCGCACGAGGCCGTAGATGCCCATCTTGATCATCACGCCCGACATGAGCGCGGAGACGTGGCTCGGGGCGGCGGGGTGGGCGTCGGGCAGCCAGACGTGCAGCGGCCAGAAGCCGGCCTTGGTGCCGAAGCCGACGGTCGCGAGCACGAAGCAGGCGGCGGCCGCGGGCGGCGCGCCGGCGCGGGCGAAGTCGTCGAAGCCGAAGCCGCCGGCGTGGCGCGCGAGCACGACGAAGAGCACGAAGAGCAGCACGACGCCGGCGTGCGAGGCGATGAGGTAGGTGAAGCCGGCGCGGCGGGTGTCGGGCCGCTCGTCCTCGAAGGTCACGAGGAAGAAGGACGCGACCGACATCACCTCCCACGCCATGAGGAAGACCACCGCGTCGCGGGCGAGGACGACGAGCGCCATCGACGCGACGAGGAGGTTCAACATCGCGGCGGGCGGGCCGAGGCGCCGGGTGGCGCGGTAGGCGCGCAGGTAGCCGGCGCCGTAGACGACGGCGAGGCCGGCGACCAGGAAGAGGCAGAGGAGGAAGAAGGCGCCGAGCGGGTCGAGCCCGACGCGCAGCTCGCCGACCGGGGCGCGCCAGCCCGCCTGGGCGGTGGCGGCGCCGCCGAGCAGCAGCGCGGCGACGCTCGCGGCGGCGCCGAGGGCGCAGGCGACGACGCCGCCGATGGTGGCGATGGCGAGGGCGGCGCGGTCCGCGCGGGGGGCGAGCACGGCGCCGAGGGCGCTCGCCCCGAGCAGGCCGGCGGCGGCGAGGACGAGCGTGAGCGTCACCGCCGGGCCCCCGCGGGCGCGGCCGGCGCCTCGTCGAGCGCGGCGAGGCGGGCGAGGATCGCCGCCGCGGGCGCGCGCTCGCGCAGCAGGTGGCGCAGCGGGTCGTCGTGCAGCGCGTAGGCGAGCTTGCCGAGCAGCAGCAGGTGCTGGCGCACCGACGGCGACAGCAGCGTGAAGAGCGCGTGCACCGGCTGGCCGTCGATGGCGCCGAAGTCGACGCTGTGCTCGAGCAGGCACAGCACCAGCACCGGCTCGTCGACCCCCATCACCAGCGGGTCGCGCGGGTGGGGGACGGCGACGCCGCCGCCGATGCCGGTCGAGGCGAGCGCCTCGCGCGCGACCAGCAGCTCGAGCAGCAGCCCGCGGTCGGCCGCCGGCGGGATGGTCGCGAGCCGCGTCACGGCCGCGAGCACCTCCTCGCGCGTCGTCCCGGGCAGCGGCCCGTGGATGCCGCCCCGCTCGAGCGCGGCTCGCAGCCCGGCGATCGGGCTCTGCGCCGCCTCCGGCGCGAGGCACCGCCCGCGGGCGACCGCCCACTCCTGCAGCTCGGCCCGGTTGAAGCAGTACTGGTCGTGCACCCGCACGCACGGCAGCTCACCGGCGCGCGCGAGGTGATAGAGCTCGTTCTCGTCCAGCTCGAGCAGGCGTGCGGCTTCACGGAGGTTCAGGTCCATAGACGTTCGCTCACAGTTCGCAGGTGGTCGTGATGCGCGGGGTTGGAGCAGGCGGCCCGACGAGCGGCCCTGAGGTCTACGGTGACATGACGACGGCCAAGTCTACTCTCGATCCGCCCCCGCGGCAAAAGGGGACACGCAGCCCCCCCATAACCCGCCGTCCGGCCACGTCTTTTTGACCACAGCGCGCATTTCGTTCCGGCCGCTCGAAATGCGCGATGTGGTCCAAAACACGTTGAGTCTCGGGCGGTTGGAGGGGGGCTGCGTGTCCCTCCTTGACGGGGTGGCGGCGGCCGCCCAAGATGCCCCGGCTGTGAGTGGCGGGCGAGAGAGCAGCACCGTGATGGGGCTCGCGGCGATCGTCATCTGGAGCTGCAACATCGCCGTGTCGCGCAGCCTGTCCGAGAAGGTGGGCGCGCTCACCGCGGGCGCGGCCATGTTCCTGCTCGCCGGCGTCGTCGGCTGCGCCTGGGCCGCCGTGGTCGAGCGGCGCCTCGGCGCCATGCTGCGGCTGCCGCGCGCCTACCTCCTCGGGTGCGGCGGCCTCTTCGTCACCTACATGGTGTGCCTCTACCTCGCGATCCGGCTCGCGGCCACGCGCCAGCAGACGCTCGAGGTCGGCATCCTCAACTACCTGTGGCCCGGGCTCACGCTCGTCTTCGCCATCCCGCTGCTCGGCACCCGCGTGCGCGCCCCCTTCGGCCTCGGCGTCCTCCTCGCCCTCGCCGGCGCCGCGCTCGCCCCGCTCAGGCCCGGCGAGTACTCCCTCGCGGCCCTGCGCGCGGCCCTCGGCGCGCACCCCTGGCCCTACCTGCTCGGGCTGGCCGCCGCGGTGCAGTGGGCGCTCTACTCCGCGCTCAGCCGGCGCTGGGCCGCCGACGCCGAGGGCGGCGCCGTGCCGCTCTTCGCCCTCGCCTCGGGCCTCGTGCTCGGGGCGCTCCGGCTGGTGCTGCCCGAGCCCGCGCAGTGGTCGGCGCGCGCCGTGGGCGAGACCCTGTTCATGGCCCTCGTGCCGACGCTGATCGCCTACGCCCTGTGGGACCGCGCCATGCGCCGCGGCAACGTCACGCTCGTCGCCGCCCTCTCGTACCTCATCCCGGTGCTCTCGACCTTCGTCAGCGGCTTCTATCTCGACGTGCGCGTCGGCTGGCACCTGTGGCTGAGCTGCGGCCTCATCGTGACCGGCGCGGTCCTGTGCGGGCGCTCGGTCGTGCGGCCGGCCGCCGCCACGGCGACGGCGGGGAGGCAGGCGGCGTGAAGCCTCCCGCGGGGCGCCTCGACGAGTTCCTCGCCCGCCCGCGCCGCGCGGTGTGGACCGTGTCGGCGCCGATGATGGCCGGCATGATGCTCCAGGTCGCGTTCCTCGTCGTCGAGACGGCGTTCATCGGCCGCCTCGGCGAGACCGCGCTCGCGGCGATGACGCTGCTCTTCCCGCTGATCTTCACGATCATCGCCATCATCAACGGCGTCGGCACCGGCATCACGGCCCTCATCGCCCAGGCCATCGGCCGGCGCGACCTCGTCGCGGCCGAGCGCATCGGCGGCACCGCGATCGCCTTCGGCGTCATCCTCGGCCTCGGCTTCACGGCCATCGGCCTCGGCGTGGGGCCGCGGCTCGTCACGCACCTCGGCGGCACGCCGACCGCGGCCGCCCTGGCGTGGAGCTACTTCGCGGTGATCGCCCTGTCGGCGCCCCTCCTCTTCGTGGGCGCCTTCCTGCGCTTCCTCCTCTTCGGCGAGGGCGACTCGCGCACGCCGACCGTCGTCATGATCGCCGCCACGCTCGCCCAGGTCGGCCTCGACTGGCTCTTCATCTTCCGTCTGGGCCTGGGGCTGCGCGGCGCGGCGCTGGCCGGCGCCGTCGCCCAGTCCGGCATGACGGCGGTGATGCTGTACCTGCTGCTGGTGCGGCGCCGCAACCTGGTCAAGCTCCACTGGCGCGCGCTCGTGCCGGCGTGGTCCACGGTGCGGGCGGTGCTCGCGGTGGGCGTGCCCAACAGCATCACCCAGCTCCTCATCGCGTTCGGCGCGCTGCTCTTGAACCTCGCGGTCGCGTCGTTCGGCGACGCCGCCCTGGCCGCGTTCGGCGTCGGCACCCGCGTCGACCAGGTGGCCATGATGCCGGTCGTCGGCCTCGCCTCGGGCAGCGTCTCGGTCATCGGCATGTTCGCCGGCGCGGGCCGCGCCGACCTCGTGCGCGCGACTTCGTCGTACGCGATCCGCTGGGCGGTCCTCATCGCCGGCGGCATCGGCGTCTGCGCCTTCGCCGCGAGCGTCCCCTTCATGCGCATCTTCACGGCGAACGCGACCACGATCACGGTCGGCCGCCACTACCTCATGTTCATGGTGTTCGTCTACCCGCTGATGGCCGTCGTGATGATGGTCGCGCGCATCCTGCTCGGGCTCAACTACCCGAACCTGTCGCTGCTCATCGTCGCGGTGCGCCACCTCGCGCTCGCGCTGCCGATCGCCTACGTCTCGGTGTACGTCTTCCACGCGCCCATCGACGGCGTGTGGTGGGGCCTGCTCATCGGGACCGCCGGCGCGATGGTGGTGGCGGTGGCGCTGCTGCGCCGGATCGTGTGGCGACAGGACCCGACGCTGCGGGCGGTGCGCAAGGACGACGTCGTCGAGGCCGCCTGAGGTGAGCCGCAGGCGAGCCTCGTTGTTGCTGAGGTGAGCCGCAGGCGAGCCTCGTTGTTGCTGAGGTGAGCCGCAGGCGAGCCTCGTCGTTGCTGAGGTGAGCCGCAGGCGAGCCTCGTTGTTGCCCTGAGGAGGAGCGATGCCCCGCACGCCCACGGCCCTCGAGCCCAGCACCTTCGCGGCGGACCGCGCCGCCTGGCGCGCCTGGCTGGCCGCGCACCACGCGGCGGCGCGGGAGGTGTGGCTCGTCTTCCTCAAGAAGCACCTCGCGCGGCCGTGCGTGTCGTACGACGAGGCGGTGGAGGAGGCGCTCTGCTTCGGCTGGATCGACGGCGTGGTGCGCCGCATCGACGACGAGCGGCACGCGCAGCGCTTCACCCCGCGCCGCGCCGCGAGCCGCTGGTCCGAGTCGAACCGCGCGCGCGTGCGGCGCCTGACCCGGGCCGGGCTCATGGCGGCGCCCGGCCTCGAGGCGGTGCGCGCCGCCCAGGCGAGTGGCCGCTGGGACGCGGACGAGCGCCCCGCCGGCGACGAGGTCCCGCCCGCGCTCACCGCCGCCCTCGCGCGCGACCGCGCCGCGCAGGCCGGCTGGGACCGCCTGCCCCCGTCGCACCGGCGGCAGTACGTGCGCTGGATCGTCGCGGCCAGGCGCGCCGAGACGCGCGCCCGGCGCATCGCGGCGACGGTCGCGCGGGTCGCGGCGGGCAAGGGCGCGGGGATCGACCTCAGGATCGGGAAGTAGCGGGCGGCCGCGCGGCCGGTAGCGCCAGCACCGCCATCAGGTTCAGAAGCGGACGCGCGGTGGGGAGGGCGGCTCCGCCGCGCGTCCCGCGCGACCTCGGCGTGCGGCCCCGACCCATGTGTTGCCAGACCGTCGCGAAGCGACGGCCACGATGGGGATGCCAGGGCATGTGACCTTAGACCGTCGTCCCGACGGCTTTCCCAGGGATGGGTCGGCCGCGCGCCGCGCTGCTGGAATTCGCCGTGGGGAGGATCGATCGCGGCGTGGGTCGTGCGGACCTCCCCCGTCGGGCTGACGTGGAGCTCCCGCCAGGCGCGCGCGACCGGTCGTCGGCAGTCGGCCTGGCACTCCACCTCGGCCACCGCGTGCGCGCCCTGCGCGTCGCTGCGGCTGACGAAGCGATAGCGGCAGGAGTGCGGCGCCTCCAGCGCGAAGCCGAGCCCACGCCACGTCGGGTGAGACCAGTCCTGCAGGCGCGGCGGGCGGGCGTGAGCGCCGTCGACGCAGACGAGGGGAGGGGTCCAGTCCGTCGAGGGGGGCAGGACCGCGGTCTGGCGCAGCGGTACCGACGTGGGTCGGCCGCCGTCAGTGAGCGGGCCGAGTTGTCGATCGACGTAGGCGCGGGCGCCCTGGAGGATCTTGGCCAGATGGCCGCCCGTCTGCGCGTGGGAGCGCCGGATGTAGCGCACCATCCACGGGACCCCCGCCAGATACCCAGCGACGCCCATGGCGACGAGCAGACACACCACGGCCCGGCGTCGCCACCGGCCCGCTGGCGCTGCGCCCCCCCACGGGTGACCGCCGGCCGGCTACTGCCGGCCGTCGCTGCGCTGCTGGATGACGAACTCGACGCGGCGGTTCTTGCTCCAGCAGTCCTCGTTCTGCTCCTCGCACAGCGGCTTGCGCTTGCCGTAGCCGTGCGAGGTCAGGCGGCCGCGCTCGACGCCGCCCTTGGCGACGTAGTCGAGGACGGCGCGGGCGCGCTCGGCGGTGAGGTAGTCGTTGTGGGCGTGCGAGCCGCGCGCGTCGGCGTGGCCCTGGATCTCGACCTTGAGGATCTGCGGGTTGCCCTTGAGCACGACCGCGATGGCGTTGAGGATCGGGAACGAGACCGGCTTGATGATGGCCTTGTTTGTCTCGAAGTAGATCTTGTCGAGCAGGGTCAGCTCGCCGCGGCGCACGATGACGCGGCGCGGGTCGGGGCAGCCGTCGTTCTCCTTGGTGCCGGCGACGTCGGGGCACTTGTCGAGGGCATCGGGGACGCCGTCGCCGTCGCGGTCGCCGCCGGGGCAGCCGTTGCTCGCGACCGGGCCCGGCTGGTCGGGGCAGGAGTCGAGGCGGTCGACGACGCCGTCGCCGACGCGGTCCTCGTCGGGGCAGCCGGTGTTCTCGCGCGGGCCCGGCTCGTTCGGGCAGCGGTCGACGTCGTCGGGGACGCCGTCGCCGTCGCGGTCGCCGACGCGGGGCTCGAAGATGAAGGCGCCGAAGAAGCGCACCTGCGGCGTGCCGTAGCCGTCCGGGTTGAGGCCGGCGCCGCCGCCGAGGAGCAGATAGGAGTTGTGCGCGAGGTACACCTTGACGCCGACGGCCGCCTCGGCCGGCGCCCGGCGCGCGCCCGGCTGGCCGCTTTGCTTGCCGCCGAAGTTGCCGAAGATCTCGCCGACGAGGTCCACGCGCTGGGGCGCGACGTTGTACGACAGGCCCGCGCCGTAGAGCAGCTCGGTGCCGACCGTGAGGCTCTGGCCCGTGCCGGTGCGGGTGCTCCCCAGCGGTTCGTTGTCCGCGAACGTGGCCGTCGCGGTGCGGATGCGCGCCCCGACGTTCGCGGCCGCGCGCCAGCGGCGCCCGGGCCCGAACTCCCTCTCGACGATGAGGCTCGGCTGCACGCTCGCGTGCCCCTCGCCGGTCCAGCCGTCGGCGGTGCCGGTCGGCAGCGTCACGGTGACGAGCGCGGCGAGCCCGACCGGGTAGCGCCACACGGGCAGGATGCGGCCCTTGAGGTGCAGCTGTAGGTCGCCGGCGCCTTGCCAGCCCAGCGTGCCGTCGGGCGCGCCGGGCGCGCCGTTCGCGACGCCGCTCGTGACCGTCAGCGGCAGCCCGACGCCGAGCTCGGCGACGCCGAAGAGGCCGATCGCGGCCTGGAGCTGCGGCGTGATGAGGTTGTCGACGCGGTACAGGCTCGTGCCCGTCTCCCAGCTCAGCGGGCGGCGGGCGTAGCTCGTCACCAGGCCGAAGCTGAGGTCGAGGTGGCCGAGCACCTGCGACGCGTTGACGGTGATGTACCCCTTCGAGTCCATCGCCGGCCGGAACTGCTGGAGGTCGATGTTGGCCCCTTGCTGCGCGACCGCGGGCCGCGCGAGGAGCATGAGCGCGGCGCAGGCGACGGCGGCGTACTGGACGGTCCTCATCCTGGCTCCTTGTCCCGTAAGAACGGGTCCATAGTACGCCAGGTGCCGGCGACGATGAAGGTTTTCTCGACGGTGGGCACGGGAAGTGTGACGCAACGAACCGTTCGGGCGCGCGGTGTTCAGGCCTCCCAGTAGGCCTCCTCGAGGCTGTCCTCGCGCTCGGGCAGCGCGCGCACGAGCCGCGGGGAGTTGCGGCGCAGCACCTCGTAGCTCACGCGATTGGCGTACTTGCAGATCTGGTGGATCGACGAGTAGGTGAGGAACCGCGCCGCGTGCTTCGGCGAGGTGGGCGCGTTCTGGCGGTGGTGCACGTTGCCCGCGACGTCGTGCAGCAACGCGGCGAGCGCGGCGTCGCCCGCGCCGTTGGTGTTGCGGATGACGCTCGGCCCGCCGAGGTACGGGTTGATGTGCGAGTACACCCGCATCGGCTTCGCGCAGTCGCGGCGCGCCATCGCGCGGCTGTACTCGAAGCGGTTGTACTCGGGGATCGACTTCGAGTGGATCTGGTCCTTCGTCTCGCGGGCGTGCTCCTCGTCCACCCAGCCGCACAGGTACAGGCCGTGCTGGTCGCGCGTGAGCAGCACGAGGTCGCAGAGGTCGAGCGCGGCGCGGCCGGCGAGGAAGGGATCGCTCTCGCCGGTGAGCGCGCACACCTCGTTGAAGTTGCCCGCGACGATGCTGAGCGAGCTGCGGAGGATGTCGACGAGCAGGTCGCGCTTCTCGCGCACCAGCGACTCGGTGCCGAGCGACAGCGCGATCGGGACGCCGTGGCGCCGCGCGTGCTCGATGGCCTCCATCGTGGCGGCGTAGATCGGCGCCTCCTCGCTGCGCAGGAGGTAGGTCGTCAGCACGAGCGCGCTCGCGCCGGCGATGAGCTCCTCGGGCACCGTCATGGGGGGCAGCTCGTCCATGATGCCGCGGCTGATGCCGAAGCTGCGCTCGCCGTCGCCGGTGACGAAGCAGATGGCGCGGCCCATGGGCCCCTTGATCGGGTGCAGGTGGCTGAGGCTCACGCGCGAGCTGGTGTTGCGCACGTAGTGGAACGCGTAGTCGCCGACGGTGATCTGGCTCGTGATGGTGCCGAGCAGGAAGGACTGGTCGTCGGCGAGGACCGAGTAGTTGTGCAGCGTGTTGCCGATCGAGCCGCCGGCGAACTCGCCGACGACGCGGCCCTCGCGCTTGAGCTCGGTGTAGACGCGGTCGACGGTCTCGTCGTCGAGCAGCACCGACTGCCCCTTGGGGATGCCCAGGGTCCACAGGAACGCCTCGTCGACGCGCGCCTCGATGTCGACGAGGAGCTGGTCGATGCCGGCGACGTACACCGGCGGGGTCTCGACCGCGCGCTGGAACGGGATGTGGCCCCGCTCGGAGACGGGGAAGAAGTGCTTGCTCTTGCGCCGGCCGGGGAATCGCATGGGTGCGCTCGTGCATACCGCATCGCCCCCGGCGCGGGCAAGCGGCGCGCGTCGGCGGGGGCGGCCTCGCCCTTGCGGCCGCTCCGGCGCTCACGTACAAGGACCTCAGCCATGAGCCAGGAAGTGCAGAGCCCCGACGTCGCCCCGCTCCTCAACGCCGCGCGCACAGGCTGGGCGGAGGCCAACGGCGTGACCTTCGTGCGGGCGACCACCGACGAGGTCGCCGCCGAGCTCACGATCGGGCCGCAGCACCTGCAGCCCTACGGCATCGTCCACGGGGGCGTGCACGCGGGCCTCATCGAGACCGTCGCGTCCGTCGGCGCCGGCGTCGTCGCGATGCCGCGCGGGCAGAGCGTCGTGGGGCTCGAGAACCACACCTCGTTCATCCGCGCCGCCCGCGCCGGCCGGCTGCACGCGGTGGGGACGCCGGTCACGCGCGGCCGCACCACCCAGGTGTGGGAGGTGGTCGTGCGCGACGACGCGGGCCGGACGCTCGCGACCGGCCGCGTGCGGCTGCTGTGCCTCGCCCCCGGCGCGGACCTCGCCGGCGCGCCGACCCCGCCCGTCCCCGCGCCCTGAGCCGCGGCTCAGGTGGGCAGCGGCTCCGGCGCCCGGCGCACCGGCCGGGCGGCCGCACGGCGCCACGAGCGCAGGGCGATGGTTCGGTCGAACGACAGCGCCCCCGCGCCTTCGGCCACGAGGCAGGCGCAGGCGGCGATGGCGAGCAGGTGGTACTCGTAACCCTCCCCGCGCTGCGTCCCCATCCAGTTCATGAAGAAGCCGTTGCGCGTGTGCACCAGCAGCACGGCGACGATCATGTCGACGCCGATGCCGAACGCGGCCACCCGCGTCAGGAGGCCGAGGATGAGGCCGAGCGCGCCGAAGAACTCCGCGACGATGGAGAGCCAGGCGAAGAAGGCCGGGATGCCCATGCGCCCCATCGCGTGCACGAACCCGCCCGGCCCGGTCCCGCCGTACCAGCCGAGCAGCTTCTGCGCGCCGTGAGCGAGGAAGACGACGCCGAGGACGCAGCGCAGCAACGTGAGCCCCCACGCCTCGTCGGTGTCAAAGAGCCAGCGCACGCAACACCTCCACTTGGGGTGGATTCCGGGCGGAGGGCGATCGTTGCGGGGCGCTCGCGCCTCTCGCAGGCGTCGTTGTGGTAACGTGACGCGCGCACGGCTTCGGGGAGGCAACCGCATGCAGCCGCAGGCCAGCTCCGGCACCGTCAGCAGCGCCTACTGGGTCGCGGTGGGGATCGGCATCTTCATGCTGCTCAACCACTGCTGCTACCCGCTCATCGTCTTCTTCGCTCGTCACCTTCGCGCTGTGCGAGGCGATCAACATCTACGGTCTCATCCTGTTCTTCATCGCGAAGCACGCGGTGGACTACGTCGTCTTCTTCGCGGTCTCGTCGGCGCTGTACGCCGTCTTCTTCCCGCGCCTGAGCCGGTGGCGCACGCGGGCGACCGAGCTCGGGATCGAAGCCCCGCCGGCGCCGGCGGCGACCGCGGCGGGGAGCTCCTGAGCAGGGGCTCGCGTCCGCGACGTGACATGACATGGACGCCCTTGCTCTTCGCCGCTTCTGGTCGGCACACTTCCCCGACGTCCCGCCGCTCGGATGGCGACTGCGGGCGGCCCTGCCCGAGCGCTGGCTACGCATCCACTCGCTCCCGGGCGGCACGCGCTACGCGGAGGGCGAAGCCGAACGCGCCGAGGTGCTGCGCCGCGTGAACGCCTGCTGTGACGAGCTCTTCGCCGGCGGAGGGCGCGTCGCGATCATCCTGCCGGTGTGGGTGGACGCGGCGCCTCGGTGCGCGGGCGACCTCGCGCGGCTCGACCCGCGCGTCGCCTGGACGGAAGACGACGACGGGGTCGCGCGCCGCCTGTACGCCGCCACGTTTGCCTGGCGTCGCGGCATCCTCGACGAGACCTTCGGCGACGTCGCGGACGACAAGCTGAGGGCCGTCCTGGTCGGGCTCGCCGATGCCGCGGTCGTCGCGCCATACGACGGCGGCGTGGACCTCTTCGCGGCTTCCGCTGTCGAGCGAGACCGACTCGCCGCGCGTTTTGCTCAGTGGCGCTCACAGCGTCCGGACGGACTCTGACGAGCGAGTTGCGCCCGGACCCACCGTCGGGCGGCGCGACTGGCGGCTGCGGAGGATCCCCTTGACGATAGCCCTCCCGCGACCCACGCCGGCTTTATAGCCGTTGCGAGTGCGTACCCCCGTTCATGTCCGCGCCCGCGCGACCCAGCGCTCGTTTGGTAGCCGCGCCCTCAGCT
>DASXVK010000033.1:0-8943 GCA_036504295.1 Polyangia bacterium
GAACTTCATCGGTGACCTCGCGGACGCGTTCGCCTGCTACGCGTCCGTGGGCGTCAACGGCTGCGGGTTCGAGCAGCCGCTCGCGTCCGTGCGCGTCGCGCTCGACCGGTGCGAGACCGCCGCGGGCTGCACGCAGAGCGCGAACCGGACCTTCTTCCGCCCGGACGCCTACCTCGCGGTGGTCTTCATCACGGACGAGGACGACTGCTCGGCGCCGGTCAACTCGCAGCTCTTCGATCCGACGCAGACGCAGCTCAGCTCCACGCTCGGCCCGCTGACGTCCTACCGCTGCTTCGAGTTCGGCAACCTGTGCGACGGCCTCGATCCGGGCCGCCAGCAAGGCCCGCGCTTCGACTGCGCGCCGGGCAACAAGGACGCGACCAACTGGCTCCACCAGCTCACGCCCGTCGAGGATTTCGCGCACTTCCTCAAGGCGCTCAAGGCCGCCGACCCGCGCATGGTGTACGTCTCGGTCATCGCCGGCCCGCCCGGCCCGGTCTCGGTCGGCCTCGATGCGCAGGGCTACCCGGACCTGCAGCCGAGCTGCAACGGCGCGCTCGGCAGCGCCGACCCCGGCCTGCGATGGAGCAGATTCATCGGCCAGTTCGACGCCGACCGCGCGTCGTTCGCGTCGATCTGCGACAACGACCTCAGCAACGCGCTCGCGGGCACGGGGCTGCACCTCGCGCAGATGGTCGGCCGCCACTGCCTCGGCGGCCTGCCCGCCGACAGCTGCGCGACCACCGCGGCCGTCGAGCCGGCGTGCACGGTCAAGGCCCGCGCGCTCGTCGACGCCGCGACCGGTACCTACCAGACGCGCGACATCCCGGGCTGCGCGCTGGCGACCTGCGATCCCGCGACCGCGCCGGGCGGCGACTGCCGCTGCGTCCGGCACTGGGGCGCGGACACCGACAACCCGTGCTGGTACGCGTGGGACGCCGCGGCCGCGTGCGTCGCGCCCTCGGCCGCGAGCCGCGCCGCGCTCGAGATCAAGGTGGACTGGGGCACCGACACGGCCTGCGTCACCCCCGAGCCGCCCGCCGGCACCGAGCTGGTCGTCGACTGCAGCTGGTGCCGCGCCGACCCGGCGCAGAACGTCTACGACTGCTCGCCCGGCTGCGCCGGCTACTGGCCCCGCTGCTGCCCGACCCCGACCCCCGGCTGCGCGCCGTAGCCTACGGCACCACCTTCACCGGCGTCCCGAGCGGCGCCGCCTGCCACAGCGTCTCGATCTCGTGATCCGCCAGCGCGATGCAGCCGTTGGTCCAGTCGAACCAGCGGTGCATCGGGCCGAGGAAGCCCCAGCCGCGCTTGATGCCGTGGATGCCGACGGCCCCGCCGAGGGCGGTGTTCCACGGCGGGGCGCGGCGCTCGGCGTGGGCCGCGGCGATGGCGCGCGCGTGCGCCGGGCCGATGCGCCGCGCCTTCACGCCGCGGTCGGCGTCGGCGGGGCCGGGGTAGGAGAGGCCGAGGAAGAGGTGGAAGGCGGAGCGCTCGTTGCGCGTGCAGACGTAGTAGTCGCCCTCGGGCGTGCGGCCGTCGCCCTCGCGCTGCTTGGGGCCGCGCGGGTCGCGGCCGAGGCTGACGCGGTAGCGCGCCCGCACCGTGCCGTCGCAGGCGAGCTCGAGCTGGCGCGCGGCCTTGCGCACCGTGATCGCGGGGGCCGCGCAGGGCGCGGGCGGGGGCGCGGCGCGGCCGGCGCCGGCGAGCAGCGCCGCCCCGAGACCGAGGGCCGCCGCGGCCGCGACGGCGATGCGCGCCCGCCCCGTCACGCGCGCTACCCCGGGTGGACGGCCAGGAACTGCTGGACGGCGCGGCGCACCGAGTCCTGCAGCTCGGCGGGGACCTCGCGGCGCACCGCCGAGCACATCCGCAGCGTCTGCCGGAGCGAGTCGCACACCGCGGTGCAGCTCGGGCACTGCAGCAGGTGCTGCTCCATCTCCTTGCAGGTCGCGGCCGCGATGTCGCCCTCGAGCTTCGCGGAGAGGAGCGCGGCGACGTCGGGGCACGACGGGCCGGGCGGGGCGGCGGCGGTGAGGGCCGGCGCCAGCACGTCGCGCACGCGGGTGCGGGCGCGGTGCAGGCGCGACTTGACCGCCTCGACGGAGAGCTCGAGGGCCTCGGCCACCTCGGCGGCGGAGAGGCCCTCGACGTCGCGGAGCACGAGGACGTCGCGGTACATCGGCTCGAGGCCGGCGATGGCCTGCTCGAGGCGGCGGCCGAGCTGGGACCGCTCGAGGCTCTCGTCGGGGCGCTCGGGCTGCGTGCCCGTCGCCGCGCTCGCGGCCTCGGCCTCGGCGGCGGCCTCGAGCGGCTCGAGCGCGGCCGGGGCGAACTTGCTGCGGCGCCGCTGCTTGATGCACACCGAGCGCGCGATGGTGTAGAGCCACGTCGTCAGGGAGGAGTCGCCGCGGAACGAGCTCAGGTGCCGCACCGTCGAGAGCAGCGTCTCCTGCAGCACCTCGCGGGCGGTCTCGTCGTCGCGGCACATCTTGAGGCCGAACTTGTAGACCGACGGCTGCAGCTGAACGAGCAGCGTATCCAGGGCCCGCCGGTCGCCCTGGCGAGCGCGGTCGAGCAGGGCCTGTTCCTCGTGCGGATCCATCGGGGGAAACGTAGCCGAAAGGTGGGGGCGCGGCAACGATCGAGGGCGGGACTACCGGCGCCGCGCCCGCCGGCGCCCCGTGGCCGCGCAGCCGTCAGCCCGCCCACGCGCCGGTCAGCCTGCGTCGGCGTTGCCGCCGCCGGGTATGCGGCGTGGAGGACGGCTGCGAGCGGTCAGCAGAGTCGCGCGGCAACCTGATCGGGGAGGTACGATTGACAGCGGGCGCTCTCGGGCGCATTGTATCGATAAATCGATACGCGCATCGAATCGTCGATACAGTCATGGCCATCCCCGACGCCGAGCTGCGTGAGTTACGCGCCGTCATCGCGACGCGGGTCCGTGATCTGCGCAGGGAACGGCACTGGACGCAAGTCGAGCTCTCGCGCCGACTGGGCCTGTCTCAGAGCCGGCTCAGCGAGATCGAGCGCGGCGATGGATCCTTCACCGCGGAGCAGCTCCTCCTCATCCTGAAGCTCTTCAATGTCGGGATGGCCCACTTCGTTCCTCGGCACCACGATCAGAACGCCGAGCTGCAGAACGTGCTCGCGCGGCTGGGCGCCCTCCACCTGCAGGAGAGCGCCGAGCTGGTCCCGACCGAGCGGCTCGAACGGATCACTGACGTTGTCCGCGAGACCCTCATCGGCGCGGAGTCGCCGCGGCTCCTCGCAGCGCTCGCGCCCGTGCTCGTGCGGAACGCCGACCGGATCAACCTGAACAAGCTCCACCTCGAGTTCGCCGCTGCCGGCCTCGAGCGAAGACTCGGCTGGCTGCTCGACAACACGGTCGAAGCACTGCGCACCGAGCTCGCGCACGCGCCCCCGCGGCCCTGGGCGCAGCTGTACCGCAGGGCCGAGATCCTCCTCTCGACGTTCGTCGAGTTCCTGGCCTCCACGTCTCGGTCTCAACCAGTCGCCGCACCGGACGTTCTGGACACGAACATCCGGAGCCGGCGGTCGCTCGAGGAGGTCGTCGCGTCGTCGTCGCCGGTCGCGCGACGATGGGGCGTCATCACAAACCTCCACCCGCGGGACTTCGTCGAGGCGCTGCGAGGGGCTCGTGCGGCGGATTAGCGACTTCGTGCAGGACATCGATCACCGCTGGACTGGGACGGCGGCGGTGAAGATCCGGCTCAGGATCATCGGCTCTGCGGCGCTGATGCTGCAGACCGATTACGAACGCGGCACCAAGGACAGCGACGTGCTGGAGACCGCGCAGCTGACGCCAGAAATCAGGGATCTCCTGCGCACGCTGGCGGGAAAGGGCACCCCGCTGCACGCACGCCATAGGCTCTACATCGACATCGTGTCGAGCGGGCTGCCGTTCCTTCCTCAAGTCCCGGTCTGCCACGAGCTCATCGCGCTCAACCGCTCCCTCCGTTGCCTGGAGATCGAAGTGCTCGACGTCGATGTGGTAGTCAGCAAGCTGAAGCGGTTCAACGCGAACGACATCAGCGACATCGAGGCCATGGTCGACCGGGAAATGGTACCCCACCCTAGTCTCATTGATCGTTTTCGATCCGCGGCCGACGCGTTCCAGATGGACGCTCGGGCGAGCGAGCTGCCAGCATACGTGCGCGCCCTCCACCGGGTGGAACGCGACTTCTTCGGCGTGCCGGAGACCGTCATCGACCTACCCGGGTGGATCTGAGCGCGCACCCGCAGGCGGTGCGCGGGCCCGCCGGGCGCCGTGTTATAGTCGAGCGTTCGGGTCTCTGAGGAGGTCGCGATGATCGTCCGGCACCGGGTCCGCTCGCTCCGTCTGCTCGCCCTCGCCCTGGGCGCGCTGCCGGCCGTCGCCGCCGCGCAGCCGCAGATCGCGGCCTCGCCGGCGCAGGTGGACTTCGGCAACGTCGGCACCAGCACGACCAGCGCGCCCGAGCCGATCACCGTCAACAACGAGAGCGGCTCGGCGAACCTCGTCATCTCGTCCGTGCAGCTCGTCGGCCCCGGCGCAGCCCAGTTTACCTTCGTCGCGCCCACCCTGCCGAAGACCATCCTGGCGAGCGAGAACCTCATCCTGACGCTCGTCACCTACGCGCCGTCGGTGACCGGGCACCACACCGCGTCGCTCATCGTGACGGCCGCGAACGGGCAGTCGGCGACGGTGGCGCTCGAGGGCACCGGGGTCGACGCGAAGATCGAGGTCACGCCGATGGCGATCGACCTCGGCACGCCGCAGGTCGGCACCACGAGCGGCGACCAGAGCGTCACGATCACGAACCACGGCGGCTACGCGCTCACCATCCTCTCGGTGCAGCTCGAGGGCGCGAACGCCGACTCCTTCCAGCTCGTCTCGCCGCCGCCGGCCAACACGCCCGTGGACGCGAACGGCGGCGACCTCAGCTTCGGCGTGAACTGCCACCCGACGACCGGCGGCACGCTCCGCGCCGACGTGCTCATCACGAGCAGCGACACCGCGACGCCGGCGCTGCGCGTCCAGCTCACCTGCGTGGGGGAGGTCGCCGGCGTCCAGGTCGTGCCCGCGGCGATCCCCTTCGGCAGCTCGCTCGCGGGTGGCGCCGGCGCGGCCACGCCCGTCGTGGTCACGAACAGCGGCGGTGTGATGTTCAGCATCGACTCGGTCGAGATCCTGCCCGCGAACCAGACGGTCTTCGGCGTGACCCTGCCCGCCAACCTCGACCTCGGGGTGGGGCAGAGCAAGACGCTCACCTTCACCTTCGACCCCGCCACCACCGACGAGGGCGTGCACGACGCGACCGCGATCCTGCACCTGAGCGCGGGCCTCGGCACGGTCCAGATCCCGCTGCACGGCGTCGGCGTGCTGCCGCACCTCGCCGCCAGCGCGGCCACGCTCCTCTTCGCCGATCAGCGCGTCGGCACCCAGGCGCAGCGCGACGTCCGGCTCACGAACACCGGCGGCGCGGCGCTCCGCGTGACCCAGCTCGGCGGCCTCGAGTCACCCTTCTCGCTCCTGACGCCGCCGACGCTGCCGCTGACGCTCGCGCCCAACGAGACGGTCGCGCTCACGGTCGCGTTCACGCCGACCGGCACGGACACGGCGCAGGGCACCCTCAACGTCGAGAGCGACGACCCGGCCGCGAACGTGGTCTCGGTCGAGGTGCAGGGCCGCGGCATCGCGCCGCGCGTGCTGCTCGTGCCCACGCAGGTCGAGTTCGGGCCCCAGCGGCGCACGACGACCAGCGCGGCCGAGGAGATCACCGTCACGAACACCGGCAGCGACACGCTCTCGATCACCTCGATCACGCTCGGCGGCGCCGACGCGGACGTGTTCTCGGTCAGCGGCCTCACCGCGCCGGTCGCCGTCGATCCCGGGCAGGCCCGCACCATGCAGGTCCGCTTCGCCCCGCCCCAAGGCGGCGACTTCACGGCGACCATCACCCTCGCCACCGACGATCCGGACACGGCGACGGCGACGGTGACGCTGACCGGCACGGGCACGGCGCCGAGCCTCACCCTCGATCCCGGCGAGGAGTACAGCTTCCCCGAGGTCTACGTCGGCAAGCAGACCGCCCCGGTCACGTTCACCGTGACGAACTCCGACTCCGGCCCGCTGCCGCTCGGCGCCGTGCGGCTCCAGCCGGCGAGCGCCGACTTCGTCCTCGACCCCGGCACCTTCGCGGGCACCATCGGCACCGGCCAGGCGGCGGCCTTCACCGTGGCGTTCGCGCCGCAGACCGTCGGCGCCAAGACCGCGGTGGTCGAGATCCTCGTGGCCGGCGACGACACCCCCGTCGCCACCATCACCCTGCACGGCACCGGCGCCACCAGCGGCACGAGCGGCGGCTGCGCGGCGGGCGGCGCCGCCGGCGGCCCGCTCGGCGCGCTGCTCCTCCTCGGCCTGGCCCTGCTCGCGGGCGCCCGCCGGCGCCGCTGACCAAGGACTCGGAGGACTCGACGTGCTGCCTCCCGGACCATCAGGCATGGGCCCCCTCGGCCCGCCCGGCCCCGTCGGGCCGCCCGGCCGTCCCACCGGGCCGGGCCTGATCGCGCCGCCGACGCCGGTCTTCATGCCGCCGCAGGTGGGCGACTTCATCCAGAGCCCGCGCGGGTATCGCTACCGGCTGGTGGCGTCGATCTCATCGGGCGGGTTCAGCACCGTCTACGACGCCGTCGACATCTTCGAGACGCACCTGGCGGTGAAGGTCTTCGCGCCGACCGCGCCCTACCCGGAGGTGCGGGAGCGCTGGTTCGCCGAGGCCGCGCTCCTGCAGCAGCTCCATCACCCGAACATCACCTACATCTACGACGCGTTCGAGTACCGCAGCGGGTTCTACCTCGTCCTCGAGAAGGCCACGGGCAACCTGTCGCGCTACATCACCGGCGCGCCGCAGCTCCACCCGAACGCCGTCATCTACATCGCGCAGCAGCTCCTGATGGCGCTGCACTTCATCCACGAGCGCCAGGTCATCCACGAGGACCTGCACGCGGGCAACATCCTCGAGTACCCCGGCGGCGTCGTGAAGATCTCGGACTTCGGCATCAGCCGCCGGCTCGCGGTGGCGCACGGCTCGGTCGCGCCGCAGACCTTCCACCGCAAGTTCGTGGTGCCGGAGCTGGCGTCGCAGGGCTACACGACGCAGCAGTCGGACCTCTACCACCTGGGCCTCATCCTCTACGCGCTCGTCCGCGGCCTGCACGCCATCGACCCGAACCTCCCCGACGCCGAGATCTCGCGCCAGGCGGTGGAGGGCGTGCCGCGGGCGCGGGCCGAGGCGCTCGGCACGCCCATCGGCAAGGCCATCGCGAAGCTGCTCCGGCGCCGCGGCCAGTACCGCTACGGCAGCGCGCTCGACGCCTGGAACGACATCCGCATGCTGCTGCCGGCCCGGCAGTTCGACGGCACGCCCGGCGGCATGATCCCGCCGTAGGGGGCCGGCCCATGACCACCCTCGAGCGCATGGCCGCGTTCGCGGCCGGGCTGCGGCTCCCCGACATCCCGGCCCGGGTGCGCGAGAAGGCGCGCTGGCAGCTCGCGAGCGTGCTCGGCGCGTCGTTCGGCGGGCTGCACGACCCGGGGGCGCGGGCGGTGCTCGCCTACGCGCGGGCGACCGGCGGCGGCGGCGCGGCGCGCGTCCTCGCCGGCGGCTTCCGCACCGCGCGCGCGGCCGCGGTCCTCGCCAACGCCGCGGTCTCGTGCACCTTCGACTACGACGAGATCCTGCTCCTCGGCCACCCGGGCCACTCCGCCGTCACGGTGCCCCTCGTCCTCGGCGAGGAGCTGGGCGCGACGTACGGCGACGTCCTCGCGGCGCAGGTCGCGGCGGACGAGGTGATGGGGCGGCTCGGGCTCGCGACGGTGCTCGGGCCGCAGAACGGGCAGCTCCTGCCGTTCCTGCACTGCGCGGGCGCGGCGGTCGCCGCCGGGCGGCTGCTCGGGCTCGATGCCACGCGCATGGCCCACGCGCTCGCGGTGGCGCTGGCGCAGCCGCCGGCGCCGTTGTGGCCGAGCTTCCTCGGCGGCTTCGACGTGAAGGTGCTGACGGCGGCGCACGGCGCGGCGATGGGCGTGACCGCGGCCGGCCTGGCGCAGGGCGGCTTCACCGGCGCGCTCGACCTGCTCGACCACCCGCGCGGCTTCTTCCACCGCTTCGCGTTCGTGCCGTTCCCCCGCGCCCTCGGCGGCCTCGGCCGGGCCTGGCTCACCGACACGCTGCAGGTCAAGCTGCACGCGGCGTGCTGGTACTACCAGGCCCTGCTCGACGCCGCGATCGCGGCCCGGGCGGAGCTCGCGGCCGCGCGCGGCCGCCCGCTCGCCGCGGCGGACGTCACGCGCGTCCTCACCCGGGTTGGTTTTCTCGCCATTGCCGTCGACGCGGCCGAGCGCGACCGCCCGCGCGACCGGCTCACCGCGAACGAGGTGAACTTCTCGATCCCGGCGGCGGTCGCGCTCGCGCTCCTCGGCGGCCGCCTCGTCCCCGCCGACCTCGACCCGGCCGCGCTCGCGGCGCGCGAGGCCGACGTGCGCGCCCTGGCCGCGCGCACCGCGGTGGTGCACGACCGCCACCACACCCGGCGCCTGCTCGAGACGCTCGACGGCGCGCTCGACCTCGCCGGCCTCGTCGGCAGCGCCAGCCTCGCCGACCTCGGCCGCGCGGCGCGCGCGATCCGCACCGAGTTCCCGCAGCACGGCACGGTCCGCGCCGGCGACGTCCTCGCCTCCGTCGCGAGCGCCCCCATGCTCCTCGCCCGCTACCACCGCGGCCGCGGCGACTACGACCTCGGCGCCCACGACCTCGCGAACCTCACGCTGCCGATCTCCGCGACGCTCGAGCTGACGCTCGCGGACGGGCGCCGCGTCGAAGTCACGCGCGACATCCCCGCGGGGGCGCTGACGCTGCCGGACGCGCCCGCGCGGGT
>DASXVK010000034.1:0-4638 GCA_036504295.1 Polyangia bacterium
AACCGCCCGCACGGCCCGCGACCACCCGAGCCGCGGCTCACTGCCCGGGGGGCCGCGCCACGTAGGGATTCGTAACGCCGCCCGCGGGCCCGCCTCGGGCATAGTCTCGCCCCCGCGCGCGAGACGCGCCAGGAGAACGTCCATGGTCAGGCGATTCACGTGGGTCACGCTCATGAGCGCCGCGCTGGTCCTCGCGGCGTGCGGCAGCGACTCGTCCCCCAACGCCTCGTACGACGGTGGCCTCGACGCCGCGGCGGCCGACGCCGCGGCGGCCGACGCCGCGGCGCCCGACGCGGCCGCGCCGGAGGCCGCGCCCGCCGACGCCGCCCGCGACGGCGGCGGCCCGCCGGTGCTGCCCGAGGACCTCCCCGAGCCGCTGCCGACCGGCGCGCCGAGCGCCGCGTTCATCACGTACAACGTCGGCCTCGCGCCCACGGTCAAGGGCAGCGCGCAGCGCCTGCCGCTCATCGTCGACGCGGTGAACGCGGCCGACGCGGACGTGCTCTGCCTCGAGGAGGTGTGGAAGGTCTACACCTCGCAGGCGGCCTTCGCCCAGGCGGTCGCGGCGACGTTCCCCTACGCGTTCTGGTCGGAGGACACGACCAAGGCGATGGGCACGGGGGTGCTGATCGTCTCCAAGCACCCCCTCTTCAAGGGCCGCGCGCTCAAGTACGTCGCGAACCCCGAGACGTACTTCGACAACGTCGTCCTCGGCGTCGACGTGGTGACGCCGACCTCGCACTTCCGCGTGCTGTGCACCCACCTCGCCCCGGGGCTCGACAGCGTGGGCGTCGGCGACCGTAGCGCCCAGATCACCGAGCTCGCGACCTGGGCCCAGACGCAGGGCTACCTCGACGGGCCGACCGTCCTGCTCGGCGACTTCAACATGGGCCCCGATCCGATCCAGGCCTGCACGCCGACGACGACCCCGGCCTGCACCGCGCCGGACGTGACGAGCTACGACCTCGTGCGCCAGACCTTCACCGACGCGAACGAGGGCTGGGCCCAGTGCACCTGGTGCCGCGACATCTGCAACCCGCTGCAGGTCAGCTCGCTGTTCCTCGACGAGCCGGACCAGCGCATCGACCACTGCTTCGTCACGAACCTCGGCGCCGCGACGCTCCAGTCCCGCGCGGTCGTCTTCGACGCGGTGCAGCGCATCCCCTTCGGCAGCGGCACGCTCGAGCACCTGTCGGATCACCTCGGCGTGCGCTGCGCGTTCGGCCCGTAGGCCGGCCACCGCGAGTCGCGCCCCCGCTCGGGCGACGCGGCCGCACCCACCCCCCGCGATCGCGGAGCCCGCCGCACCGCACGCGTCCCACATCGGCTTCTCCTTACCCGCGAAGCCGAGCTTCGCGGTCTCCCGGCCAGGTGCGGCGCGGAGCTCGAGCGCCGCTCGGTCGGCGTGGTCACCCGGTGCCGCGGATCGCTCTCCGCGGTCGGGCGGGCGCCGCCTCCCGAGATCCCGCCCCGTCCCACCCGTTACAATCGCCTACACGATCGCCCCGTTCGGCTTTTTCCGTCGAGAACGCCACGTGAGCACGAATACAAAACGTGTGGACCCAGATCGCCCGGGCGCGGGACAATGGGCCCATGCGTGCGAGAGTCGCGGTCGAGCACCCGGGGCGAGACACGAGCCATGAGGCGGTCCAGCTGTTCCCGTCTGCCGATCGTGAACCGAGACTCGCGGGGTGCGCGCGTAGCGCCGGCGCCGCCGGGCGCGGATCCACGCGCGACTCGTCAGACGCAAGGAGAGGGCCCATGGCAAGCCGTCACAGCGCGCGGTGCGTTTCCTCCTCGACGATGGGCGCGGGGCTCATCACCGTCGCCGCGGCGCTCGGACTCGCCGCGTGCGCGGGCGAGCGCACGGCGCCGCCGGAGGTGGCGCGCACCCAGGCCGCGGTCACGTCGACGGCGTCGACGAGCACGTCGAGCGCGGCGACGAAGGCGCCATACCAGCGCAAGGCGTTCTACGCGAACGGCCGGTACTGGGTCTTCTACTCCGACGGGACCAACATCATCTACCAGACGAGCACCGACGGGACCACGTGGGCGGCCAAGATCACGGTCCGCGCCGGCACCGCGGGGACGCAGTTCGCCCTCGACTTCGACGGCGCGAACCTGCACTACGCGTACACCAGCGAGACCGCCAACGCGGCGATCTACTACCGCCGCGGCAGCGCGAACGCCGACGGCAGCGTGACCTGGGCCGCGGCCGAGCAGACGGCCGTCGCGGCCGGCGGCACCACCATCACCTACTCCAAGCCCACCATCGCCGCGGACAGCAACGGGTACCCCTTCATCGGCTACGCGTATGCGGCGCCCTCCCTCTCGGTGCGGGTCACGAAGGCGAGCACCAACACCGGGACCTGGACGACGGCGAGCGGGTTCCCCTACAACCCCGGCGGCAACGGCACCGTCACCGTGGCCGTCCCCGTCCGGCTCCTGGCGGGCCGGATGCTCATCCTGACGGGCGGCAACTACGTGGCCTCCCGCCTCTGGACCGGGACCGCCTGGGCGTCCCTCGTGTCCCTCGCATCGAACTGGGCGTACGGCTCCAGCGCCGGGCTCAGCGCCGTCGCGGAGGGGGACAACGCGCACCTCGCCTTCGTGTCGGGCGGCAGCGCCATCTACGTGCAGTGGACCTACTCGGCCGCCAACACGACCTACTATGGCTCCTGGGGGACCGACACCCCGGCGCTGCAGTCCGGGGTGCCGGTCGGCTCCGCGGCGGCCATCACGCGCCACCTGGCGACCGGCGAGCTGTACTACTTCTGGGCCGGGTACCCGACCGCCAATCACATCTACTACAAGAAGCGCTCCGCGGCGGGCGGCTGGGACACGAGCGCGACCGACTGGCTCAACGAGGCGACCGAGCTCCTCACGAGCACCAGCGGGCTGACGGCGTTCTCCGAGGGCGCCCCCACCGGGCCGGTTGGGGTCCTCTACGCCACGAAGACGGCCAGCCCCTACAACATCAAGCTCGGCACCCTCGCCGTGACGCCGACCCCCAAGAGCGTGGCCGGGCTCCGGCTGTGGGTGGAGGCGAGCACCGGCCTCACGATGAACGGCACGGGCGTGGCCACGTGGGCCGACCAGAGCGGGACCGGGAACCACCTCACCCAGGCCACGGCCTCGCGCCAGCCGACCGTGGTGGCCAATGCGATCAATGGCCGCCCGGCGCTCGCGACCGCGGCCGCGGCTCAGCAGACGATGACGGTGGCGACGAACTTCCCGGCGCCCGTCACCGTGATCTACGTGGCGCAGATGAGCGGCACCACCCGTGGCCGCATCCTCAACGGCCTGGCCAACAACTGGCTGCTGGGCTGGTGGAACGCGGCGGAGGACAAGGCCTACCACGAAGGTTGGATCTCGCCCTCGACCCTCAGCCCCACGGCGACCGCCAACCCGTACCTCTACTCGTCGGTGAGCACGGGGGCGCTCACCACGATCTTCCGCGGCGGCGCGCAGCTCTACAGCAACGCGGGAGGCGTGGTGGGCCCCAACGGGCTGTCGCTCAGCGGCTACATGCCCACGCAGGTCGAATTCTCCGACGCCCGCATCGCCGAGGTGCTGGTGTACGGCGGCGCCCTGAGCGCGGCCGATCGGCAGGCGGTCGAGGCGTACCTGACCGCGAAGTACCGGCTCGCCGGCGCCTGCGGCAACGGCGTCCCCGAGGCCGGCGAGCAGTGCGACCTCGGGGCCAGCAACGGCGCGCCCGGCTCGTGCTGCACGGCGAGCTGCACGTGGGCGGCGGCCGGGACGACGTGCCGCGCCGCGGCCGGCCCCTGCGACGCGGCCGAGACGTGCACGGGCACCGAGGCCGCGTGTCCGGCGGACGCGCGGGTGGCGGCCGGGACCGTGTGCCGCGCGGCGGCGGGGACCTGCGACGTGGCCGAGACGTGCGACGGCATCGCGGCCGCGTGCCCGGCGGACAGCGTCAAGGACGACCGCACGATCTGCCGCCCGGCGGCGGGGCCGTGCGACGTGTTCGAGACCTGCAACGGCGTCAGCGGCGCGTGCCCGCCGGACGCGCTCGTGCCGGCGGGAGAGGTGTGCCGGGCGGCCGCGGGGCCGTGTGACGTGGCCGAGACGTGCACGGGGAGCGCGGCGACGTGCCCGGCGGATGCGCTGGCCGCGGCGGGCACGACCTGCCGCGCGGCGGTCGGGCCGTGTGACGTGGCCGAGGTGTGCACGGGGAGCGCGGCGTCGTGCCCGGCGGATGCGCTGGTGGCGGCGGGCATGACCTGCCGCGCGGCGGCCGGCGCCTGCGACGTGGCCGAGACGTGCAACGGCGCCAGTGGCGCCTGCCCGGCCGACGCGCGGCGCGCCGAGGGCGCGCTCTGCACCGGCGGCACCTGCGCCGGCGGCCTCTGCCAGGTGCAGGCGGACAGCCCGAGCGCCCACCTGGCCCAGCACACCTGCGTGATCGTGCCCGGCGGCACGGTCAAGTGCTGGGGCATGGGCAACTCCGGCCAGCTGGGCGAGGGCAACAACCTGGACCGCGGCGCCCCGGTCGTGGTCGCCGGGGTGACGAACGCCCGCTCGCTGGCGGTGGGCGGGTACCACGCCTGCGCGGTGCTCACCGACGACACGATGAAGTGCTGGGGGAGCAACACCTACGGGCAGCTCGGCGAC
>DASXVK010000035.1:0-1844 GCA_036504295.1 Polyangia bacterium
CCGAGCCCGCGATGGCGCGGCGGCGGCGTGAGCGGCGTCGGTGGACCGGGTGCACGGCCTGCCTTCCACTACGGCCCGACGGGGCGGCGACTAACCCTGAGGCCTGGGACTTTAGTCCCCGGCCGGCCCAGCGTAGCGCGCGGGTCCGGTGCTGCACCGGGTGTTCTGCCATGTCGTGACGCAGGGTCCCGAACCGTCATGACGTGCGCCGTTGCGGGTTAGGTTCTCCCCGTGACGGTCGACCGGGTGGTGCTCGACGCGGGTGGTCAGGCCCCCCTGCTGCCGGTGGCGCGCGACGCGTTCCTCGCTGCCCTGGACGAGGGCTGGGCGGACCCCCGGCGGCTCCACTCCGAGGGGCGTCGCGCCCGCGCGCTGCTCGACGGCGCGCGGGAGGCGCTGGCCGCCGCCGTCGGGGCACGCACCGAGGAGGTGGACCTCGCGCCCTCCCACACCGCCGCCCTCCACACGGCCGTCTCGACGGTCGCCCTCGGCCGCCGCCGGGTCGGTGCGGACATCGTCGTCTCGGCCGTGGAACGCGCCGCGGTGCTCCAGGCCGCCGAGTTCGCCGCCGCGCGCGGGGCCGGCCGGCGAGTCACGGTCCCCGTCGCGCGCACCGGGCGGGTGGACGACGAGGCGTTCGCGGCGGCGCTGACGCGTCCGGGCGTGGCCCTCGCCGCGCTCCAGCACGCCAACGGCGAGGTGGGGACGCTCCAGCCCGTCGAGGCCGTGCACGCCGCGGCCCGCGCCGCCGGGGTGCCGCTGCTCGTCGACGCCGGCGCCAGCCTCGGGCACGTGCCCGTGGGTGACGCGTGGGACGTGCTCGCCGCGAACCCGGGCGACTGGGGCGGACCGCCCGGGCTCGGCGTGCTCGTCGTGCGTGCCGGAGTGCGACGCTCCCCCGACCGGCCGTCCGACGAGGACCGCTGGTTCCCCGGGGGCGTCAGCGTGCCGGCGGCGCTCGCGGCGGCGGTGGCGCTGGAGTCGGCGCTCGCCGACCGGGCCGCAGCCGACGAGACGCGGCGCGCCCTCGTCCGGCGGCTGCGCGAGCGCATCCCGGCGGAGATCGAGGACGTCGACGTGGCGGGCCCCGACGAGGGACGGCTGCCGCACGTGCTGACGTTCTCCTGCCTGTTCGTCGACGGCGAGGCGGTGGTGGGCGCCCTGGACGCCGCCGGGTTCGCCGTCGGCAGCGGCTCCGCCTGCACGTCGAGCACGCTCGAGCCGAGCCACGTGCTGGCCGCCATGGGGGTGCTCACGCACGGCAACGTGCGGCTCGCCCTGCCGCGCGGCACCCGGGCGGCGGACGTCGAGCGCTTCGCCGACGTGCTGCCCGGCATCATCCGGTCCGTGCGCAGCCGCCTCGGGGTGATCGACCTGTGACGGGCTCACCCTCCCAGCTCGGTGCTTCGCCGCCGGATCGGCACCTCGATGCACCGAACCGGCGCGAAAGCACCGAGGCGGCCGTCGTGGTGGACGCGCGCGGACTGCTCTGCCCGGCGCCCGTCATCGCGGCCGCGAAGGCCGCGCGCGGCCTGCCGGCGGGGTCACGCCTCACCGTGCTCGCCACCGACCCGGCCGCGGCTGTCGACGTGCCGGCGTGGGCGCGCATGCGCGGCCACCAGGTGGTGGAGACGACGGAGGACGGCGAGCACCTGGTGCTCACCGTCCTCCTGGGACCTGCCAAGGCCCGCTGAGCGGGCCGACGACGGATCAGGCGAACGAGCCGCCGCACGCGCACGAGCTCTGCGCGTTCGGGTTGTCGATCGTGAAGCCCTGCTTCTCGATCGTGTCCGCGAAGTCGATGGTGGCGCCCTCGAGGTAGGGGACGCTCATGCGGTCGACGA
>DASXVK010000036.1:0-3270 GCA_036504295.1 Polyangia bacterium
CGGCTGAGTCGCCGCGGGCCGGCGCCGACGACCGCCGCCAGTGCTTGCGTGGGCTGGCCATTCAGGCGATCATGTCCCCCGTGAGCCAGACGGGAACGATGCAGATTCCGGTGGTCGGGATGGGCGCGAAGGCCAAGGTCATCATCGTGGCGCTGCTGCTCGCGGTCATCGGGTCTCTGGGCTTCGCCTTCACGCGCCAGCCGGACGACACCGAGCTGCGCAAGGCGCGGGGCGCGGCGACCGAGTGCAAGACCGAGTCCGACGAGCTGAAGGACAAGGTGGCGAAGCTCCGGGCGGCGCTCACCGCGGCGCTGAACCAGCCCTCCACCTTGAAGATCGACGACGCGGAGCTGCTGCGCCTGCTCGGCACCGTCGGCGCACCGCCGCGGGCCGCGGGCCCGCGCGTCCCGCGTGACGGCGAGCTGTCGCAGGCCGCGGTGGTCGCCGTGGTCCGCGGCAACAAGGGCCAGTTCCAGACCTGCTACGAGCGGGCGCTCAAGCGCAACTCCGACCTGCACGGCGTGTCGGTGAACATGACCCTCGCGTTCGCCGTGCGCGGCAACGGGACCGTCGGCGACATCCAGCTCTCGCCCCGCGTCGACGAGGCGATGAATGCGTGCATGAAGTCGGCGGTGGGGCGGTGGCGCTTCCCCGCCTTCGTGGGGGACCCGGTCCGCGTCGAGATCCCCGTCCCCCTCGTCCCGAAGGGCTGAGCGCCGTCGGTCCGGCAGACCAACGGCCCGGCATCACGAACCCGGGAGCGTGATCGTGGCGAACACCGAGAAGCTGGCCCCCCGTCAGCTCAAGCGCCTCCTCAAGGACTACGCTCACGCGTTGCGCGCGGACCCCGGCAACCTCGTGCTCCGCCTGAAGCTCGCCTTCGTGCTGAAGGAGCTCGGCCGCAACGACGAGGCGGTCGAGATGTACCGCAACGTCGCGGTCGCGTATGCCCAGGAGGGGCGGCTGGTGCAGGCGATGGCCGTCTGCAAGGGCATCCTCGAGCTGGAGCCCGAGCACCGCGACACCCAGGCGCTCCTGGCCGAGCTGGCCGAGACGCAGGGGCTGCGGCAGCAGACGGGCATGATCCGCATCCAGGACATGGAGGGGCGCTGGCTCGCGGTGCCCGCGCGGGTCGCGAACCCGGACATCATCGACGAGAGCCGGGTGCTGCTGCCGCCCGAGCTGCCCGAGCCCGACACCTCGCCCGACGCGCTCGCCGCCGCCGTGCCGCTGCCCATCGCCCCGCCCGGCGATCTCCCGCCGGCGCCGCCGATGCCGCCGCTCGCCCCGATGCCGCCGCTGTGCGCCACGCCGCCGCAGCCCGCGCCGCCGGTTCGGCGCAGCGGCGAGCCCGACGCGCTGCCGCCGCTGCCCGGCGTGCCCGCCGCGCTCGTGCCGTCGTTCGACCCGCCACGGCCGCCGTCGGATTTCTTCGATCCGGAGCGCACCTCGGCGCCCCAGCTCGAGGGCGGCCCCAGCCGGTGGGTACAGCTCGGCATGACGCCGCTGCACGACGACTCGCTGCCGAGCGCGCTCATCCGTTCGCAGGTCGCGAACGAGGCCGAGACGATGATGGCGCGCCCCGGCGGCGCCATTCGCCTCCACGACAGCGACCTCCTGGAGGTGGCCGAGCCCGAGGTCGACGACGCCCTCGACCCGTTCGACAGCGACGAGAAGCAGACCCTGGAGGCGCTCGCGACGCCGATGCCGACGCGCATCTCGGTCGAGGTGCCGCCGGTGCCGCTGCTCTCGGCTCTCCCCAAGCAGGCGTTCGTCGATCTGATCGCCGCGGCGCCGCTCAAGCGCGAGCCGGCGGGCAGCATGATCCTGCGCGAGGGCGACGCCGGCGACGCGTTCTACATCATGGTCGGCGGCCACGTGCGCGTGCTCAAGAACCAGCCGAGCGGCCCGCCCGTCGAGGTCGCGCAGCTCGGGCCGGGCACGTTCTTCGGCGAGTTCGCGGTGCTCAGCGACCGCCGGCGACACGCCTCCGTCGAGGCGATGGACGAGGTGGAGCTCTTCGAGATCTCGCGGCAGCTCCTGGACCAGCTCAGCGGCCGCTACCCCGACGTGGCCCGCACGCTGCGGCGCTTCTACCGCGAGCGCCTGGTCGAGACCCTGATCGCCACCGCACCCTTCTTCGCGCCGCTCGGCATGCCGGAGCGGGCCGCGCTCGCGTCCCGGCTGCGCGCGCGCCGCTACCCCGCGAACACCGACATCCTCGTCGAGGGCGGCCGGCGCGGCGGGCTCTACCTGATCCTCCTCGGCGAGGTCCGCGTCATGCGCCGGCGCGCCGACGGGCTCGCCGTCCCGGTCGCGCTGCTCGGCGAAGGGAGCTACTTCGGCGAGATGTCGCTCCTGCGCGGCGGCGCGCCGCCCAACGCGACGGTGACCACGACCCGCGACTGCGAGGTGGTGGAGCTGCCGGCACAGAGCTTCTACGAGTTCGTGGCGCGGCACCCGGAGCTGTGGGACGAGCTGAAGCGCGAGGCGGACCGCCGCGAGGCGCAGAGCGCGCAGCTCCTCTCGGGCGAGGCGCGCCAGAGCAAGCCGGAGATCTACCTGGTATAACCCCGCCCCGGCGTTCAGAAGAGCCGCAGCGGGCGCTACGCCGACTTCGTCGTCGACTCCTTGCGCGAGGCGATCACGCGCTCGTAGGCGATGCCGGCCTCGAGCGCGACGCGGGTCATGCCCGCCTCGGTGAGCTCGGTCATCAGGCGGTCGCCGTAGACCACGCTCACCACCCGGTGGCGCACCGCGATCGGGAGCACGACGACGTCGCCGAGGGGCGGCGGCATCACCGCGGCGAGCGCCTCGATGGCGGCGCTCTCGCCGGGCGCGCCGCGGTACGGGTAGCGGCCCGCCATCACGTCGCGGAACACCGACGGCTCCTCGCCGGAGATGCTGAGCTCCTTGAGCCGCGCGACGTCGATGTCCTTGCCGGTGCAGTCGTGGCTGCGGAGCGCGCCCTTGCGCACGTTGAAGAAGATGGCGCGCTCGCAGAAGCTCGAGACGTAGATGAGCAGCGCGCACGCCACCGTGTCGGCGTCCTGGGCGGTGCGCAGGGCGTTGATGGCCTCGGTCAGGGCGGCGGCTGCCGGCGACGAGGCCGGCGCGTCCGCGGTCGTCGCGGCGGCGACGCGGCCCGAGGGGGTGTACTGGAGGTGCACGAGCGTGATGGCGGCGTCGCCGCAGGGGTCGGCCGGCGCGGGCGCGGCGCCCGGCGCGGGCTCCGCGGGCGCGGCGGTGGGCGCGGGCTCCGCGGCCGCG
>DASXVK010000037.1:0-18685 GCA_036504295.1 Polyangia bacterium
ATCGCCGCGGGCGCCGTGGTGAGCGCCGCCTCGAGGCGCGCCGGCCCGACCAGGCGCACGGCGGCCTGCGCCGTCGCCACGTCGGTGAGGGCGGCCAGGCTCCAGCCGACCGTCACGGTGAGCGCGCCGTCCGCGCCGGCCTCCGCGCCGGCGGCCGCGCGCAGCGTCCCGGGGACCGTCGTCACCCCGCGCGGCTCGAGCGTCGCGTCGAGCTCGCCGAGCTCCGCCACGAACGCCCCCCCCGGCGTGGCGGCCGCGAGCGCCGGGCCCACGCGGACCGGGAGATCGACCACCGAGCTGACGGTGATGGTGACCGCGGCCTCCTCGCCCGGGGCGAGGTCGCCGGGCGCCACGGCGAGCGCGGCCTCGATCGGCGACACGACGCGGTAGGCGGCGTCGCGGCTGGCGACGCTCCCGTCGGGGAAGGTGAGGGCGACGTCGTATTCGCCGGGCGGCAGCGTCGGCGGGACCGCGGCGGTGACGACCCCGGCCGCCTCCAGGCGGACCTCGGAGAGCGCGGCGGGGCCGATCCGGGCCGCGAGCTCGACGGCGCGCGCGGCGCCGCCGCCGAGGTCGGTGCGGATGGGCAGCCAGAAGCCGGTGCCGTGGATCGCGACGCGGCCCGGGACGCCGGCGTGGCCGGTGTCCGGCTCGACGAGGGTCAGCTCGGCGCCCGGGCGGGGCGCCGCCGTCTCGCTGCAGGCGGCGAGCGCCGCGAGCAGGAGGGTCGCGCCGAGCTTCAGAGCTGCCGTCGTCCGCGTCACCGGCCCGCCTGCGCCCTCTCCAGCATGAACGTTCTCACGCGCCCCGGGAGGTGTCAACGCCGGCGCCCGCCTCCGCGGCCAGGCGCGGCAGCCGCAGCCGGAAGGCCGCGCCCCGGTCGCCGTCCAGCAGCTCGAGGGCGCCGCCGGCCGCCTCCGCCAGCTGGCGGCTCAGGAAGAGGCCGAGGCCCAGGCCGCCCTCCTTGCCGCCGGTCGCGAAGGGCTGGAAGAGCCGCGTTCGCATCTCGGCCGGCACGCCGGGCCCGTCGTCCGTGACCGTCGCGGTCACCGCCGCGTCGTCCGCGGCCGTCGCGATGCGGACGCGCCCGGGGCGATTCCCGAGGGCGTCCCTGGCGTTGCGCACCAGATTGACGAGCACCTGCTGAATCTCGATCGGATCGGCCGCGACCGCGGGCAGGTCGGGCGCGAGAACGGTCTCGACCGTGATCGAGGTCTTGCGCAGGTCGAAGCGGAGCATCTCGAGGGCCGAGGCGACGGCGGCGTTGACGTCGCCCGGACGCCGGTGCGGCGGCTCGCCGCGCGCGTACGACCGGAGGCGGGCGCAGATCGCCTCCATCGCCTCGGCGTGGCGGACGATCGCCGCCGCCTTCTCGGTCACCGCCCGCGAGCCGTCGGGCGAACGCTCGATCAGCTGGGCGAACGCCTTGATGCCGGAGAGCGGCTGCCGCAGCTCGTGTACCATCGACGCAGCCTGCAGCCCGAGGTCCACGAGGCGACTGGCGTGCCCCAGCCCGAGCGGGGCCTCGGGGGGCGGCGCCGCGGTGAGGGCGGTCGTGCGGGACCGTTCGAGGAGGTCGCGGGCCGCGGTGCGGACGGCCTCGGGGTCGCCGGCGGTGAGGGCCGCCTCGAGTCGCTCCTGCGCGCGCTTCAGCTCCAGCATGAGTTCCCTCGCTTCAGTATTCGCGTGAGTGCTGGCGGGCTCTGCCTGCCAGCACTCTGCGCGGGGGGTCAAAGGGACCCTCCCAGGGTCCCTTTCTCATAATCCGAGATCGACGAGCCACAGCTCGTACGAGAGCCCGACGAAGAGACCGTCCACGTTGCCGGTGATGGGGGTGTCGCTGAGCCGCGCCCAGCCGTAGCTCACGCCGAGCACGGCGCGTCCGGGGCCCACCGCCACGTCCCCCGCGAGCCCCAGGCGGGCGCCCGGGAGGGTGCGGCCGAAGCGCTCGGGGCTCTGGAGCCGCGGGTCCGACGTGCCGCGGACGAACGTCGGCACAAAGGCCGCGGCCGCGGCCACCCCGAGCCACGGGCGCAGCGGGAGCCGCGCCCGGAGCGCCAGCGGCACGCCGAGGACCTTGAGGCTGCGGTCGACGGCGAGCGCGGCGCCGCCGGCCGCGACCTGCACGGTGTCGCTCCAGAGGTAGCCCTCCACGCCGGCGGTGAGCGTCAGCTCGAAGCGGCCGATGCCGCGGCGCAGGCCGAGGCCAGCCGCGGCGCGCGCGGTGGTCAGATCGCCGAGGCCAGTGAGGAGCCCGCCGCCGGCCCAGCCGCCGAGCACCAGCGCGTGCAGAGGCGGCGCGAACCGGACGCGCGCGCGCGCGAGGGTGCGGCCGCCAGCCACCACCTCGACGTCCGCGGCGCGGGCGTCGGGCTCGGCGGCGAGCGCCACCCGGACGTCGTCGCCCGCCGGCCGCGCCGGGCCCGGTCGCGCCCCGTCGACGCGCAGCTCGAAGCCGCTCGCCGGCACCGCGTTGCCGTGGCGATCGCGGGCGCGTACGTTCAGCTCCGCCGTCCGCCCCGCCGCTGCCACCGTCAGGCTGGCCGACGCGGCGGGCGCGGCGCGTATCGGCAGGATCTCCCGCGCGCGCGCCTCGCCCGCGCGGACCTCGAGGATCACCGCGCCGCTCGGCGGCACGCGCACGGGAGCCGTGGCCGCGACCATCCAGCCGGGACCGGCCGGCGTGACCGCGAGCGGGCGTCCGTCGAGCGTCGCCGTCGGCGTCACCGTGCGGACGACGTTGCGGGCGCCGTCGCGCACGATGATCGAGGCATGCCACGCGGCGCCGGGCCCGAGCGCCTGCGTGGGGACCGCGACGCGGATCTCGGCGGGCGACGCCGGCACGACGGCGAGGCTGGCGGCGGCCTCGCCGACGCCGGGGACGGTCACGACGACGCGATCGGGGCCGAGGCTCGCCGGGGCCGCGTACGGCACCTCCCACAGCCCCGGGCCGCGGGCGAGCGCGGCGCCGGCGCGGCCGCGCTCCGCCCGCGCGCGCAGGCGGAGACCTGCCGGCGCGGGGCCGCCGTCCTCGGCCGACACCGCGACGAGGACCCGGCCGGAGCCGTCGGCGGCGGCGTCGGACGCGCCGAGCGCGGCGATCCGCGCGAGGGGCGGCGGGTGCAGGTCGACGATCTCCTCGCGCGCCTCGCCGCGGGCGTCGGTGGCGCGGGCGACCGCGCGGCCGACGCCCGGCGGCACGACGACGGGCACCGTGACCCGGTCGCGCTTGACCAGCACGGGCCCGAAGGAGCCCCCGGGGAGCCGCACGGTGACGGAGGCGGCGCCCTTCGTGCGCACCGGGACCTCGACGTGGCCCGCGACCGGGACGAACGCGGCGGCCGCGTGCCCCTCCGCCCAGGCGACGATGGCGACGGTGCGCGGGGCCGCGCCCGGCGGCAGCGTGAGGGTCCAGCCGCCGGCGGCGGGGGCGAGGGTGCCGACGCTGGCCGCGAGGCGCACGCCGGTCGGGCGCCGCACCGCCTCACGCTCGATGAGGAACGGGCGCACCTGGATGACGGCGCCGCCGCCGGCGACGTGCGCCGGGGCGACCTCGAGGTACAACCCCGGCGGGGGCGCCGCCACGGGCAGGGCGAAGCGCGCGACCGCGCCGCGCGCCTCGACGGTGCAGGCCAGCGTGTAACCCGAGGGCCGAGCCGGCGGCAGCACGACCGGCGGGTGGCCCGGCCGGGCGGGCAGGGCGGCGGCGCCCTCGCAGCGCACGATCGGCAGCGCCGGGAGATCCGCCCGCTCACCCTCGAGCGGCCCGGGCGCGCCGCGGACCGCGATCGGCACGCCGGTGCGGCCGTCGGCGACGAGGGGTCGGGCCGCGGCGGCGCTCAGGCCAGCCGGGGTCGCGCGGGCGTTCGCGGCGGCGCCGAGCGCGGCGAGCGCCGCCAGGGCCGCGAGCCCCCGGGTCATTTCCATACCGGCTTCTCCACCTCGATGCGCGGCGCGCTGCGCTGGACCTGGACGACGCCGCGGGCCGCCGCGGAGCGGCCGCCCAGGTCCGTGGCGACGACCTCCAGATCGTTCGGCCCCCGCGCGACGGCGACGGTCGCGGTGAAGGTGCCATCGGCGCCGACCTCGGCCGGCTGGCCATTGATCGCGACCGCGGCGCCGATGTCGGCGCGGCCCCGGACGACCACCGCCTTCGCGTTCGTCGCCACCTCGGGCCACTTGACCTTGAGGAACACCGACGCCGGCACCGCCTCGCGGTGCGGCGCGGCGTCCTTGACCACGACCGCGCGCTCGCCGGCGCCGAGCAGCGCGTCGCCGCCCGAGCTCGCGAGCTTGACCTCGCCGGCGGTCGCGGTGACCGCCACCAAGCCCTTGCCGTCGGTGAAGACGGCGAAGCGGCCGCGGCGCGCCTCGGCGACCGCGCTCGAGCCCGAGCTCTCGACCTTCAGCACGACCCGGTCGGAGGCGACGCTCGCACCGAGACGGCCGCGCTCCAGGCGGACCCGGGAGGCGGTCGCCGTCAGCTCGCGCAGGCTCACCTCGGTGCTCGCCTGGAGCTGGACCTCGATGTCCTCGATGCTCACCGTGGCGGCAGAGCCGCCGGCGGTGCGGATGACGTCGTCACGGTCGAGGCGGCTGCCGGCGGCGAGCCGCTGCCACGCGGCGCCGCGCTTCACCTCGACCTCGCCCTTCGCCGCCGAGAGCAATGCCTGCGGCGCCGGGGCGGACGCGGCGGCGGGCCGAGAGGCCGGCGCCGCGGGGGGGGGCGGCACGGGCGGGGTGCGCCGCTCACACGCCGCCAGGGCGACGGTGGCGACGAGGAGGCACCGGAGCGTAGCGGTCATGCCAGCGTCCTCGCCTGCATCACCGGCAAGGTGATCGTGAAGGCGGCGCCCTCACCCGGCGCGCTGTCCACGGTGATCCGGCCGCGGTGCAGCTCCACGATCCGGTTGGCCAGGGTGAGGCCGAGCCCCTTCGCCTGCCAGTCTCGCTTCGTCGTGAAGAACGGCTCGAAGATCCGCTCCTGGATCTCGCGCGGGATCCCCTCGCCGGTGTCGGCGAGGCGGACGGCCACGAGGCGACCCTCGATGGCGCGGGCGGACACGGTGAGCGTGCCACCGTCGGGCATCGCCCGGCGGGCGTTGCTGATGATCTGCAGGAGCGCCTCCTTCATCTGCGCCGGGTCGGCGGCGACCGGCGGCACCTCCTGAAGCTCCCTGACGATCGCGACCTTCTGCCCGGCGAGGCGCGGGGCCTCGACGGCGAGCGCGCCGTCGATGAGGTCGCCGACGCTCGTCGGCACGAGCGTGATGCCCTCGCCGCCGCTCGCGAGACGGCGCAGGTTCTCGACGATGTCGCGGATGCGCAGCGCCTGCTGCTCGATCGCGGCGAGCCGGTCGCGCAGCGGGGTGCCGGCCGGCTCGCGGGCGAGGAGGATCTGGGTCATGCCGAGCAGGCCCGCCAGCGGGTTGTTGATCTCGTGGGCGACGCCGGCGCCGAGTTGCCCGAGCGCCGCGAGGTTCTGCGCGCGGAGCAGCAGCTCCTGCGCCTCGCGCAGCTCGCGGGTCTTGTCGGCGACCCGCCCCTCGAGCTCGGTGCGCCAGCGCTGCACCTCGGTCGCCATGGCGTTGAACGCGCGCGCGAGATCGCCGAGCTCGTCGCCGCGCTCGTCGCCGGGGACGCGGTGGGCGATGTCGCCGGCCTCGATGGCGACGGCGCCGGCGCGCAGCGCGCGCACCGGGCGGGTGACGGCGCGGGCGGTGAGCACGCCCAGCACCGCCGCCGCGAGCAGCGCGACCATCAGCCACGCGAGGGTGCGCCGCACGAGCGCGCGGGCGCCCTGCAGCGCGTCGCGCGCCGGCTCGGCCACGACCACCGCCCACCCCAGATCGGCGTCCTGCGCGGCGGCGCCGATCGCCTCGCCGAGGAGCGGGTCCCGGTAGCGCCCGGGGATCTCCTCGCCGCCGAGCGCCGCGTGCACGAGCGGCCACGCCGAGCGGTCCTGCCGCGCGGCCACCACGGCGCGGTCGTCGTCGAGGACCACGCGCCCGCCGCGGTCCACGACGAACGCGCGGCCGCGGCCGCCGAGCCGCGGGCTGCCGACGGAGGACAGCAGCACCGGCACGGTGAGCTCCACGGCGAGCACGAGCCCGCCCGAGGTGCGCGCCGCCACCGCCAGGCGCGGGGTGCCGTCGGACGCGACGTACACCGGCCCGATCGCGGCGCCCACCTCGCGCCCGGCCGAGAACGGGATGTTCGCGCCCAGGCGGTCGACGTCCTCGTCGGTGAGCGGCGGACGGTCCGCGAGAGAGGCGTCGGCGGAGCGCTGGCCCAGGTACACCGCGGGCGCGGCCTGCCGGGCGCTGTCGTCGAGGAGCACGACGGCGCTCGCGCCGTGCGTCTGGCGGAAGACCAGGCGCAGCACGCCTTGCCGCTCCTCGGGCGTCAGCCCCTCGAAGCGAAACGCGGCGGCGGCGAGCTTCACCTCGCGGACGGCCGCGCGGACCTGATCGCCCACGGTCGTCGCCATCTGGCGCGCCACCGCCCGGTGCAGGTCGCCCGTGCGCGTGCCCAGCTCGCGCTCGGCCAGGTGGACGGAGCTCCACCCCGCGAGGGCCAGCGGGAGGCCGGCGACGATCAGCATCGCCAGCGTCATGCGGTTGCCGAGGCGCACCGTGGTTCCCCGAGCTCCTTCTTGCGTCCATGGCCGGCGTGGCCGGTCCGCGCGGCCCGGCCGTTTCTATGCCGGGTCGGGCGTCCATGATACCATTGCCGGGCGTCAATCGCAGTCGGAGCTCACGATGACCCAAATGTCCGGCAGGTCGTGGATTCTCCTGGGGGCGGCTGTCGTTTTCGCGGGAGGGGGGTGCTCGTCCGGGGGCCCCGGTTTCCTCCCGACGACGGATGGCCCGATCCTGCAGTTCGACGGCGGCGCCGACCGCTCCGTCGCCGACACCAGCGTCGCCGACGGCCCGGCGACGGGGGACGACGGCGCAGTCGTCATCCCCGACGGCGGCATTCCCGACGGCGGGCTCGGGGATGGCCCCGGCAACCGGCCGCCGGTGATCACTATCGAGCGGCCGGGCGTGGGCGAGGCGGTCAAGCCCACGCTCACGATCAAGTTCACGATCACGGACGCGGACGACGGCCTGGCCGCGGCCGTGCCCGAGGTCCTGCTCGAGGGCGCGGCGCTCGACCTCGGGCTTCCGGCCGCCGCGGCCGGCGTGAAGGACTACTCGGCGACCGCGACCCACGACGTCGCCGCCTCGCTTGCCGAGGGCGCGCACACCCTGCTCGTGCGGGCGAGCGATCAGAGCGGCGCGACCGGCACGGCGGCGATCACCTTCTTCATCGATCGCACCGGCCCGGTGCTGACCCCCGTGGCGCCGCTCGCCTGGGAAATGGTGGGCGGGACCACCCACCTGCAGGTGCAGGTCACCGACGACCACTCCGCGGTCGACCCGGCCAGCGTGAAGGTCGAACTGGACCTCGCCACGGGCGGGACCGCACTCGACCTGTTCCTCGAGAGCAGCTCGGGGTCCGGGGGCACCTTCGGCCGCTACTTCGACACGAACCAGTTGCCCACCAGCATGATCAACCCGCAGCTCCTCTGGCGCGCCAAGGACATGCTCGGCAACGAGTCGAACACCACCTTGCAGTTCTCCGTCGACAACACCCCGCCGCGCGTCGCGCTCGTCTCACCGACGATCTTCCCGGCCAAGTCGGTGGCCTGCCTGAAGATGTGCGGCAACGGCCAGTGCGAGGACACCCTCGGCGAGACGGTCGACAGTTGCCCGGTCGATTGCGGCGGGACGCCGTCCTGCGGCGATGGCGTGTGCGACATTGCGGAGAACGGCACCACCTGCCCGGCCGACTGCGCCGCGATCTGCGGCAACGGCCGCTGCGACAGCGGCCTGAACGAGACGGTCAAGAACTGCCCGGCCGACTGCCATGCGTGCGGCGATTCCGTGTGCAGCTTCCCGCTCGAGAACTGCCACACGTGCCCGGCCGACTGCGGCCAGTGCCGCATCGCGCCGTGCAGCGCCGACAAGACGGTCCTCCAGTGCGGTCACGCGATGGACCCGCTCATGAACTTCGTCCACGCGTTCGCCGCGCCGGGCACCCCGAACCCCGAGCCGGCGCGGCTCGTGCACCTGCAGGACGGCGAGATGATCCCCCAGGCGATGTTCATGCGGACGCGCGTCGAGGACCGCGGCAACTTCGTGACCGGCATGGAGATCCCGCCGATCGCGCTGACCGACCAGAGCCGCGTCCGCCTCTACATCCTCCCGGACCGGATCAAGGTCGGCGCGCAGTGGCAGCCGACCCCCCCGCTCGTCGCCAGCGTCGGCGGGATCTGCACCGGCGTCAACGAGCCGCCGCTGCGCGAAGTCGGGGCGGTGGGCCTGCTGAACGACCCTGACAACGTCCTGGTCCTGGACCTGGCGCCCGTTCCCGTCGCCGGCGACGGCGACTACCGTGACTGGGTCGGGGCGGAGCACCCCGCCCAGTGCGGCGCGCTCGGGGACAGTTCGGTGACCGCCTCGTCTGAGCCGCTGTGCAAGGACCTCAGCGACGAGGTCCAGGCGCCGTACGTGATGCGCCACCCGTTCGTGAGCCCGAGCCTGAAGGAGCCCGCGGTCTACTCGATCCCGCCGATCACGGCGGGATCGCCGCTCTGCGAAGGCGATCATTTCGACGCCGCCACGGGAATCCCGGACGGCTGGTTCTGCGCTGCGGTCGTGGCCTACGACCGGGTGGGCAACATCGGCGTGTCGAAGCCGCTGCACGTGTGTCTCAACCGTGACTGGATCCGCAAGGACCTGAGCGCCTGCGCCACGCCGCCCACGAAGAGCTGCGTGGTGGATCCGGATCCCGCCTACGGCAACGCCTGCGAGATCCCGGCCCCGTTCACCAACGACACCATCGACCAACGCTTCGTCCGCACCGACAAGTAGCCCCGCCGCCCGTCCACTCCGTCCGCACCCCGCAATCGCAACCGGCGCCGCGAAGAAGCGCGACGGCGGCTGGCCCACCAGATCCTCGCGCCGCCGCGCGAGACGAAGCAGCGCGTCGAGGCCACGGGCGGGACGGTGGCACGGCGAGGGGGGGAGTCCGCAGGACGATCGGTCGGCAGGCCGAGGAGCGCCAAGGCAAGCGTACGCGCGCGGTGTGGCGCGACCGCGAGGCGTCAGCGCTTGGCGGGGACGCTCGCCGGGGGCGCCGGCTGCTTCCTGGGCGGCAGCGGGGTCAGCCAGATGTCCTGCCAGCCGAGGCGCAGGACGCGGTTGCGGCCGATGCGCGAGTAGCCGACCAGGCCGCCGAGGAAGTCCCACGACAGGTCCGCAGGGCGGGGCCGGCTGACCTCGAAGAGCGGCACGAAGATGAAGCGGTACGTGCCCGCGTCGCGGCCCTTGCCGGTCTTGAGGTAGGTGTTCAGCACCACCCAGTGGTTCGCGTCGGCCCGGCCGAAGCGCCACACCAGCGGGAAGAAGACGGTGGAGCGGTCCTGGCCGCGCTTGAAATCCCAGTACAGCGGCAGCGCGACCGTGGTCGAGCGGTCGCGGCCGCCCCAGTGCCAGAGCAGCGGAAAGACGAAGGCGTCGCTCGAGTCCGCGCGGTTTCTGACGTAGATGCTGGGCAGGCTCACCCAGGTGCTCGTCTGCGTCGCCGCGCTGGCGTGGCGCCACCCGAGCGGGAAGACCACCGTGGTCCGCTCCTGGTAGAAGCGGTTCACGTCGAAGACGAAGGGCAGTACGACCGTCGTCTCGACGCCGATGGTGCGCGAGTGCCAGACGAGCGGGAAGGCCGCGTGGAACGAGCTGTCCGGCTGCGTCGCCGAGTACCACAGCGGGACCACCGCCACGGTCTGGCGGTCGCGGTCGAGGTCGTGGAACCGCCAGACGATCGGCGCGAGGCCGTCGGCCGACCAGTTCTGCTTGCGGTTGAACCAGAACGGCCCGACGTAGCCCCACGTCGGCCCGCGCCCCTTGCCGTAGCTGACGCCGGCGATGGGCGTGAGCACGCGCGTGCGGTCGGGCCAGGTCCCCACGTGCAGCACCGGGGCGAGGGTGAACGAGCCACCCTCGGGGTAGGTGCGGGCGAAGAGCACCGGCATGAGCCCGTAGGTGCGCGCGCCGCCGTTCCGGCGGTAGAGGAACGGGCCGACCACGTTCGTGTGGGTGTCGGCGGCGGCGTCGCTGCGGTGCCACAGGAAGGGGAAGATGAAGCCGGTGCGCTGCTGCCCGCGGTCGCTCAGGTAGGCGATGGGCGCGAGGCCCGCCGCGTAGCCGTCGGGGTAGGTGGCGCGCGCGAAGAGCGTGAAGACGAGGAGCGACCGCTTCTCCTTCTCCGCGCGGCTGTAGTGGAACAGCGGCAGCGCGGTCAGCGACCACCGCGCCGGAGTGCTGCGGTACCAGAAGAGCGGCGCCACGCCGAGGCTCGTGCTCGCGGGCTTCAGGCCTTCGCTGTACCAGCCGGGGCCGACCACCCAGGTGCGCCGCGCAGGGCTGCGGAACGACCAGTAGAGCGGGAACGCGACGTCGACGTCGCGCTCGGCCGAGCGCACGCGGGAGTAGAGCGGGAAGACCGTGAGGGCGGTCTCCTTCGGGTCGCGGAAGTACCAGAGGAGCGGGAAGAGGACGCCCTGGGTCGTCGTGGGCGTCGTGCGGTACACGCCGAGGGGCAGGGCGAGGGTCGTGCTCGACTTGTCCCGGGCGTCGCGCCAGTGCGCGAAGAGCGGCGCGACCACGTGGGCGTCCACGGCGCGGTTCTGGTGGTGGACGTAGGGCCCGACGACGAGGGTGTCGCGGCCCGCCGCCGGCTGCTGCAGGCGGCCGCCGAGCGGCGTCACCCACAGGTCGTAGCCCGGGCGCCGGACGTGGCGCAGCAGCGGCAGCACGGTGAGCTCGACCGTGTCGTTCGGCTTGGTCGTGCGCGTGTAGTCGACGAGCGGGAAGAACCCGTACCGGCGCAGCCGGTCGCTGACCACGCGGCGGTAGGCCGGCCCGACCACGACCGTCTCGTCGTCGGTGCGGCGGTCGTAGAAGCGCCAGAAGAGCGGCGCCACGACCTGGTGCTCGCTCTTGGCGGAGCGGCCGAAGAAGGCGATGGGCGCGAGGCCGGCCTGGTAGCCGTCCCGGCGGCGGCTGTAGTACCCGGGGCCGACGACGGTCGTGGCGTAGCCCTGCCGCTCGCTCGCGAAGCGCCACAGCAGCGGGAAGAGGACGAAGTGCCTCTCGCCGTCGCGGTTGCCGGCGAAGAGGAGCGGCGCCAGGCCGGCGGCCCAGCCGCGCCGGTCGCGCCGGTGGTAGAACGGCGCCGCGACGGTGGTCGAGGACGCGGCGTCGCTGAAGTGCCACAGCCACGGGAAGAGCACGCCGTAGCGGCCGTCCTGGCCGCCGCCGCCGAAGAGCACGGGCGCGAGGCCGGCCGCCCACCCCCGCTCGTCGCGGTGGGCGTACGCCGGCCCGACGACCGTCGTCTCCGACGTGGGGGAGCTGTGGCGGAAGAAGATCGGCAGCACCAGCGTCGCGGTCGCCCGCGACTTCGCCGAGGAGAAGCGCCACACCGCCGGGAAGAGCACCTGGCTGCGGCCGGTCACGTCGGAGCGCAGCCAGAACAGCGGCGTGATCGCCTGCACGGTGGTGCCGGTGCCGAGGTCCTTCCAGCGCAGGTAGAGCGGGACGACGGTGTCGACCTCGCGCTGCTGGTCGCGGCGCCCGTAGTAGTTGAGCACCCAGGTGTAGCTCGTACCGGTGTCGCGGTCGTTCGCGTGCATCCCGATCGGGGTCAGCAGGAACGTGCGCCGGCCGTAGGCCTCGGTCGAGTAGTGGAACAGCGGCAGGATCGTCGCGTGGCTCGTGCCGCGCTGGCGGTCCGACCCAAAGAACGCGAAGGGCAGGATCCCGGCCGACGAGCTGGCGCGGTCCCGGTGGTGCCAGATGTTCGCGAAGACGGTCGTGTGCCCGTCGGCGCGGCCGAAGTGCCACAGCAGCGGGAAGACGACGAGGTGGCTGCGCGCGCCGCGGTGGCCGGCGAACGCGAGGGGCAGGATCCAGGTCTGCCCGCGCTGCGGGGTGCCGAACTTCCAGAAGAGCGGAAAGACCGTCGTGAAGCGGTAGTCGCGGTGCCGGTAGTAGACGATGGGCGGCGCCGGCGCGAACGCGACGCTGCCGCGGCGGTCCGCGCCGTAGTAGAGGAACGGCACGCTGACGAGGTGTGACCGGTCCCCCCGGCGCCAGTAGAAGTTCAGCGGCGCCACCCACGTGGTGGCGCGGGCCGGGCCGCGCGAGGAGTAGACGAGTGGCCACACCGCGTCGGCGCGGAAGCCGGGCTTGCGGTGCCAGTAGTAGAGCAGCACGTCGCCGCGGGTCTCCCCCGTGGCCGGGTCGCTCGCGTAGCCGCCGAGCGGCGTGGCGACGGCGGAGTAGGTCGCCCGCTTCGCGACGTGCACGAGCGGGAAGAGCGTGAAGCTCTGCCCCTGCGCGCCGTAGTCGCTGTAGAACGCGATGGGCCACAGGCGGAGGAACTTCTCCCCCGGCGCCGAGCCCCACTGGACCGGCGGGATGACCGTCGTCGCGAGCCCCCGCTTGTGGTCCTCGGCACGCCAGTACAGCGGCGCCACCGCGCGGAGCTTCTTCTCCGGCGTCCAGAAGTGCCAGTAGAAGGGCGCGACGACCTTGTAGCCGGTGTTGCCCCGCTGGTGCCAGTAGATGCCGGCCGCCTCGGTGAACGAGCGGCCGGCGGAGCGGTAGTAGAGGTAGGCGGCGTTGATGCGGAACTGGAGCGAGACGCACACGTCCTGCTCGCAGATGGTCGACTGCGGGCAGTCGGCGTCGGCGCGGCAGGCGCGGCCGGTGTTGAACCGCAGCGGCCCGATCTCGCCGCCCGAGATGACCCGCTGCGAGGCGGACGCGGGCGGGGAGGCGGGCTGCGACGCGGCCGCGGGCCGCGATGCCGGCTGCGATGCCGGCTGGGAAGCCGCCGCGAGCCGCACCGGGGCCGGCGCCGTCTGGAACGGGTCCAGCGGGTTGCGCCGCTCGGCGCGGGCGAGCCCGGGGGCGCCCGCGAGGAGGGCGGCGACCCCGAGGAGGCCGAGGACTGTGGCGGTCCGGCTCACGTCGGCGCTCGTTCGCTCTCGCGTCGGGCTGGCCGCGTTACATCGGGGGCAGGAGCTTCCACTCGCCGTTCTCGCGGACGAACCGCAGCTCGCCCGTGTCGCTGTCCTCGCCGCGCTTGCGCTGGACCTTGATGACGGCCGTGTCCCCCTTGATCTTGGTCTCCTTGACGACGAAGCGGGTCCCCTCGACCTCCTTCTTCATCTTCGCGAAGACCTCCTTGTCCTCGCCGAGCTGGTAGGCGAGCACGCCCTGGTACATCAGGGCGTAGCAGTCGATGACCTTCGGCATGGCGCCCTGCAGCACCGCCTCGCGCCAGCGGTTGAACGTCTTCTCGGGGGTGGAGAACTCCGCCCGCGGCGGCGGCAGCTTGAAGGTGATGCTGCGGATCTTGTCGCGCGGCATCTGGATCTTCGTGCCGCCGGTCTCGATGACGAAGATGCCGTCGTAGTAGTGCTCGATGGTGCCGGCGATCTTGGTCTTGTCGAGCAGCTCGATGATCTCGGCGCGGCCGAGGGCGGGCGCCGCGAGGATGAGGAGGCCGAAGAGGACCGCGGTGATGCGCGGCCCCTGAGATGCGCGCGTCATGGGCATAAGCCAGAGACCCCTTTTGCGAAAGCCGTCAACGGTTACCGTGTGGCCCCTCGGATGTCAAGGACTTGCGCCCGCCTTTTTGGCCGGGAGCCGAGAAACCGCGTACGGTCAGACGCCACGGACCCGGCTTTGAGTTGCCTGGGTTTGCAGCGATGCGTCAGGGGGCTAGCAGGCTGCGGGAAAATGCAACACGGAGGCACGGGGACACGGAGCAAGGTCTTGAGTATCCAGAATCATCCTCCGCGCCTCCGCGTCTCCGTGTTGCATTTCCCGGCAGGCTCCTAGAACGACGGCAATCCGGGGGCGCGGAACTGGTGGCAGACCTCGCGGACCTCGCCGGCGATGCGCGCGAGGCGGGCCTCGTCCTGCGGCGCCTGACACACCTCGTCCATCCACCGGGCGATCTCCTTCATCTCCGGCTCCTTCATGCCGCGGCTGGTGACCGCGGGCGTGCCGAGGCGGATGCCGGAGGGGTCAAAGGGCTTGCGCGGGTCGAACGGAACGGTGTTGTAGTTGAGCTCGAGCCCGGCCTTGTCGAGCGCCTTGGCCGCGATCTTCCCGGGCAGGTTCTTCGAGGTCAGGTCGACGAGGATGAGGTGGTTGTCGGTGCCGCCGGTGACCAGCGCGAAGCCGCGCTCGACGAGGGCGCCGGCGAGCGCCTTGGCGTTCCTCACGATCTGGTGGGCGTAGTCCTTGAAGGCCGGCTGCATGGCCTCGTGCAGGGCCACCGCGATCCCGGCCGTCGTGTGATTGTGCGGGCCGCCCTGCAACCCGGGGAAGACCGCCTTGTCGAGGTCCTTGGCGTACTCCGCCTTGCACATGAGCATGCCGCCGCGCGGGCCGCGCAGGGTCTTGTGCGTCGTCGTCGAGATGACGTCCGCGTGGCCGACCGGGCTCGGGTGCGCGCCGCCGGCGATGAGCCCGGCGATGTGGGCGATGTCCGCGGCCAGCTTGGCGCCGACCTCGTGCGCGATCGCGGCGAACTGCTCGAAATCGATGAGGCGCGGGTAGGCGGTCGCGCCGCAGAAGATGACCTTCGGCTGCTCCTTCCGGGCGAGATCGCGCACCTGGTCGAAGTCGATGCGCGCCGTCTCCTTGCTCAGGCCGTACTGCACCGAGCGGAAGAACTTGCCGCTGATCGACACGTTCCAGCCGTGCGTCAGGTGGCCGCCGTGGGGCAGGGCCATGCCCATGACGGTGTCGCCCGGCTTGCAGAAGGCCAGGTACACGGCGAGGTTGGCCGGGGATCCCGAATACGGCTGGACGTTCGCGTGCTCGACGCCGAAGAGCTGCTTCGCGCGCTCGATGGCGAGCATCTCGATGGGGTCGATGTTCTGCTGCCCCTCGTAGTACCGCTTGCCGGCGTACCCCTCGGAGTACTTGTTCGTGAGCACGGTGCCGGAGGCCTCGAGCACGGCCTGGGACACGTAGTTCTCGCTCGGGATGAGCCGCACCTTGTCGTACTGCCGGTGCTCCTCGGCATCGACAAGCGCGGAGATCTCGGGATCTACTGCGGACAGCGCGGGGTGCCGAACGGCCTCGCTCATGGGTGCCTCCAGCGTCGGATCGACAGCGGTTGGGGCAACATACGAGCCTGATCCGGGGAAGTCAAATGGCGGGGCGCGTCACCAGCCGCTCGCGAGGATCACCCAGGGCGCGAAGCGCGGCGAGTCCTCCGTGACGCCGAAGAAGAGGGTCGCGTAGAGCTTCAGGTGGTGGCCGATGAGGTGCCAGGAGACGTTCGGGCCGAGCATGAGGGAGGTCTCGGTGGTCGCGTGGCGGAATTGCTCGCGCTCGAAGATGAGGCGGGCCTCGGCGCCGAGCCGCATGCGCTGCGCGATGATCTCGTAGCTCGCCGCGGCGGTGGCGCCGAGCTCCGGGGCGCCCTGGTACGGGGCGCCCTTCATCTTGTCGACGTTGCACTCGAAGGTCAGGTTGACGGCGCCGAGGAGCTTCGGGGTGAAGAGCTGGCCGCCCAGGAGGAGCTTGGCCTCGACCCGATCGGGCGCGTCGTGGTTCGAGAGGAGCTCCAGGTAGATGACCGGGTTGCCCCACATCTGGCCGTAGCGCTCCGGGATCGCGACGCGCAGCTCGATCGCGGTGCCCTCGTAGGAGAAGTTGCGCTCGCCGCCGTCGACGCGCGAGACGAACCGCTGGTAGATGTCGAGCTGCAGGCGCTTGGTGAGCCCGAGCTCCAGCTCGAGCTGCGTCCGGTGCCGGCTGGGCTCGTCCCCGCGGTACCACTCGGGCCGCCACCACAGCTCGAGCTCCACCTTGCCCGGGTCGAGCTTCCAGAAGCGGGTGCCGAGGAAGTTGCGGTCCTGGGTCCACATGGGGGACCCGGTGACCACGGTCTCGTAGGCGGGCGCGGGCTGCGAGGACGGCGGGGGCGCGGGCGTCAGGCCCTGGTAGCCGCCGGCGCGCTGCGCGCGGGCGGGCGGGGCCAGAGTGCAGAGCAGCAGCACCGCGGCGGCGTAACGAACGAAGGGCATGGCCGAGGTGTCGCAGGTCCGGGGCGGGGTCACAACGGGAGCGGACCGCATCGGCCGGGGGGGAAATCCCCCACGCACGTCAGCCGGCCGTCACGTCACCCGCAAATGTTGTAGCCCCGGCTGGAGTCGTAGAAGCACACGTTGCTGCAGCAGTCGGAGGTGGTCGTACAGCGGGTCGCGGCCACGCCGCACTGGCAGGTGTTCCAGCCCGCGCCCGCGTTGTAGGTGCAGACGCCGCTGCAGCAGTCGGAGTTGGCCTGGCAATGATTCGAGGCGCCGCCGCAGGCCGACCTGCACTGTGTCGGCTGGCTGTAGTAGTTCACGCAGTAGGGCTCGGTCGCGCAGCACCCGCCGTGCGCATACCCGGCCGTGCAGGCCTGGTTCAGGCAACTCGGCGCTGCGCAGTACCCGCCCACGCAGTTATTGTTGCAGCAGTCGGTGCCGTAGCCGCACCGCTCGCCGACGTTGCCGCAGTAGTTGCGGCAGGTGAGCGAGCCGCTGGAGCTGACGCAGAAGGGGCTGTCGGCGCAGCAGCCGCCGTAGGTGTAGCCGTAGGTGCAGCCCGTTCCGGCGCAGCTCGGTTGGGCGCAGTAGCCGCCGACGCAGTTGCTGTTGCAGCAGTCGGTGCCGTAGCCGCAGCGCTCGCCGATGTTGCCGCAGTAGTTGCGGCAGGTGAGCGCGCCGCCGGCGTAGGTCGCGCAGTAGGGCGAGTCGGCGCAGCACCCGCCGTAGGTGTAGCCGTAGGTGCACCCGGTGCCGGAGCACGAGGCGGCACAGCACGCGCTGCCGCACACCTGGTACCCGGAGCCGCACGTGAAGCCGCAGCTGGTGCCGTTGCAGGTGGCGGTGCCGTACGTGGGCGGAACGCACGGGGTGCACTGGGACCCGCAGTGCGCGACGTCGCTGTTGCTGACGCAGCTCCCGCTGCAGTCGTGGGTCCCGGCGCCGCAGCCGCCGGCGTCCCGCGCGCCCCCGTCCCGCGCGCCGCCGTCACGCGCGCCGCCATCACCGGCGCCGCCGTCGGCGCCGCGGCACCTGCCCTGGAGGCACGGCTCGCCCGTGCGGCAGGCGGTGGCGCAGTCGCCGCAGTGCTTGGGGTCGGTCTTGAGGTCGACGCAGTCGGTGCCGCACGAGGCGTAGCCCGTCTGGCAGATCGCCGCGCAGGCGTCGTCGCGGCAGCCGATGGAGCCGTGCTCCGTGGAGGTCGGGCAGGCGCGGCACGCGAGCCCGCAGTGCGCCGGGTCGATATCGAGGACGCACTGCCCGTCGCAGTCGTGCTGGGCGGTCGGGCACCGCACCACCGCCTTGAGCGTGACCTCGACGGCGATGGTCTTCTTCGCGACCGGGCTGACGTCGGCGCTGCCGCGGGCCGCCTCGGTCCCCGCGGCGAGCCCGCTGACGATGACGTGCGTGGTGCTGCCGGCGGCGTCCTCACCGATGAGGATGACGACGTCGGTGCCGCTCGCGAGGGGCTTCGTCCGGCGCGGCAGCGTCTGGTCGAGCGTGAGCTGCTTCGACGACGCGACGAGGCGGAGCTGGTCGACGGTGATGCCGGCGCCGAGCTTCACGACCACCCGGAGCGCGGTCGACTCGTCACCCTGGCAGGACGCGACGATCGCGAGCGCCAGGACGGTGAGGGTGAGGGTGAGGAGCGTGCGGCCACGGAGAGGCTTCGGGTTCGTGCGCATGGCCATGCCTCAGCGGAGGATGAGGAGCTTGCAGCCGGACGCGGCGGAGCAGTCGATGGTGCCGCCGCTGCCGCGCGGGCTCTCGGCGCGCGGCAGCAGCACGCCCACGAGGACGCCGGCGACCACCGCGGCCCCGACCGAGCTCCAGAACCACCAGCGGGTGTAGAAGGACGAGGACGGCTGGTCCACGGGCGGCGGCGGCGTGTAGCGGAGCGCGGCGGGCGCGACCGCCGGCGCGGGGCGCGGCGCCGGCGGCACCGGCGCCGGCGCGACCGCCGGCCGAGAGGCCGGCTGGGACGCCGCGGGCGCGGGTGCCGGCGGCGGCGGGGGCGCGGGTGGCGGGGGCGCGGGCGCCGGCGGCGCGGGCGGGGGCGCCGCCTCCAGCTTGGCGATCAGCGCCTCGACCTGGGCGCGGTTCTTCGCGTCGGGCTTGAGCTGCAGGAACTGGCGATAGAAGTAGATCGCCTTCGCGGTGTTGCCGAGCTGGTTGTGGCACTGCCCGATCATGAAGAGGCTCTCGGGCGCGGGGTAGGCCACGTACGACCGCTCGAACACCTCGATGGCCTCGGTGAACTTGCCCAGCCGGAAGAGCGTGGTCGCGCGGTCGAAGTGCTGCCGCGCCTCCTTCTTCCCGGCGGCCGCCACGGGCGCGGCGGTCGCCAGCAGGGTCACGGTGACGAGACACGCGAGCACTCTCACTACTGTCCACCGCATCGGCTCTCCGTTGATCACTTGAACGGGTCGAGGACCGTCGTGGAGTCCACGTCGCCCGGCGACCCCGCGGGCTTCGGCTTCGCCGGCCTGGCCGGCGCGGGCGTCGGCTCCGGCGCGC
>DASXVK010000038.1:0-10531 GCA_036504295.1 Polyangia bacterium
CGCGGACGGTCGTTCCGACGGCTGCGCGGGCGGGTGGGAAAATGCCGGGCAGGGGCACGGGCAGGGGCACGGGCACGAGCGCCCAACCTGAGAGGGGCGGCCCGGCGACGGGCGAGCGCCCTCGTGCCCGTGCCCGTGCCCGCGAGGGTGGTCGGGGAGCGTGAGCGATCAGCGTGGATCACACCCGCCGGCCGCCTACTTCGCCCCCGGCTCCGCGGTCAGCGCGTCCCAGGTCGCCTCGGTCGCGCTCGGCGGCACCACGCGCGAGCCGACGCGCACGATGACGCGGTCGACGGCCGAGGTGAAGACGTAGCTGCGCCGGCCAGCGCGCGCCGACTGCTCGAACACGGCGTCGCTGCCGGGCAGGGGCAGGGGGTGGCACAGCCAGACGCTCGCCCCGAGCTTCCGCTGGCCCCCCACGAGGCGCTTGCCGAGCAGGGAGTGGTGCTGCTGCCGGTCGCCGGTCTCGCGATCCACGACCTCGAGGCACACCTGGCTCGCGTTCATGCGGTAGATCCGGTTGCGCGTCCAGACCTCGGCCGCGATCCAGGCGCCCGCGAGCTGGCGTTCGGACATGTCGATCGTGACGAACTCGATCGGCGAGGAGGCCGGCGACCCGGTGTCGTCCGCGAACCCCGCGTTCGGCCTCGTCTTCAGGTCCTCGAAGTCCCCCATGACCCCGTCCTCCGCCGCCATCAGGGCCGGCAGTAGCCCTGGCCGTTGCACTTCTGCCCCTGCGAGCCCGCCGGGCACTGGTCCGGCGCCGTGCACTGGAGCGTGCACAGCCGCGAGCCGTCACCGAAGGTGAAGCAGACGTTCGACGCGCACTGGGCCGGGTCGGTGCACGCCGCGCCGAACGCGAGCGCAGCGGCGTCGCCGGCCGCCCCGTCCGTGGCCGCCGGGCCGGCGTCGTCCGCGACCGCCGCGTCGGTGCCGGCCGGCGCGGCGTCCCGGCCGGTGCTGGACCCGCCGCACGCTCCGATGAGCAGCGCGGCCGCGAGCAGGAGCCGCTTCATCGCGGCCGCGTCGCCGCCCAGGCGCCGAGCCCGCCGAGGAGGCCGAAGGCGAGGTGGCCGGCGCCGCGCACGAGGTCCGGCGTGTGGTGCAGCCCGTGGCGCGTGGCGAGCAGGCGCAGGAGGCCGAAGAGCAGCCCCACGGCGACGAAGAAGACGACCGAGCGCCGGAGCCGCCCTTCCCCCGCGATGACGATGGCCACGGCGGGCAGGAGCCACACGGCGAAGAGGGCGAGGGGCGAGGGGCCGTGGTAGCCCAGGAGCGCGATCACGGCCGGCACGGCCGTCGCGAAGAGCAGCAGCGGCACCGCCCGGAACGCGGCGGCGCAGGCCAGGAGGGCGAAGGCGCCGGGCAGCGCGCGGTGGCCGGGCAGGCGCACCGGCACCTTGAGCACGGTCTCGAGCGCGACGGCGAGCCCGACGGCGGCGAGGAGCAGCACGACGACGTGGACCTGCACGCGGGGGCGGACGAGCTCCATCTATTCTTCCTCGCGCTTGCGGTTGACGATCACGTAGGCGCCGTCCCGCCGGTCGATCAGGGGGGGACGTGCCCGTCCCCCCTCGTCCGGCAAAGCCGGACGAGCCTCCCCCCACCGCGCGCCGCGCCGCGCGAGTACTGCCGTTCTGCGAGCAGCAGGGCGCATCGCTCTATTCTTCCTCGCGCTTGCGGTTGACGATCACGTAGGCGCCGTCCCGCCGGTCGACGCGCAGCACGGTCGCGCCGCCGCTCAGCACCGGGCGGACCCAGCCGGCGGTGCGCACGACGCAGTCGGGGCCGAGCTCGACGCCGGCGTCGTCGACCACCCGGTCGATGGGCGCCCGCGCGCGGATCGCGGCGACGGTGAGGTCGCCGGTGAGGTCGCGCACGCCCGCCAGCGAGACGAACCGGCCGTCGTCCCCGGACAGGCGGAGGGCGCAGGCGGCGAGGGCGCCGATCACGCCGATGCCGGCGCCGCCGAGCTCGACGAGGTGGACCTCCTCGGCGCGGCCGAGCGCGAGCGCCTCGTCCTTGCGCACCACCTCGCGCTGCGCCCGGCGGGCGAAGGCGAGGGCGGCCAGCGAGAGCGCCTCCCGGTCGACGACGCAGAGCCCCGGGTCGGCGCCGTCGTGGCGCAGGAACCGGATGAGCGCCTCGCACGCCGCCGCCACCTCGGCGGGCGCGGCCCCGAGATCGACGACGAGGCAGTTGGCGCTGTTGTGGCTCGTGTAGGGGATGTCGGGGTGGACGAGGAGCTGGTGGCGCGTGATGCCCGCGGCCGCGCCGCCGAAGCGCTGCACCAGGTGGAGCTGCAGCTCGCGGGCGAGCGCGCCGGTGCCGATGCTGATGCCCGCGTCGGTGTCGTCGAGACCGACGTGGTAGCGGTGCAGGGCGGGGCGCATGTCAGAGGGCGAAGCCGAGCTGGACCATGCAGGTCGCGTCGTAGAAGTCCTTGTTCGGCCGGTCCTTCACGCCGAAGCCGACGTTCGCCGCGGCCCAGAACCGCTGCAGCCGCAGCTTCAGCGTGGGCCCGCCGTGGTGCGCGTACTGGAAGGGGCCGGCCTCGGGCCACTCGAGCACGCCCCACGCCTCGAGCGCCGCGCTGAGGACGCCCGTGAGCTGGTAGTGCGCGCCGGCCTCGTAGCGCAGCGAGTTGGCGCGGTTGTCCTCGGTGACCGCGGCCTCGGCGCCCAGGTCGACGACGAGCTTGAGCCGGCCGGTGTTGCGCTCGAGGCCGGTGCCGGCCACGAGCGTGTGGCCGCGCCGGGCGTTGACGCGGATGCGCGGCCCCACGAACAGGCTCGGCTGGATCCCCAGGCGCTCGAGCGCCGGCAGCCGGAAGCGCGTCTCGGCCGCGAGCACGCCGTACTGGAACTCGCTCGCGCTGCGCTGCTGCAGCGTCTGGTCGACGCCGACGGAGAGCCAGCGCAGGATGCCGTAGTAGGCGGCGAGCCGGTGGCTGACGCCGTCGTAGTCGCGCTGCCCGCCGAGCCCGCCGCCGCCGCCCCCGCCGCCGGGGCCCTTGGTGATGACCGAGAGGCTGCGCGAGACCTCGAGGGTGTAGGCGGTCGTGAGATCGCCGCGGTCGAGGCTCGAGGACTGCACGAGCCGCGTGAAGTCGAACTGCTCGCCCGCGGCGCGGCCGGCGCACAGGCACAGCCCGAGGGCGAGGATGGCGCGTGCGGCTCTCATTCGTACAGACACAGAAGAATATGCTCGCGCACTTGGTGTCAAGCGCATTTGCCCCACGGTCAGCGCATCAGAACCGGATCGTCGCCTCGGCCTTGAGGCCCTGGAACGGCGGGAACTGGCGGCAGACGCCCGAGACGCAGCGCAGGCCGCCGCGCTGGCCGCCGACGAAGAGGCGCACCGTCGAGCCGGGGCGGAAGGTCCACGCGATCTGGCCGTTCACGTAGCCGAGGCGGTGGTAGTTGTCGCACAGCGTCTGGCCCTGGTAGCAGGCGCCCGGGTTGGTCGCCGGGTCGCAGCAGGGCGGGCGCTCGAGGGCCGGCTCGGTCGTGTACTCGTAGCCGACCGCGGCGATGAGCCTCGGCGACCAGCGCAGGCCGAGCGCCCACTCGCCCTCGTTCCACCGGTCGAGCTCGAAGAGCCGCTTCTGGCGGTAGCGGTGGCGGCCGCCGAGCTCGAGGCTGAGCCGGCGCGTCAGGGCCTGCGCGACCACGAGCTCGAAGTGCGCGTCGGTCGAGTGGGCCTGGGCCGGGTGGGCATAGCTCGGGTCGGTGTTCTCGCGCTCCCGCGCGTACCGCACGCCGCCCGAGACCGCGAGGTGCGAGCGGTGCTCCTGCCACGCCACGGTGACGCCGGCGTACGGATCGTGGATGTCGAGACGCGCGTTCGGATCGGTCCAGTCGTAGAAGTAGCCGTAGCTGGCGAAGCCGGTGACCGCGGACGACAGCTTGTAGTCGGCGCGCAGGCGGCCGCCGCCGACGTAGAGGATCGGGCTGACCGAGTCCATCTCGGCGAGGACCCGCTCGACGGTGGGCGGGTTGTTGTAGCGGATGGTGCTGAACTCGTTCGCGTTCTTGAGGCTGGTGCCGACGCTGGGAAAGCCGCTGTAGTACTTGCCCTCGAGCAGCAGGCTGAGCCGCCCGCGGTACGTGGTGAGGGCGCCGTAGAGCGCGTCGCCGGGGTAGCCGACCTGATTGAGGACGCGGCTCGCGTGCGCGTACTCGACGTAGCCGGACCCGAGCGTGCCCAGACGCGGCAGCTCCGCCGACGCGCCGCCGAGGAGCGTCATGTCGTCGGTCGCGGCGTTCGGCACCGCCTTCTCGTGGAAGATGATGGCGGCGCCCTGGGCGGCGAGGGCGAGCGTGTCCCGGAGGCGCACCTCGGCGCGGCCGCCCACGATGCCGTCGAGCGGGTCGGGGGCGGTGCGGCCGGTGGCCTCGTCGATGTTGACGATGTTCGTGACGCCCCCGACCACGGTGCCGCTGAACGGCCCGCGCCGCACGACGACGCGGCCGCCGCGCAGGTCGGTGTCCGAGCCCAGCTCGTCGACCTTGCGCAGCGACAGCACCAGGCCGCGCCCGAGCGACACGTAGTGGTCGCCGAGCGTGACCTCGAGCCCGGGCCCGGCGTAGGTGAGGGCGAGCCGCTCGGGCAGGTACATGGGACCGGAATGATCGACGCCGCGGAACTCGTAGCGGTTGCGCAGGTCGCCCGGGCTGAGCGCCGGCCAGCGATCGGCGTGGTCGGGCGGCGAGGGCGCGGTGCAGTTGCCCGCGGCGTCGCAGCTCGGCGTGTTGAAGTACCCCGACGTGTCGACCCGGACGCTGAACAGCCAGCGCCGGTAGGCGAGGGCGAGGTTGAGCCGGCTCTGGACCTCGCCGTAGCGATCGTCGGCGTAGGTCCGGTTCATGTTGTCGAGGTGCCAGGAGAAGAGCAGCGTCTCGGTGACGTCGAGGCGCAGCGGCTCGTCGCGCAGGCTCAGGTCGACGGCGACGGCGGGCCGCGCGGCCGCGCACAGGAGCAGCGCGGCGACGACGGCGAGAACGCGGCGGCCGGGGCGCGCGGTCACTTGACGGCGGAGGGGGCAGGGGCGGGGGCGGCCGTCGCCCCGGCGCCGACGAGCGCCGCGATCTCCCGCTCGAGCGTCACCTCGTCACCGGCGACGTACCCCTGGTGCGTCTTCACGATCCGCCCCTGGCGGTCGATGAGCACCGACAGCGGCGCCGTGCGGTGGGGGTTGTAGATCGCGGTCACCCGCGTCTCCTCGTCGAGGAGGACGGGGAAGGTGACGCCGAGCCGCCGCGCCAGCGGCCCGACCGAGGCCACGGTCTCGGGCCCGTCCATGGCGACGGCGTAGATGACGAAGCCCTGGTCGCGGTAGCGCTGGTAGAGGCGCTCGAGGTGGGGCATCTCCGCCTCGCACGGCACGCACCAGGTGGCCCAGAAGTCGAGCAGCACGACGCGCTTGCCGAAGTGCTCGGCGAGCGAGACCTGGCGCCCCTCGTAGTCGCGCAGCGTGAAGTCGGGCGCCTGGGCGCCCGCGGCGGATCGCCCGCCGCCCCCGCCGGTCGCGGCCGGGCCGCACGCGGCCAGCACGAGCGCGATGAAGAGCGGGAGGACGCTACGGCGTGAGCAGGGTGTCAAGCGAGCTCCGGGTGGTGGCCTCATCGACGAAGCCCGTGTCGATGAAGATGATCTCCATCGCCCGCACCGGCGAGCCGGCCAGCGTCTGGTCCTTCAGGCTGATGGCGAAGTTCGCCGGGGTCGCCGCCTGGGAGAAGAAGCGGCCGGTCTTGAAGGTGGGGTCGACGCCGACGGTGAAGTTGAGGTGGTACTTCGTGGCCCAGGCCTTCACGAAGTCCGCGCTCGCCGGGTTGGACTGAGCGTCCTCGAAGAGCACCTCGGCGAAGAGGATGCCCTGGTCGCGGTAGTCGTTCGCGATCCCCGGCAGGACCCCGTTCTCGACCTTGCAGACGCTGCACCAGCCGGCCGAGACGTTCAGGTAGAGGTACTTCGCGCCGCTCGTGAGGGCCTGCTGGAAGAAGTAGTCGAACCCCCAGGTGCGGTAGGGGTTGTTGAGGGGCGTGTGGTCGGCCGTGTCGTCGACCCAGCCGGTGAAGGTGAGGTCCTCGATGGTGTTCTCGATCGCCGTGCCGTACGGCGGGCACGGATAGGTGTCAGGCCCGCACGCCGGCGCGTCGGACTGCAGCGCGGCGTCCTGCGCCAACCCGGCGTCCGGGAAGACGTAGGTCGTCTCCACGTTGCACCCCACCCCCACCACGGACCCCACCAGCACCACGACGACGAGCAGACGGTTCATCGGTCGGCCTCGCGCAAGCGTATGGCTATCGCTACCCCGGCCGGGCGCGCCTTGTCAAGTGAGGCGGCGCGACGCGCGACGAGGGCGTTGACAGGAGGCGAGCCGGCCCGGTATAGGTCGGCGATGCGCTCCTTACTGACTGGTGTGTCGCTGGCGGCGGTGCTGCTGGGCGGGTGCAACACGACCCACACGGTCTACGTCGACGCGGGCGTCCCGCTCGGCAAGGCCTGCCCGAACGGCGACGAGTGCTACAACGGCGCGGTCTGCGCCGAGGGCGAGTGCACGCTCCCGTGCACCGCGCCGGGCGACTGCCAGGCCGGCTACGCCTGCCGGCCGCTGGCCGAGCGGCAGAACGAGCTCACCTGCGTGAAGGTGACCTACGCCGCCACGACCACGGTCGGGAAGAACTGCGCCATCGACGATACGGTGTGCGGCGAGGGCGAGTACTGCTACAAGCGCATCGCCGCCGACCCCGACGCCTACTGCAGCCGCGACTGCACGGACGATCGCGACTGCCCGGCCACGACGTACTGCCAGTTCGTCGTGGCGGACGAGGGCGGCACCGACGACGGCTGCGGCCGCATGGAGAAGAAGGTGTGCGTCAAGAAGAACACCTTCTGCGCGCCCTGCCTCTTCGACAGCGACTGCGACCTGCCGGGCGGCGGCCTGTGCGTGGCCGACGACCACGGTGGCAAGTTCTGCACCACGACCTGCATCCCGCACTCGACCAACCCCTGGGACCCGAACCGCAGCACCTGCCCGCAGCCCCACTCCGACTGCGTCGACCGCGACGGCGTCAACGTGTGCATGCACCGCTACGGCTCGTGCGTGGGCGACGGCTCGCTCTGCGCCCCGTGCCGCACCCGCCACGACTGCGCCGGCACCGCCCTGTGCTACGGCAACACCTACTCGAAGGAGAAGTTCTGCACCGCGGTGTGCGGCGCCGACAGCCCCTGCCCCACGACGCAGAGCTTCACCTGCCTCACGTTCACCGACTCCACGCTGCCCGCGGCCTGCGCCTCCCAGTGCCTGAACTACAGCCCCGGCTTCGACCCGGCGGACTCGAACACCTACCCGACGAACCCGAAGTACCCGACCTGCTGGCCCGACGCGGCCGGCGTCCCGTAGCCGGGCCCGCTACACCCGCTGGACCACCTCTTCCCCCTGCCTGAGCTTCAGGATCGACCGCGCCGGGTAGTACCCCCGGACGTGCATGCACGGGTACGCGATGCAGCCCTTGCCGAGCAGCGCGCCCGGTGACAGGACCGAGTTGCAGCCCGTGTCGCAGCCGTCGCCGAGGACGGCCCCGAACTTGCGCAGGCCGGTGTCGATGGTGCGGTCGCCGAGCGTCACCGTCACCGTCTTGCCGATGACCTTGAGGTTCGACAGCTTCGTGCCGGCGCCCAGGTTCACGTCGCGGCCGAGGATGCTGTCGCCGACGTAGGCGAAGTGCGGCGCCTTGGCGCCGTCGAGGAAGATGCTGCCCTTGGCCTCGGACGCGTGGCCGATGACGCACTTGCGCCCGGTCAGCACGTGGCCGCGGACGTAGGCGCCGTGGCGCACGACGCTCCCCGGCCCGATGATCGTCGGCCCGGTGATGAAGGCGGTGGGCTCGATGATCGCGCCCTCGGCGATGAAGACGCCCTCCTTGGCCACGAACGCGCCCGCGGCCACCTGGCCGCGGATCTCGCTCCGGACGTGGCCGCCGAGCCAGTCAGGCAGGCGCTTGAGCGCCTCCCAGGCGTAGTCGAGCCCCGCGAAGAGCTCGGCGAACTCGAGGCCCTCGAGGTCGAAGAAGGCCGGCGGTGAGAGGTCGGGGGTCGCGGTCATCGGCGGATCTCCTTGGGCGGGTCGCTCCACCTGTGTACGGTGGGGGGGCGGGCCGCGCAACGCGGCGTCAGCCGTGGCGGCGGCGGCGCCAGCAGACGGCGAGCAGGGCGCCGAGCGCGGCGAGGAGGCTGCCCGCCGGGGGCGCCGCGGCGCACCCGCAGCCGCTGCTCGGGCTGCCCGGGAGCACCGTCCCGCCGCCGTCGGGCGTCGCGCCGCCGTCGTCCTGCACGCCGCCGTCCGCGGGCGCCGGGACGCAGGTGCCGATGGTCGTGTCGGTCGACGAGCACACCTCGCCGTCGGGGCAGCCGTTGCCGCCCTCGCCGCGGCAGCCGGAGATGCACACCTGGTCGGTGTAGTCGCACACGCGCGCGCTGGCGGCGTCGCCGCACTCGCTGTCGTCGAAGCAGCCGCAGTGGACGGTGTTGTTCGGGCCGGCCACGCACGAGGGGCCGTCGGCGTCGTGGACGCAGGCGCTGGCGTCGCCGTCCTGGCCCAGGGTGCAGAGGACGCAGGTGCCGCTGCGCGCGTCGCACACCGGCTCCTCGCCGACGCAGAGCGTCGCGTTGGTCGTCGAGCACTCGCCGCAGGCGCCGCTCGGCTGGCACGCCGGCCGCGCCGGCTCGGGGCAGTCGGCGTCGGTGCGGCAGCCGATGCAGGTGTGGGTGTCGGGGTCGCAGTGCGGCCGCGGCGCCGGGCAGTTCGCGTCCGACTGGCACTCGTTCACGACGATGATCGTCGGCTGCTCGCCGAGGGCGGTGGCGTCGCCGTCGCTGCGGTAGGTCTTCTCGCTGCCGCCCGACTGCCCCGAGGCCTTGAGCACGGCGGTGTTCGGGATCGCGCCGGTCTGCGCCGCGACGGTCGCCCGGAAGCGGACCTCGGCGCTCGCGCCCACGGCCACCGAGCCCCCGTGGGTGGCGTCGGCGCCGGCGCCGAGGCGCACCGTGATCGTGCGCGTGCTCGCCACGTACTCCGCCTCGTCGTCACCCGCGGCGTCGGTCTTCGCGCCGGCGGCCCCGCCGCTCACGATCCGGATCGAGCCGGGGACCAGGGTGAGGCCGGGGTCGAGCTGGTCGGTGAGGACGGTGCGGACCGACGGGTCGTTGCCGCTGTTCGTGAAGGTGATCGTGTACTCGAGGATGTCGCCCGGCAGGACCGCGCCGCCGTTCTCGTCGACGACGGTCTTGGTGAAGGCGCCGAAGTTGGGCGAGAGCGACGTGATCGACGTGACGAAGCCGCCCAGCATGAAGATGTCGAGCGACGAGTCCGCCCCGACCGTGGCGCTCGTGTCCCCGACCTGCAGCGCCGAGGTGACGTCGATGGTGTCGAGGTCGTAGCCGGCCATGGAGTCGGGCTGGCCCGAGAGCCGCGGGACGTCCAGGGCCCCCGAGACCGGGGTGCCGAGGTAGGTGCGCGACGAGTTGAAGAAGTTGTCCACCGGGTTGACGCCGTTGGTGACCGGCGTGCCGTTCACGAGGAAGCGGTCGCCGGTGTACTTGAAGTCGCCCTCGTACATGAAGGCGGCCATCTTCGCCGTGAAGCCGTCGGGGACGAGGAAGCCGGTGAGGTCGACCGAGACCGCGGGCTGGCCGAGGCCCGGATCGACCCACTCGAAGCCGTCGAAGAGCGCGAGGTTGCGCAGGTCGTCGCCGTCGAGCTCGTAGAAGACGACCAGGGTCCACGCCGAGAAGCCGCGGTCGATGTCGTAGGTCGTGTTCGCGAGCGGGATGGCCTCGACGTCGGTCACGCGGAAGTCGCCGGCGCCCCACTCGGCGACGAAGTCGGTCGCGTCGCCGGTGGACTGGTAGTAGTACCAGTCGGGGTGCTGCGTGAGCTGCGCCGGGATGACCCAGCTCTTGTCGGCGGTGATCTCGACCTGCGGCCCGCCGAACCAGTCGAGCGTCGCGGTGCTGTCGGGGGCGGCGCCGGGCTTGATGGCGGACCAGTACAGGCGCGCGTACTTGATCACGGCGCCGTCGGGCAGCTCGAGCGTGGCCGAGGTGCGGGCCTGGGTCGGCGTGATGCTCGAGTCGGCGATGGCATCGCGCCAGTACAGGTCGGGGGCGGTGTCGGCGATGTTCGTCTGGCCGGCGCACGACGCGATGGCGCCGGCGGGGGCGGGGACGCTGGCGCCGCAGTCGAACGCCAGGGTGCTGCCGAAGACGGCCACGTCGCCGCGCAGGTCGGCCTGGTAGCGCAGCGTGGGCGCGCCGGCGGCCGGCACGGCCGCGAGCATGAGGGCGAAGACGAGGGTCTGTGGGCGAAGCTTGGGGCTGCGCATCGCTGCCTCCCGATCCGGTGGAGGCAGCCTACTACGGCTCGACGGCCCGCGTCGAGAGGGGGGCGGGCCGCGCGCGCCGGTCCCACAGCGCGAAGGCGAGGGCGCCGGCGGCGACGAGAGCCGCGGCGGTGGTGAACATCGGC
>DASXVK010000039.1:0-16995 GCA_036504295.1 Polyangia bacterium
CCCCCCCGCCGCCGCGCCCGCCCCCGCCCCCCGGTCCAGATCGCTCGGGGCGCGTCACACCCAGCGCTGCCGCGGCCCGGCCGCCCCGCCGCGCGCGTCGGCGCGCGCCCGGGGCCGGCCCCCGTCTCCCGTCCGGGGGCCAGCAGTCCGGGCCCCGCAGCCGTGTGCCTGCTCCCTACATGTACGCCGACGTTTTGATTTGAACCCCGCTGAGCACTCGGTTGATAATGGGCTTTCGCCGCCGCTCAGGAGGGAGTCCGTGCCGAAGTGCTGCTCGTTGAGGTGGTCGCGTCCGGCCGCGCCTCTGATCCTCGCGGCGCTGCTCGGCGTGGCGGCGCCCGCCCTCGTCCGCGCCGACGACAAGTCCGGCGTGGCGCCCGGCAAGATCAAGCTGCCGCAGGGGCCGGGTTCGCTCGAGGGGATCGGCGAGAACGCGGAGCCGAACCTGTCCATGGGACTGCTGCAGTACGGCGTCCCGATCACGCTGCCGCAGGGCTACGCCGGCCTGACCCCCGGGCTGCGCCTGGCCTACAGCTCGGGCGGCGGCGCGTCCGTCGCCGGCATCGGCTGGAGCCTGGAGGTCGCCTCCGTCGAGCGCATGACCTCGCGGGGCCTGCCTCGCTACGGCGCGACGGACGCGTTCGTCGCGAACGGGGGCGAGGAGCTCGTCAACCTCCCCGGCACGACGACCTACCGCGCCCGGTACGAGGGCGGCTTCATCCGCTACACGTGGGTGAACCCCGGCGCCGAGGGCTACTGGAAGGCCGAGTATCCCGACGGCCGCGTCGCCTGGTTCGGCGCCGACTCGCAGGGGACGCTCGCCGACGGCGCGCGCGTGCGCGGGCCCGACGGCACGTTCCGCTACCACGTCGTCGAGGTCGCGGATCCCTACGACCACCGGATCCGCTACTACTACCGCAAGGACGGATCGGCGTCGCTGCTCGAGCGCGTCGCCTGGGTGTTCAGCGGGACGACGCCGCGCTACCAGGTCACCCTCGACTACGAGACCCGCGCGGACGAGATCTCGGACGCGAAGCCCGGCTTCGACGTGCGGCTGACGCAGCGGCTCACGTCGCTCACGGTGCTCACGCGCGGCGAGCTGGTGCGCAGCTACGAGCTCACGTACGAGCCGGACGCCACGTCCGGCGGGCTCTCGCGCCTCGCGAGCGTCACGCAGTACGGCACCGCCCCCGGACAGCCGTACCCGGCGCGCTTCCTGTTCCACTACACCGGCCTCGGCGACACCCGGACCGCGGGCCTCGCCTGCCGGGAGCCGTGCATCGTCGACATGGCGGGCAGCGTCGGCCCCGGGCTCAACCTGGGCAACGCCGACCTCGTCGACATGAACGGCGACGGCCTGCCCGACGTGGTCGACACCACGGGCGGTGACAACCGGGTCTACTTCAACCAGCTCCCCGGCGACGGCACGCCGCACGGGTTCGCCGTGGCGAGCGGGGTCATCGGCGTCTCTGCCGAGCTCGCCGCGCCGAAGGTCGATCTCGTCGATCTCGACGGCGACGGCTTCGCCGACCTCGTCGACTCGGACAACCACCGGGTGCTGTGGAACCGCGGGACCGGCACCTGGGCGGCGCAGGCCAACGTCAACGTCAACCTGCCGACGATCGGCGGCGGCAGCCTCTACCGCTTCTTCGACTACGACCACGACAAGGCGAGCGACCTCATCTACAGCGACGGGACGACGACCGGGTATCTGCGCAACCTCGGCGGCGGCACGTTCTCGACCACGATGGAGTTCGGCGACGCCGCGGGCGGGCAGTACCAGACCGTGCTCCCCTCGTTCGCGGCGGGCCTGCAGCTCGCGGACATGAACGGCGACGGCATGCTCGACGCCGTCCTGCCGACCACCGACGGCGTCAGCTACTGGCTATACCTCGGGCGCGGCCGCTTCAGCCGCGATCCGATCGAGATGACGGGGCTGCCGGCGTCCCGCATGGCGGCGCTCAAGCTCATCGACCTCAACGGCGACGGCCTCGCCGACGCGGTGTTCGTGCTCCCGGGCGAGGTCTCCTACGCCCTCAACCGCAACGGGCGCACCTTCGATCCGCTGGTCTCGGTCACCACCGTCAAGGGCGTCGCGGTCCCGAACGATCCCGGCCTCAAGGTGCGCCTCGCCGACATGAACGGCAACGGCTCGACCGACGTCGTCTGGATCGACGGGAGCGGCCAGCTCACCTACCTGGATCTCTTCCCCGTGCGCCCGAACCTCATGCGGCGCGTCGACAACAGCATCGGCAAGGTCATCGAGGCCACGTACGGCGCCGCGGTCGAGCACATGGCCCGCGACGGCGGGCCCGGCGCGTGGTCCGACCGGCTGCCCAACCCGATGCTCACGCTCGACCGGATCGTGACCTACGACACGCTCACCGGCGTGCCGCAGTCGCGTGAGCTGCGCTACCACGACGGGTACTACGACGGCGCGGAGAAGCAGTTCCGCGGCTTCGCGCGGGTCGAGGTCGTGACCGCCGGCGACAGCACCGCCGAGGACGGCGTGAGCTCGTCCACGTTCGACGTCGGCAAGACGGATCGGTACCGCAAGGGCCTGCTCGTCGAGACGTCGGCCTACAGCGGGAGCCGCCTCATCGCGACGCAGCGGCACACCTACGCCGACTGCACGCTCACCGGCGTGCCGTCGGGGCTCCCGGTCGCGGTCCGCCACGTGTGTCAGACGGCGACCGAGAAGGAGAGCCGCGAGGGGCTCGGGCCCGAGGCCGCGGTGGTGACGCGGGAGGAGTACCGCTACGACGGCTACGGCAACCGCGTCGCCACGACCAGCCTCGGCGTGGTCGGCGTCGGCGGCGGCGGCTGCGCCCCGTGCGCCCGCGCGGCCGACGCGATGGGCGCGCCCTGCGACACCGACTGCCGCGGCGACGAGCGCTACGAGGAGGCGGACTACGTCCCGCCCGAGGCGACCGGCGGGCGCTGGCTGCTCTCGCGGGTGTGCCGCACGCGGAGCTTCGGCCGCCCCGGGTCGGCGGTCGCCCAGCAGGTGACCTACTACGACGGCGACGCGCTCGTCGGGCTGCCGGCGTGCCAGCTCACGACCGGCGCCGTCGCCCGCGTGAGCGCCCGCCTGGACGCGACCACCTGGATCGACACGCACCGCTACCGCAACGACGCCCACGGCAACGTGATCGAGGAGGTCGACGCCAACGGGCACTCGCGCGCCTACGCCTACGACGACGACGGCGTGCAGGTGACCGGGGAGGAGATCCTCTTCACCGACGCCGGGCACGCCCCGTACGGCCTGAGCATGCAGGTGACGTACGACCCGGTCCTCGAGGTCGTGCTCGAGGCGACCGACTGGGCGCGGACCGAGGGCGGCGCCGTCGTGTCGACGCCGCACGTGACCCGCTACGCGTATGACGCGTTCGGCCGCCTCAGCGCGGTCGCCCGGCCGGGCGATTCCCTGGATCAGCCGACCGAGAGCTACCGCTACGACCTCGCCGATCCGGTGAGCCGCATCGTCAAGCGGACGCGCAGCCGCGCGGGCGGCGCCGAGGACCTCGAGGAGGTGCAGTGCTTCGACGGCACCGGGCGCCGGCTCCAGACGCGCACGCTCGTCGCGGCGGGCAGCTACCAGGTCTCGGGCTTCACGCTCCACAACACGCTGAGCAAGGAGCGGCGCACCTACCAGCCGTACCTCGGGGGCTCGGCCGACTGCGACACGGCGGCGCCCGCCGGCGTGCTCGCGACCGACCGGCGCTTCGACGGCCTCGGCCGGACGCTCGAGGTGGTGCGCCCGGACGGCGCGCTGTACGCCTCGCCGTCACGCGTGACGTACGCCTACGAGCCGCTGGCGAGCCGCGTCCTCGACCAGGAGGACAGCGACCCCGCGAGCCCGCACGCGAACACCCCGACGGTGACGCGCCACGACGGGCTCGGCCGCACGGTCGCGGTCGAGCGCGGGGTCGGCGGCGGGCAGCCCGAGACGAAGACCTTCACCTACGACGAGCTCGGCCATTTCCGCGGCTTCCGCGACGACGCCGGCAACGAGCGGGTCCAGACCCGCGACCTCCTCGGCCGCATCGTGCGCGTCACCGACCCCGACACCGGGACGCTGGAGCTCGGCTACGACGCGGCCGGCAACCGCGTGAGCGAGCGCGACGCGCGCGGCGTCACGCGCCGCTACGCCTTCGACGAGGTCAACCGCCTCGCCGCCGACTGGGACGACGCCGACCCGGCCGGGTCGCGGATCGGCTACGTCTACGACCGGCTCGACGGCTGCGGCGACGCGTCGTGCGCCAACGCCGAGGGCCGGCTCGCGCGGGTGTCGTACCCGGCCGGCTGGGACCAGATGGGCTACGACGCGCGCGGCCGCGCGGTGTCGTTCACCCGCAGCGTCGACGGGCACACGCTCGCGTTCCAGACCGAGTACGACAACGCCGGGCGCATCGCGGCGCACCGCGTGCCCGGCGGCCGCGAGGTGCGGCAGGTCCTCGACGGCGCCGGTCGGCTGGCGGGGGTGCCGGGGTACATCCAGAGCGTCGCCTACGAGGCGCGCGGCAAGCTCACCTCGCTCGCGTTCGCGAACGGAGTCGCGAGCACGAGCAGCTACGACGCGATCATGCGCGTGGCCGCGAGCGAGACGCGCGGCGGCGACGGCGCGCTGCTCCAGTCGTACGCGTACACCCGTGATCGCGTCGGCAACGTCACGGGCATCCTCGACGGCCGGCCGGCCGACGGGGCGCCCACGGCCACGGCGGAGTACGCCTACGACGATCTCTACCGCCTCACGCAGGCGCACCTCGACCCGGGCGACCCCGCGCACGAGGAGCTGCTGACCTACGCGTACGACCGCACCGACAACCTCGTGACCAAGGTCTCGAGCCGCGGCGCGGCGAGCCCCGAGCACGTCGGCACGCTGCGGTACGGCGGCACCGCCGGGCCGCACGCCGTCACCCGCGCCGGCGACCGGACCGTGCTCTACGATGCGGCGGGCCAGGCGACGCTCAACGGCACCGACCGCCACTCCTGGGACCACCTCGGCCGTCTCGTCGAGGTCCGGCGTGATGCCCGCGTGCTCACGCGCTCCGTCTACGGCGCGGGCACGACGCGCGTCAAGAAGGTCGAGAACGGCCACACCACCTACTACTTCTCGCCCGACTACGAGGTGCGCGACGGCGCCAGCGTGTACTACCTGCGCCTCGGCCGGCACCGCGTCGCCAAGATCGAGTCCGAGGACCTCGCCGCGAGCTTCCTGCCGGACCTCGCGCCGGCCCGCCTCGAGGGCGGCCGCGTCACGCCGGCGCCGGACGGGCAGATCCGGGCCGCGGACGCCTGGGTGGCGCTCGCCGCGGCGAACGGCGTGCTCGACGCCCCCGGCGCGAAGGGCGCGGACGTCGAGGCGCTGCTCTCCGCGGCGGCCCGGCGCACGCTGCTCGGCGGCAAGGCCGAGGAGACCACCTTCCTGCACCAGGACCACCTCGGCTCGCAGGCCCTCGCCACCGACGAGGCGGGCGCGGTGCGCTGGCGCACCCAGCACCACCCCTACGGCGCGGTCCGCTCCGAGACCGGGCTCGACGACTACGGCTTCACCGGCGCGGAGCGCGACGACGGCGCGGGGCTGCTCAACTTCGGGGCGCGCGCGCTCGACGCCCGCGCCGGCCGCTGGCTGAGCGCGGATCCGCTCTTCGGCGTCATCGAGGACTTCGCGAGCGTCGACTGGCGCCAGGCGAACCAGTACGCGTACGCCGTCGACAACCCGGTCAACTTCATCGACGAGGACGGCCGCGCCGCGAAGGAGGGCGCGGTCGGCCACGGCGTCGCGGGCGACCCGAAGAACGGCCTCTACATCCAGGCCGACGCGCTCTACGCCCGGGCCGAGGGCGAGGCGAAGGTCAAGCTCGAGAAGGGCATGGTGAGCGCCGGCGTGAAGGTCGACCTGCGCGCCTCCATGGCCCACGCGAAGACCGGGTACACGAAGAAGGGCGTCGGCGAGGTCTACGCCGAGGGCAGCACGTTCACCGGCCGGGCGCTCGGTGAGCTGCGGGTCGGCGCCTCGAAGGAGCTCGTCGGCGCGCAGGCGAAGGGCGAGCTCAAGGCGAGCCTGCTCGAAGGCGCCGTCAAGGGCAAGCTCGAGATCCCGGTCCCCTTCACGAGCTACAGCCTCGAGCTCGGCGGCAAGGCCGAGGGCCACCTCGTCGGCATCGGCGTCGGCGGCGAGGTCAAGGCGGGCGCGTTCAAGGAGGAGGACGGGCGCTGGCGCACCGGCATCGAGGCCGGCGGGAAGCTGATCGCCCTCATCGGCGGCGGCGTGAAGCTCTCCATCTCCGTCGGGGAGCGGAGCGTGCCCGCCGCACCCGCGGCGGCGGCGCCGGCGGCCGCCGCGCCGGCGGCATGGCCGCCGCCGTCACGGTCGGGATCGACGTCCATCCGCAGCACGATGGGTTGCCATGGCAACTAGGCGGGACGAGAGCATGAACGCGCTGACGAAGCTGGGGATGCGGCGAGCCCTCGCGGCGATCGCGAGTGCGCTGCTCGTCGCCGCGTGCGGCGGCGGTGGCGGCTCGACCTCGCCGCCCTGCCGGCCCGGAGTCCTCGCGTGCCCGTGCGCCGCGGGGACCACGTGCCAGGACGGCCTCACCTGCGACGAGGGCTTCTGCGTCCCGGCCGGCTGCCTGCGCGGCAGCGAGAAGTGCTCCTGCTACGCCGACGGCACGTGCGACCAGCTCGACGGCGAGCCCATGACGTGCGGGGGCAACGTGTGCGGGCGCACCAGCAGCGCCGCCCCCGGCGGCCTCGGCGGGAGCTGCGGCCCGGACGTGCCGTGCGGCACCTACGAGGGCACCGCCCTCGACTGCCTCTCCGGGCGCTGCGAGCTGGCCGGCTGTCCCGGCGGCGAGCTCGGCTGCCCCTGCGGGCCCTACGGCGAGTGCGCCGGCCTCGAGGGCCAGGCGGCCCGCTGCGCCGACGGGCGGTGCATGCTCGGGAGCTGCGGCGCGGCGGGCGCGGGTACGGTCGGGTGCGACTGCCGCGCCGGCGGCGGCTGCGACAGCGGGCTCGAGTGCGCCCTCGGCGTCTGCCGCGGCGGCGGCGTCTTCGCCCTCTCCATCGACGACCCGCAGGCCCGCTCCTGCGACGTGCTCCTGCAGGAGAAGGGCGCGCGGGTCCTCAAGGTGCGCTTCGCCGCCTCGGTGCGGGGCACGCACCTGCGGCGCGCGCCGCGCGTCGCCGTGTCGTTCGTCGGGCGCGCCGACGCCCCGTTCGGGGCGCAGCCCGTCATCATCGAGACCGAGGGGGGCGCCGCGGCGGGCAGCCAGGCCCTCGAGGTCGTGACCGTGGAGTGTGCCGACCGCCTCGGGTCCGCGCTGGCGGGCTCGCGGGCGCGGCTGGAGTGATCGGCGGCAGGAAGTGATCGGCAGCAGGCGAGGCCTGGAACTGGGAAAGAGGAGAGCCTAAATGAAACGAGTCGCGCTGAGGATCGCTCTGGTCTTCGGGCTCACGATGATCGCCGCCTGCGGCGACGGCGGCGGCGGCGGGGCCACCTGCACCGCGGGCACGGCGTCGTGCACCTGCCGGCCCGACGGCACCTGCGACGCCACCCTGACGTGCCAGGCGGGTCACTGCGTGGCGGCCTGCGTGGCCGGGACGCTCGGGTGCGCCTGCCTCCCCGACGGGACGTGCGGCGGGGGGCTGACCTGCGGCGCGGCCAGCACCTGCGAGTCGCCGCCGGCCTGCACCCAGGGGACCGAGGGCTGCGGCTGCCGGGCCGACCTGTCCTGCGGCAGCGCGGCCGACGGCACGCAGCTCGTGTGCAACGGCGGCACCTGCGGCCGGCCGAGCTGCCCCGCCGGGACGCTCGGCTGCGGCTGCGTCGGCGGCAGCCTCTGCGGCGCCGGGCTCGTGTGCAAGGCCGGCACGTGCGGCGAGGACGACGGCGGCGGACCGGAGTCGACGGTCGTGCCGGCGGCGGCCGCCTGCTACACGCCGTGCAGCGAGAGCCTGATCCGCGCCGACGGGACCTACGTCGCGTGCTCCGCGGAGGGCCTGCTCGCCGGCTGCGTGGGCGACGCCGCCTGCACCGACGGCTCCTGCGTGCAGCCGGGCGCGAGCCCGCCCGCCTGCGCCATCGGCACCGAGTGCCCCGATTTCCAGACCTGCATCGGCGGCAAGTGCTACTCGAACTGCGAGTACGACTCGGACTGCACCGGCGACCGCCGCTGCCACCGCAAGGTGTGCCGCCTGGCGTGCGACGCGACGGCGAGCACCTGCCCGAACGGGACCTCGTGCGTCACGAGCGACGGCGAGCACGGGTTCTGCATGCCGGTCGCGGCGCCGGCCGCCCAGGCGCAGCGCGAGGTCATCGGCACCTTCTCCATCGACACCGCGCTGCTCGAGTTCACCAGCTCCAAGATCGCCGACAAGTTCACGATCAAGAACGAGGGCCCGGTGTTCCAGGAGTTCACGGTGCGCAAGCTCCGGCACACCGAGTACTCGGCCGCGGGCGAGGTGGTGGTGGACCAGAACCCGCTCTCCTGGATGCAGATGGGGGCGGGCTCACCGGCGCAGGTGCAGGAGCTCACCGTCGGCGTCGACGCGGGCACCACGGTGGACATCCAGCTCGCGAACGTCGCCAACGCCACGCTGTCGCGGTGGGACGGCATCATCGAGATCGCGAGCCCACAGCTCGGCACGCGCCAGGTCAACCTGAGCTACGCCAGCAAGCCCGAGGGGCGCTGGAGCGGCAAGATGTACTACTTCGTCAACTTCCGCGACGACGGCGTCGATGCGTGGATGGCGAACAAGGGCAACGCGGCGCTGCTCAATCAGGTGCGCAACGCCTTCATCCGCAAGTGGGCCGAGTTCAAGGCCGCGATCTTCCCGCTGCGGGAGTGGGAGGCCATCCTCACCGCCACCCAGACCGGCTCGTGGCAGTACGACAGCGTCAAGAAGATCTGCCCGACCGCCGGCGCGCCCGACCCCGACAAGGCGTGCTACCTCTACGACAACACCGGCGGGAACGCGATCTACTCGACGTCGCTCGCCACCTACCCGATCCCGACCGGCGTGGCCGAGCTGCCGATCGCCATGAACCTCCACGCGCCGAACGCGGCGGCGCCGGCGGCGCTCGAGGGGAAGATCGTCACGGGCGAGTCGCTGCACTACGCGGGCGACCCGGCGGTGACGATCCAGTACCAGGCCGACCCCACCGGCTGCACCGTCAACAACAACGGCACCTGCATCATGGGGATCTCGAGCTTCCAGGCGAACGTGGTCGTGGGCGGCCGCTATCCCGCGAAGCCCGACGACGCCAACTGCGCCAAGGCGGCCGCCGGCACGTTCGAGCTGGGCCGGCTGCCGTGGCTGGTGCCCGGCTTCCAGCAGGACACCGCGGTCGACCCCACGACCCACCTGCGCTACCGCTACGAGTGCCGTGACCAGCTCTTCCCCTACGGCGCGGACCCGGGCTCCTACCCGGCCAACGTCAGCTTCGCCGCGTCCAACCCGATCCCGGACGGCAAGTCCCGGCGGCGCACCCTCGAGCTGGTCGACGGCGCGCTCATCAACGCGGACACGCTCTTCGTCATCTTCCGCGAGAAGTTCCCCTCGTTCCTCGGCTCGACCGACAGCAGCTTCGCCGCCTACGGCTACATGCTGCTGAAGCGCAACCCCGCCAACCTCGACAGCGACGCCTACCGGGGCGCGACCCAGGCGGACAACCGGCTCGACGCGAACATCGACACGCTGACGTGCCGCCAGGACCTCCTCGACAAGGTCCTCGGCGCGGGCAGCACGCTGTCGGCCGCCAACGCCGAGCAGGCGGCCCACGGCCTCATCGACGGCATCGCGACCACCTCCGCCCTCGTGCTGGTCACGAGCCCCGAGAGCGTGCACTTCTACTGCGAGGACACCGGCCAGTTCGACGGCGGCCCGGACCCGCTGACGCGCACGCCGTGCCCGGCGGGCAGCCGCGTCGCGTACTTCACGCTCCAGAACCGGCCCGACCTGACGGGCGAGGCGTGCCAGAAGACCGGGAGCTGCCAGGAGACGCTCAACGCCTGGCAGACCAATCACACCTACGGCCTGCGCCTCGACCCGGTGTGGCGCTGCACGGACTCGAATCAGGTGTACTGCGACACCGACCGCCTCGACCTCCGCAGCGGCAAGCAGTTCTTCGCCGCGACCGAGGCGAAGGCGGCGTTCGTGCCGCTGCGGCCGGCGATCGAGCTCGCCTTCCGGTACAAGACCCGGTTCCGCAACCGCACCGGCACCAGCGTGGGCTTCGCGCCGGTGACCTGCGCGCCCAACTCGGACGCCGTGCCGTACTGCTACGACCCGCCGGCGATCGAGGACATCCGCGGCCGCGTCGACTGCGCGCTCATGCTCTTCAGCGACCCGACGCTGCGGTCGGGGCTGCTGCCGGCCACCGCCGCGATGCTGCGCGGCTATCTCGGCGAGAACTTCTCGTACACCGAGGAGTGGATCGCCGGCCAGCCGCTGCCCTTCATCCACGACGGCTTCGAGCGGCTCAACGCCGAGCTGCTCATCATGGAGGGCGACGAGGCCTACACCCGCGCCTTCGCCTCCCGCTTCGATCTCTCGGGCAGCTCGCTCGTCTCGTTCGAGGGGTCGCTGTTCGAGCCCGGCGGCATCAACCTCTCGGGCGCGGCGGGGTACGAGATGTACAACCTCTACCTCGCGACCCAGTACTACCAGCTCGCGCTCGACCGGTTCTACGTCATGGGCACGCGCCTGCTGCCGCTGATCAAGGAGCTGCAGGCCCTGCCGAACAACCCGGCCCAGCGCATCGTCTCGTCGTACTTCGCCCGCCTCATCCGCGCCTCGACGCAGAAATCGCGCGCCTGGGACGAGGTCGCGAAGCGGTACCAGAATTTCAACCGCCCCGAGCTCGCGCGCATGGTGATCGAGCGCGCCTACACCGCCGCCTACCTCGAGTCGGTGGTGCTGTCGCGCATGATGCTGCGCCTCATCAGCTTCGCCTCCCCCGAGGACCGCGATCAGATCGTCAAGGAGGCCGAGACGGCGCAGCTCAGCTACCGCGCGGCGCTCCTCGAGATGCGCGATTTCTACAAGGACATCAGCGACAACATCAACTTCTTCGGCTACCCGGCCGACTACGTCCCGTTCCCCGCGGTCGACGCGACCGACACGAACGCGGTCACGAAGGTGATCGGGACCGCGCAGCAGAAGCTGGCGGTGGCGGCCGACAAGGAGGCGCTGGCGCTCCAGGTGAACCGCTCCTTCGAGACCGACGCGGCGGCGTTCCAGAACGAGCTGACGAAGATCCGCAACGACTACGAGGACCAGCTCGCAGACCTGTGCGGCACCTTCCAGGCCGAGGACGGCAAGCTCTACCCCGCCATCCCGAAGTACGCCTACCTCAGCAAGCCCACCGCGGCGATGGGGGATCCCTGCGGGCTGGTGGGGAACGGCGCGCTCCACGACGCGATGGCGCAGAGCGAGATCGCCGCGCTCGACTTCCGGAGCGTGGTCGCGGCGCGGGACAAGACCCTCGCCGAGATCGACATCGAGCGGGACCGCGTCACGCAGCAGTGCCAGCTCACGACGCGGATCGCGCTCGAGGACTTCGGCGTCGAGGGTCAGGTCGACAGCCTCAAGGAGTCGATCGACCGCAGCCGCTTCATCATCTCCAGCTCCCAGCGGCTGCTCGACAAGGCGGGCGAGATGGCCGGCCTCACGAAGTGCAGCCTCATCGTCGGCGTGGCGAACGGCGGGGACTGCATCCCCGCCGCCATCGCCAGCACGATCTTCGCGGCGGTCTCCGCCACGCTCGAGGTCGTCGCCATCACGAACGAGGCGCTCATCCTCGACCAGCAGGCGCGCATCAACGACCTGCAGGCGAAGCACGCGATGTGGAAGACCCTCACCCAGTGCGAGAGCGCGCTCATCGACTCCAACGCGCGGGTCAAGGGCATGATGCTCCAGATGGAGGAGCACTCGCTGGCCGCGCTGCGCGCCGACTACCGGATGCGGCTGGCCTTCTCCGAGATCGTCAAGCTGCGCCACAAGGCGACGCGCCAGATGTCCGAGCAGCAGGAGACCGAGCAGCTCACCATCAACCTCGAGGCGGCGCGCAACGACCCGAACGTCCGCATCTACAAGAACGACGACATCCTCACCGCCGACCGCACGTTCCACGACGCGGTGCGCGAGGCCTACCGCGCGACCAAGGTGTACGAGTACTACACCAGCCAGACCTACGAGCACCTCGGGGACCTGTTCCTGGTGCGCATGGTGAGCCACGGCGACATCACGCTCGAGGCCTACCTCGCGGGCCTGGAGAACGCCTTCGCCGCGTTCCAGGAGCAGTATGGACAGCCGGACCTGCGCGTCGCCATCATCTCCCTGCGCGACGACGTGCTCGCGATCCCGCGCACCGACGCGACGGGGCGGTCGTACAGCCAGGCCGAGCGCATCGACCTGCTGCGCGCGGCGCTCAGGGACAGCTCGCGGCTCGACGGCAGCGGCTACCTCACCCTCCCGTTCGCGACCAAGATGAGCTCGCTGTCGCCCCTCACGCGTAACCACAAGGTGAGCTACCTCGAGGCCGAGATCGTCGGCTCCGACGTGGGCGACACGGTCGGCCGCGTCTACGTGCGGCAGAAGGGGACCGCGGCGGTGAGCACGCTCAGCGAGAGCGTGAACTACTACGCGTTCCCCGAGCGGATCGCGGTCGTCAACCCGTTCTTCAACGGCGAGCGGGTCTTCGTGGCCGACGTGTACCGCAACGCGCGGCTGAAGGACCGGCCGTTCGTCAACACCGACTGGGAGCTCGTGGTCAACCAGAAGGACGAGTCGGTGAACAAGGACATCAACCTCCAGTCGCTCACCGACATCCGTCTGTACGTCTACTACACCGACTTCACGCAGCTGTAGGCAGGGTGGGGAAAGGGGCATCACCGTGGTAGTTCGAAGCTGGGCTCACGCCCTGAGTCTCGTCGTCGGGCTGGCCGCTGGATTCGCCGCCGGGTGCGGCGGCGCCTCCACATCCACCCACGGTTGCGCGACCAGCGCCGAGTGCGACGCGGTGGCGGCGACGCGCGGCCAGGTCTGCCAGGCGGGCGCGTGCAGCGCCTGCACCGGCGACGACCAGTGCCGGCAGGAGTACGGCGCCGGCGCGAACTGCGCCGCGGGACACTGCACCTTCATCGCCCCCGGCGACGGCGGCGGCGGCGCCGATGGCGCCGCGGACGCCGCGACACCGCCTGACGCGAGCGCCTGCACGGGGCCCGAGGGCAGCGCCGGCTGCCCCTGTCACGGCGACGGGTCGTGCGACCCCACGCTCGTCTGCGCGGCCGGGACGTGCATCCCGATCGGGCCGGGCACCGAGCACGGCCCGTGCCGCACGACCGGGGCGCCGTGCGATCCGGGGCTGAGCTGCGAGGCCGGGATCTGCACCGCGTGCACCAGCCAGGACGGGTGCCGGTGCACGGCCACCAACACGTGCCAGACCGGGCTCGTGTGCGATACGAGCGGCGCGGTGCCCGTCTGCCGCCCGCCGAAGGACTGCGCCGACCTGACGTGCGGCGCGCACCAGCTCTGCCAGCCCTCGCAAGCCGGCGTCGACGCCCAGTGCCTGAACCAGTGCGAGCCGGGCTTCAACTGGACCGGCACCGCCTGCACCGCTGACACCCAGGCGAACTGCACGAGCGGCAGCTTGAGCAGCATCGCCGACGAGTGCGCGTCGATGTACCGCGGCTGCATCTCCGGCCCGCCCGCGCACTGCGGCGCCTGCTTCGTCGGCTACGCGGAGGTCGGCGACCCGGCCTGTGTCTCGGTCACCACCTGCCAGTCCCTCGCCTGCGCGGCGAAGCACCGCTCCTGCACGCCCGCCCAGCCCCACGCCGACGCGAGCTGCGGGGCGTGTCTCCCCGGCTACAACGACGTCGGCGGCACCTGCACGCTCGGCGACCTCGTCTGCGGGGACGCCGACGGCGGCACCGGGATCGCCGCCGACTGCGCCGCGCTCAACCGCACCTGCGGCGACGCCGCGGGCGGAGCGACCTGCGGGACCTGCCTCACCGGCTTCGCCGAGAACACCGCCACCGGCGTGTGCGAGGCGGTGGTGACCTGCGCCGAGCTCTCGCCGCCCTGCTCGAGCCAGTTCCGTACCTGCGCCCCCAGCCCGAACGCCCACTGCGCGGGGTGCCTGACCGGCTACGTCGAGGACCTCGTCCTCGGCACCTGCCGGGCGCCGCTCAACTGCAGCCAGGTCCGGTGCACCACCGCCGAGGTGTGCGTCGAGGGCGTGGTCGGGCAGGATGCCTCGTGCCAGCCGCAGGGCGCGTGCCGGGCCGACCAGGTGGTGGTGCCCGGCGGCGGCTGCGCCCAGTGCTTCTGCAACCCGGCCGTCGACACCGGGCTCACGGGCGCCCACTGGGACGACCCGTCGCCCGAGGGCCGCTGCGTGTGCAAGACCCAGCGCGGCTACTACTATACCAACCTCGGCTCGGTGCCGTGCGACGAGGACGGCGACGGCTGGGTGGCGGAGAGCGCGCGGCCGTTCATGGTCCTGCCGAGCACCGACCCGCGGCGCCGCAGCGCGAGCTGCGGCGAGCTCGGCCCGGACGGCCTGTACCACGTGCGGACCGTCGACAAGTTCGTGCTCGAGACCGAGGCGGGGGAGAGCCGCACCGAGCCGATCTCGCCGGCCCTCGAGCTGTACGAGGCCGACCGCAACGACGTCCAGGCGCTGCTCGAGCAGGCGCTCAGCTCGGGTGACGGGACCGTCGCGCCGTTCGGCAGCAGCGGCCGCAAGCCGCTGGCGAAGGAGCTCAACAGCCTCACGAAGGCGTGCGCGACCGCCACCGCCGACTTCAACGCGAACAACGCGGCCGATATCTCCGAGTGGCAGGGGGATACGACGACCACCGGCCAGGCCCGGATCCTGCGCGACTTCTCCTACTTCATCGAGCTGCACCGCGGGTGGTACGAGGCGCCCGCGATCAGCGGCCAGCCCGGCACCTACCACGTCCGGGAGAAGAAGCGGGCGTCGAGCAGCCCCACCGATTCGATCGTGCCGATGTGCTGGTCCGACGGGGCCACCTGCGCCGCCTCGACCTACGGGTCGTACTGGAAGAGCTGCACGCGCAAGATCGACACCGCCTTCACGGGCGGCCAGCCGACCGGGACGATGGATTTCGCCCGCTACCTGCCGACCACGTCGCCGGCGTGGCGGGGCATGCTGCACCACAGCCAGTTCAAGTGCGTCCAGGTCGTCGACACGCCCGCGGACCGCTCGCGGTTCCCGCAGAAGTTCGTGGCCGCCGAGATCGATCCCCCGGGCGAGGTCCGGCACGTCGTGAACGACTGCCAGGTGGCCGCGGCCTCCGCGACGACCGGGCCGGTCATCGCCGGCACGGCGAACCCCTGGGACCCGGTCTTCACGTGCCAGCCGGCGGCGACCGGCGCGACCGAGCCCAAGGCGCCCGCGGCGGGCACGGTCGGATGGCTCGCGATCGGCCTCGAGCGGTACTCGCAGTACATCACGCCCGCGCCGCCGCGCAGCCAGTACAAGTGGGGCTGCGTCGACGAGTGCGGCGAGAAAGCCTCGAGCTGCCCCTTCTGCCCGCAGACGCAGGAGTCGTGCAACTACTACGCGATCAACCGCAGCAAGTGCGACGCCAAGGTCGACAACTTCGGCGAGCTGGCGTGTTACTGCTACGTCCCCGACCCGGCGCCGGCGTGCACCTGCGGCGGCGCGGGTGGGCTCCCGTGCGACAACCCGTCCGCCGGCACGGGGTGCGAGTTCGTCGAGCGGTGCCAGCCGGGCGAGGTCACGCCCAACGGCGTGCTGTGGTGCTCCAATGCGCCCCGCGCCGAAGTGTGTGACATGAAGGACAACGACTGCAACGGCGTCGTCGACAACGGCATCGCCAAGGACCAGAGCACGAGCTGCGGCGACTACTGCACCGACTGCAGCGCCACGACCACCGCGACCCACGCCACGACCAAGTGCACCGGCCGCACCGGACCGGGCACCGGCACCTGCGAGATCGCGTCGTGCAACACCGGCTGGGCGAACGCGAACGGCACCCAGACGGACGGCTGCGAGTGCCCGGTGGCCGATCCGGCCGCCGTGGTCTGCGGCAGCCCGGTCGCGGTCACGGCCACGCCCCTCACCGAAGGCTCGTCCGCCACCTACACCGGCAACGTGCCGTTCAGCCCCGGCGAGCGCTGGCTCAAGATCGACTTCGCCAACTCGAGCTACGCGAGCGGCAGCAACACGATGAACGCGCAGATCGCGTTCATGAGCAACCCGAGCAACGACTACCAGCTCGAGGTGTACTGGGACTGCTCCGGCGCCGGCGGCATCACCGCCTGCCTCGAAGGGGGCATCGGCATGCCCATCTACCAGGTCTACCCCGGGGACTTCTGGGAGTGGAACGCCTCGGGCGAGGTCCCGTGCCAGATGGCCGCCACCCCCGGCTACAACATCTGCACCCAGCACAACTTCTCGGTCTACGTGAAGATCGTCCGCCGCAACCCCGTGAACTGCAGCTCGTTCCAGATCAAGGCCGTCAACGCGACGTCGTTCTAGCGCCTCCCGTCGCCAACCTCCCGCCTGCGCCCCCGCCGCCCGCCGCCATCGCGGCGGGCGGCGATCGTGTCGCGGGCGGGGATCGGGGGCGGCGCGGGAGGGCGGCGAGGAACGCGGGCGCGGGCGCTACGGCACGGTCGTCGCGATCGGGTAGAAGCGGAGCTGGGCCAGCTTCAGCCCCTGGTTGTCGTACTGCCAGCGCGCCGGATCAGATCCCGAGCAGCTTCCGGATCTCGGCGTCGTCGCGCGCGGGCCTGGCCGGCGCGAGCGCGGCGGCCGTCTCCGGCGCGAGCGCCGCGGTGCGCGCGGGACGCGGCCGGCGCGCCGCCGGCGGGCGCCGGGGCGCCGGGGCGGCGGGCGGGGCCGCGGCGACGAGCGGCGCGGCCGCGGCGACGCGCGGCGGGGCCGCGGCGACGCGCGGCGCGGCCACGGCGGGCGCCGGCGGGGCGGCG
>DASXVK010000040.1:0-8125 GCA_036504295.1 Polyangia bacterium
CGCCTGCCAGTACAACGAATACTGCGAGGCCGCCGCGCACTCGAGCGCCGCGACCTGCGCGTGCGATCCGGACTGCGCGCCGCACGCCGCCGCCTGCGCCGACGACGGCCACTGCGACACCTTCTGCCCCGCCGGCGCCGACCCCGACTGCGGCGCCGACGCCTGCCGCGAGCGGTGGATGAGCATCGGCTGGCGCTGGGGGACCGAGCTCGCGCTCGGCGGCGCCTACAGCGCGCCGGACCCGACCGCGAGCGAGCCGGGGTGGGCGCTGCTCAGCCCCGACGGCTGGACCGGCGGCGGCGCCGGCGAGATCCTGGTCGAGCTCTCGGCCGAGCACGTCGCGTGCGTCCGGTCGCTCAGGCTCGACGTCTACGGCTACGACGACTCGGTCTTCGGCGACGGCGCCGAGATGTACCTGTGGAACTGGGAGACGGGCCGCTACGACCTGCTGCCGAGCACGCTCGACCGCGCCCCGGGGCTCTACGACAACGCCGTCGCCGCCCCCGCGCCGTACCTGCTGTGCGGCAGCGGCGCGCACGCCAAGTGCGTCGTCGACGCGAAGGTCGGCACGAGCACCTGGGACAACTCCCACGTGCTCTGGGTCGAGCTGTGGGTGTTCATGGGGCGGTAGCCGCGCGGCGGCGCGCGGCCGCGGCCCGGCCGTCTACCGGCGCTTCTTCTTCAGCTTCCCCCGCGCCCCGAGGACCGACCCCACCAGCAGCAGCGCGCAGGCGCCGGCCACCCAGGCCGCGATCGTCGCCTGCCGCTCGTGGCCGCGCTCGTCGAGGAAGTAGCCGAGCACCGCCGACGTCAGCATCACCAGCGTGTAGATCAGCTGGTGGCCGAGCGTGTAGATGAGGCGCGCGGTCTCCTCGAGGTTGTGCCAGCGCAGCTCGATCTCGCCCCGGCTCGCTCGGGTCATGAACTTCTTGAGCTCGCTCGGCAGCGAGATGGCCGAGAGCGCCACCTCCTTGGTCGTGTTCATGACGAACGACGACCAGTCCTTCTCCTTGCCGAGGACGAACTCCTCGAGGTAGGGCCGGATCACCGTGGCCGGGCTCATCTGCGGGTCGAGCTCGGTGCACAGGCCCATGAGGATGAGCACGGTGCGCTCGAGCATGATCCACTGCCGCGGCACGTGGAACGAGTCGGTGATGTCGCGCAGCGAGATGTCCATGTTCCTGAGGTCGGCGAGGTTCTCGAGCCCCTTCGAGGGGTCGAACTTCACGTCCTTCAGGTTGAAGCTCTCGATCTGCAGCTCCTCGTGGAACTTGTCGTGGAAGAACTCGACCACCCGGTCGTAGACCGCGGGGTCGGCGTTCTTCGGGATGAAGCCCATGGCCTTCATCGCGTCGACGATCTTCGGCACGTCGCGGCTGACGGCGCCCTGCAGGAACTGCACGATGCCCTCACGCATGCCCTGCGACACCATGCACACGGCGCCGAAGTCGATGAAGACGATGTGCGGTCCGTCCTCGCCGGCCTGGACGATGATGTTCCCGGGGTGCGGGTCGGCGTGGTAGAGCCCGTCGGAGAAGATCTGCTTGCAGTAGCTCGTCACCACCAGCCGCGCGAGCGCGGTCCGGTCGATGCCGAGGCGGTCGAGCCCCGGCAGGTCGGTGATCTTGACGCCGTCGATCCAGCTGGTCGTGAGCACGCGCGCCGTGGAGTAGTCGGCCCACACCTTCGGGAACAGGACGTCCGTGCGGCCGACGAAGTTCGCGGCGATGTGGTTGACGTTGTCGGCCTCGGAGCGGAAGTCGAGCTCCTGGAGCACGGTCTCGCGGATCTCCTTGTAGACCTGGTCGAGGCCGCGGTACGGGACGAAGTAGGCGATGATCTTGAAGATGCGGCGCAGCGTGCGGAGGTCGGCCCGCACGATCTCCTCGATGTCGGGGTACTGCACCTTGACCGCCACCTGCTCACCGCTCGTGAGCCGGGCGCGGTGCACCTGCGCGATCGAGGCCGAGGCCACGGGCACCCGGCTGAACTCGGCGAAGACCTCCTCGGGCGGCCGACCGGAGTACTCCTCCCGCAGCCGGCGCTCGATGTCCGCGTACGGCCGGGGCGGCACCTGGTCCTGCAGCCCCTCGAGCTCGCTGCGGAAGGCCTCGGGCAGGAAGTTCGTCATGATGCTGATGAGCTGCCCGACCTTGATGAAGAGCCCCTGCAGCCGCACCAGCGCGCGCTCGATGCGGCGCGCGTTGCGGCGGTGCTTCTCCTCGAGGATCCGGTCGATGGTCCCGGCGCTGCGGAAGCGCGACTGGAGCTTCACCGAGAGGTAGGAGACGATGACGACGAAGGTGACCCAGTGCGCCTTGAGGATGCGCCGGAACGGGCCGAGCGGCGCCCGCCCCGGCGCGCTGGGCGCGGTGAGCGCCACGGGCGGCGCCGCGGCGACCGAGACCTCGGGAGTGGGGCGCATCGTCGCGGGCAGTATAGATAACTTCCGCGGGGGGTCAAAGCCGGCCGGACCGGGGCGGTGCGGCACGCAGTTTGCTTGACTCCCTGCGTCAGCCAAGTTACGAGTTATCAAATGGCCCCTCCTCACGACGAGCGCGACGCCGACCAGCCTCCGCCCCCGAACGACGAGGGGCTGCGCTCCCGGATCCAGGAGTTCATCCCCGACGTCGTCAAGCGCACCTTCCTCGCCGGGCTCGGCGCGGTCTTCACGACCGAGGAAGGCATCCGCCGCTTCGCGCAGGAGTCGCACCTCCCCAAGGAGGTCGCCAGCTACTTCGTCTCGCAGGCCCAGGCGACGAAGAAAGAGGTGTACCGCATCCTCGCCGGCGAGCTCCGCGCCTGGCTCGAGAAGCTCGACCTGCAGCAGGTCCTGCTCAAGCTCCTCACCAGCCTCACGTTCGAGATCAACACCCAGGTCCGGCTGATCCCGTCGGGCAACAACCTGGTCAAGCCCGAGATCAAGCCGCGCATCAAGGTCAAGCGCCGCAAGCTCGAGGACGAGGAGGAGCTCGCCGCCGAGCCCCCCACGCCGCCCGCGGAGCCGGACGCGGTCGAGGACGCCCTGGACGACGACGTGCCCGAGCCGCTGCCGCCCACGGGGTCGAGCGGCGCGAAGAGCGGCTCCGGCTCGACCGGCGCCGGCGGCGCCAACGCGTCCGGCCGGAAGTAGCCGCTACCGCGCTACCGTACGCCCTCGAACTGGACCCGGGTGCCGGGGCCGATGCCGTGCTTCGCGGCGAACCCGCCGTTCACCTCGAGCACGTAGCGCGACGGCTTCCCGCACGCGCGCGGGGTGAGCGTGAACGGCTCGGCGTTCGCCGCCACGCCCGCCACCACGAGGTCGGTCGTGATGAAGATCATGTCCAGCGGGATGGCCGTGTTCTTCATCCAGAAGGACTGATCCTCGTCGTGGTCGAAGAGGAACACCATGCCGGCGTCGCCCTCGAGGTGGTCGCGGTACATGAGCCCGCGCTCGCGCTGGGCGGCCGTGCGCGCCACCTCCACGCGGACCCGCACCGGGGCGCCGCCCGGCGGCAGCAGGGTCACCAGCGGCATCGTCGTCGGCGGCATGGGCGAGGAGGGCGCACGCCCGCAGCCCGCCGCGAGCACGGCCGCGAGGGCGAGGAGCGACAGGTTCGCGCGCACCGTGAGAGCGTAGCCGCGGCCGCGGGCCGGGTCAATCCGCGCCCGCTCCGCGCCCGCTCAGCTTGACCATACGTCCCGTCGGGCGGTAGGCTCCGGGCTGCTTGAGCAACGAGGTGGGCGCATGCGACTGACTCCGGTGGCCAAGGGCTTCATCACGATCGTCGCGCTCGGCGTGATCGCGCTCGCGGTGTACCGCTCGGGGTGGATCGCGAAGCTGGCGCCCTCCGCGCCGAAGCAGGCGTCGAGCGTGCCGCCCAAGGCCGACCTGCCCGAGCCCGGGACGCCGTCCCTGCCCGCGCCGGGCACCACGGCTCCGGTCGCGCTCTCGGGCCCGCCCGGCTGCGCGAACCTGCCGGAGGTCCGCTTCTACCACTGGGCCTGGAACGCGCAGGCCGGCCTCATGCTCGCGACCGGCGGCAAGCAGGCCGTCGCCGGCAGCCTCATGTGCCAGAACGGGGTGAACCTCAGGCTCATCCGCGAGGACAACAGCGACACGATGCAGAGCCTGCTCCTCGCGTTCGCGGAAGAGATGAAGCGGGGCGCGGCCAACCCGACGAAGGGCGCGCACTTCGTCGCCATCATGGGCGACGGCTCGGCGGTCTTCCTCAAGGGCCTCAACGACAAGCTGAAGAAGCTCGGCCCCGACTACGTCGCCATGGTCGTCGGCTCCGCCGGCTACAGCCGCGGCGAGGACAAGTTCATGGGGCCCGCGTTGTGGAGGGACAACCCGCAGGCGGCGCGCGGCGGCCTCGTGGCCGGCGTGCTGCGCGACGGCGACTGGAACATCGCCCTCAAGTGGCTGGGCGACAACAAGATCCCGAACAACCCCGAGGAGTCGAGCTACGACCCCGACGCGCTCAACTGGGTGAACGCCTCCGACTACGTCGAGGCGGCCCAGAAGTACGTGAGCGGCTTCTGCACCGACCTCAAGAACGTCCGCACGGGCAAGCGGGAGAAGCACTGCGTCAACGGCGTCGTCACCTGGACGCCCGGCGACGTGACCGTGGCCGAGAAGAAGGGCGGGCTCGTCTCCATCGTCTCGACCAAGGAGTACCGCTCGCAGATGCCGAACGTCATCATCGGCAGCAAGAAGTGGATGGCCGCGAACCGCGCCGTCGTCGGCGGCATGCTCCAGGCCATCTTCACCGCCGGCGACCAGATCAAGGGCGGCGACGACGCGCTCCAGAAGGCCGCCGCCATCAGCGCCGCCGTCTACGCCGAGAAGGACGCGGCCTACTGGGCCAGGTACTTCAAGGTCCAGGTCGAGAAGGACAGGCAGGGCCTCACCGTCGAGCTCGGCGGGTCGTCGGTCAACAACCTCGCCGACAACCTCGAGCTCTTCGGCCTGCTGCCCGGGTCGCACAACCTCTTCGCCGCGACCTACACGGTCTTCGGCAACATCGTGAAGTCGCAGTACCCGCGCCTGCTGCCGAGCTTCTACCCGGTCGCCGAGATCGTCGACACCTCGTTCGTGCAGGAGCTGGCGAAGAAGACCGCGAGCGCGCCGGTCGCGGCCGCCGACACCCCCACGTTCCAGCCCAACGCCACGGTGAAGGCGCTCGTCAGCCGCCGCTCGTGGGACATCCAGTTCGCGACCGGCAGCGCCAAGTTCACGCCGGCCGCCGCGGCGGAGCTGAAGAAGCTCCTCTCCGACCTCGTCATCGCCGGCGGCACGCTCGTCGAGATCCACGGCCACACCGACAGCGACGGCAAGCCCGACGCGAACCTGAAGCTCTCCGAGGAGCGCGCCTTCGCGGTCAAGCAGTGGCTCGAGGCGCAGTCGAAGACCAACTTCCCCGAGGGCCGCATCCGCGTCCACGCCCACGGCCAGACCCAGCCGGTGGCGCCGAACGCGACCGCCGACGGCCGGGCCAAGAACCGGCGCGTCGAGATCGTCCTCGGGACGGCGAGCTAGGCCGCATGGACAAGGGCCAGCTCCTCCGGGCGTTCCGGCCCAACCGCGCCGTCGACGCCGCGACCGCGCTGCTCCTCGTCGGCGTCTGGGTGGCGGTCGCGCTGCTGCTGTGGGTCTTCTCGCCCTTCAAGAGCCTGCCGACCCCGCGCGAGGTCTTCGCCGCGCTCAGCCGGCTGTGGTGGACCCAGGGCATGGGCCCCGAGCTCTTCACCACCATCAAGCTCATCCTCCACGCGCTCCTGCTCACGGCGCTCATCTCGATGGCGCTGTCGTACGCCACCGTGATCGCGGCCTTCCGGCCGCTGGTCGCGGCGGCGTCGAAGCTGCGCTTCCTCGGCCTCACCGGCCTCGTCTTTCCCTTCACCCTCATGACCGGCGGCGGCTACGCCCTCAAGGTCGCGCTCCTCACGTTCGGCATGACGGCGTTCTTCGTCACGTCGATGGCCGCGGTCGTCATCGAGATCCCGCGCGAGCAGTTCGACCACATGCGCGTCCTCGGCGCCGGCGAGGCGCGCACGCTGTGGGAGGTCGTCATCCGCGGCACCCTCGACCGCGCCCTCGAGGTGACGCGGCAGAACCTCGCCATCGGCTGGACCATGATCACGATGGTCGAGGGCATCTCGCGCGCGGAGGGCGGGATCGGCGCGATGATCCTCAACCAGAACAAGCACTTCCACCTCGACGAGGTGTACGCGATCCTGATCGTCATCCTGCTCCTTGGCCTGCTGATGGACTACGGCATGGGCGTGCTCACGAACGTCCTCTGCCCCTACTACCGCCTCGAGCGGGTGAGGCGCTGACCATGGCCGGGACCGAGCCTGTCACCACCGCGGCGGCCGCCGCCGCGCCCGCGCCCATCGTCCTCACGGTGAAGGACGTCGCGCTCCAGCTCGGCGGGGTGCAGATCCTCGACCGGGTGAGCTTCGAGGTCGTCGACCGCACCCGGCCCGGCATCGTGACCGGGCAGGTCGTCGGCGTGCTCGGGCCCTCCGGGGTCGGCAAGACGCGGCTCCTGCGCATCATCGCCGGCCTCGATCCGCCCGACGCGGGCAGCGTCGCCGGCGTCGGGGGGCGGCCGGTGGAGGCCGGGCACGTCGGGTTCGTGTTCCAGAACTACCCCCTCCTGCGCCACCGCACCGTGCAGCAGAACCTGGAGATCGCGGGCCGCGCGAACGGCCTCGCGCGGGGGGAGGCGCGCGACCGCGCCCTCGTGCTGCTCAAGAGCTTCAAGCTCGCCGAGCGCGCGCGGTACTACCCGGCGCTCCTGTCGGGCGGCGAGCGGCAGCGCGTCGCCATCGCGCAGCAGCTCGTCAAGCCGAAGCAGCTCCTGCTCATGGACGAGCCCTTCTCCGGGCTCGATCCGGCCACGCTCGACGACGTCATCCGCCTCATCATCGAGGTCGCCAACATGGACGACCTCAACACCATCCTCGTCGTCACGCACGACATCCGCGCCGCGCTCATCGCCAGCGACACGCTCCTGGTCCTGGGGCGCGAGCGCACCCCCGAGGGCAAGGCGGTCCCGGGCGCCCGCATCCGCGACTCCTACGACCTCGTGGCGCGCGGCCTGGCGTGGCAGGCGCAGGTCGAGCGGCTGCCCGCCTTCGCGCCGCTCGAGCACGAGATCCGGGAGCGGTTCGCGCGGCTGTAGGCCGGGGGCACCCCCGGGCGGCGCGCTTGCCAACCGCCGGTCCATCGCCTAGATTCCTCACGCCATGACCGGTCCCCGGAGCGAGCCCGCCGGCGCCGCGCGTGCGCCGCTCGCCGGCGTCCGCGTCCTCGTCACGCGGGCCGCGGCGCAGGCCCAACCGGCGGTCGAGGCGCTCGCGGCGGCCGGCGCGGAGCCGGTGCTCCTGCCCCTGCTGGCGATCGTGCCGCCCGCGGACCAGGCCCCGCTCGACGCGGCGCTCGCCGCGCTCGACCGCTACGACTGGGTCGTCTTCACGAGCGCGAACGCCGTCCGCGCGGTCGTCGGCCGGCTCGCGGCCGCCGGGCAGGACGCGCGCGCGTTCGCCGGCGGGCGCGTGTGCGCCATCGGCCCGGCCACCGCCGCCGCCCTCGCCGAGGCCGGCGTCGCCGTCGACCTGGTGCCCGCCGAGCACGTGGGGGAGGGCGTCGTCGCGGCCCTCGCCGCCGCGGGCCCGCTCGCCGGGCGGCGCGTGCTGCTGCCGCGCGCGGCCGCGGCCCGCGACCTCATCCCCGACGAGCTGCGGCGCCAGGGCGCCCTCGTCGACGCCGTCGACGCCTACCGCAACCTGCGGCCGGACGTCGATCCCGCCCCCGTCCTCGCGGCCCTGCGCGCCGGGGAGATCCACGTCGTGACCTTCGCCTCGCCGTCGGCCGTGCACGGCTTCGTCGCCCTCTGCGGCGGCGACGCCGCGGCCGCCGCCGCGCTCGCGGCGGCCCGCGTGGCGGTGATCGGCCCCAAGACCCGCGACGCCGTGCTCGGCCACGGCCTCCCGGTGCACGTGATGCCCGCCGAGTACAGCGTCCCTGCGCTCGTCGCGGCGCTGTGCCAATCGACCCCCCAAGGAGGTGAGTGATGCAGTTCCCCGAGTACCGGCCGCGCCGCATGCGGCGCACCGCCAACCTGCGCCGCCT
>DASXVK010000041.1:0-43964 GCA_036504295.1 Polyangia bacterium
TGACGGCCGCCGGGCCGGCCGCGATCACCGTGTCGCAGGTGATGACGAGCGTGCCCTGCGCCGACGCGCGCGCCGGCGCGACGAGGGCGACCGCGCCGAGCGCCGCGAGGACGAGCCGCACCCAGCGCGGCTGGCGGCACCACCGCTCGCTCCGTCGTCGCGTGAATTTGGTCAGCCACGCCACCTTGATTTCACCCTGCGCCTGGTTCGCGGACCTGGGAACTCACTTTCGTGTGCCGATCTTGCAGCGCTCCCGTCCGTGCCGTCGCGCCCTCGCTACGCCTCGTCATCACCCGCGGGGTCGGCCCAGGGACCCGGCGCCTCTCCGGGCTCGGCGCGCAGCAGGGTCTCGTCGACGAGCGCGACGAGCTGGCTGCGGCGCGCGACGCCCAGGGTCTCGTAGATCACACGCAGGTACTGTTTGACCGTGTCCTCCGTGAGAGCCAGTCGCGCCCCGATGTCCTGGTTGCGCAGACCGTCGCGCAGCAGCGCGACGCACTGGCTCTGCCGCCGCGACAGACCGAGGCGGCGGTGCAGCAGCTCGACCCGGTCCTGATCACGCAGGCACGCGCGGCTCAGCACCATGAGCACGCCGTCGACGGCCCCCCGGAGCGGCCGGACCCGCACGAAGTAGTGCGGGCCGCGTGGGAGCGTCACCCGCACCGCGCGCGTGAAGCCGCCCTGGCGCGGCGCGGGGAGCGGCCCGGCCCCGAGCGCGGCGCGCACGGCGGCGGGGACGCGGCCGCGCAGGCCGCCCAGCGCCGCCAGCGCGCGGGTTCCGTCCAGGTTCGCGTACCGCACCCGCGCGAGCTCGGCGTCGCACAGCACGACGCCCAGCTCGAGCGCGTCCAGGATACCCCGCCAGATCAGCTCCGTGAGGGAAGCATCGCCACGACCCACGTCCCAGTCCTCCAGCAGCAGCGAGGCTACCATGCGTCGACGGTCTCCACATCAACGCCGGTGCGGCAGCCCGCGGCGGCCGTGCCCGGCGGGTGCGAGTCGCACCCATTAGAGGGTCACACCAGGCGGCGCGTTTGTCGCATGCCTCTCGTGCGTCTTCGCTCCGGGAGCGCGCCGGGGGTCGAGGGGATCGAGGGGATCGCGCGGGCCAGGGAAGGCCGGCCCGTAGCCGGGGGGCCCGAACGACGGCGGGACAGGCGGGCGTCAGCGCTCCGGGCGCGCGCCGAGGCTGCTCGTGAGGGTGACGTCCATCCGGCTCCTGACGAGCTCCAGGAGGCTCTCGAGCTCCGCGGTCCCGAGCCCCAGACGGTCCCGGAGCGCGCGCATGGTCTGCTCGAGCAGGGCCTCGCGCGCGCCGCCGATCCAGCGCGCCACGGTGGCGCGGTGGACGTGGTAGACGCGACCGATCGCCGCGATGTTCAGCCCCTCCCCGAAGTGCAGCCGCAGGACGTTGCGTGAGCGGTGTGAGAGCGTGCCGAGCGCGTCCCGGAACGCGACGCTGAACTCCGCCGCGTACCGTCCCTTGAGGTACGCGACCTCCGGGTCCATGCCGTCCACGGCGACCTCGAGCAGCGCGCCGCTCTGAGGTTCCCCGTCGGTCCGGCGGCGGCGCTGCACGTTGCTCGCCCGGCGCACCGCGGCGACCTGAACGAAGCGCGCGAGGGCGCCGCGGCCCGCGTAGGCCCGAATGTGGGCGGGCCCGTCCTCGACCACGAAGAGGTACTCGCGCAGGCCCTGCTTCACGTCGTCAATCACCGCCGGTGGCAGGCCCAGGCGGGCGAGCGGCGCCCTCACCGCGGGCAGCACGTGCTGCTCGAAGGCCGTCAGAGCGGCCGCATCGCCCTCGGCACAGCCGCAGGCGAGGTACAGGTCCGTCACGCGCAGCGCGTGCAACGCCGCGAGCAGCTCCGGTCCGTCAGGGATGCGCGCGGCGAGGTACGGCAGGAACACGGCGGGCGCGAGCCGCACCGCGGGCCAGGCGCGGCCCGCCGCCGCCACGAGCGCGGCGAGCGTGCCCTGCAGCTCCGCGTCCGCCTCCGCCGCGGCGCGCCCCCGCGCGCGGAGGAGGGCGACGAGCATCGCCGCGTCGGCGTCAGAGCGCGGGGCCACGTTTCCATTCTGGCGCGTCGCGCTCGTTGAGTAAAGCGAGGGCGGGTGGCATAGTCGGCGGCGTACGCGAATGTCCTGTCTCTCGGAGGACACGGTCCTGCAGTTCATCCAGGGCGAGCTCGCCACCGCCGCGGCCGACGAGGTCGAGCGCCACCTGGATGCGTGCGACGGCTGCCGGCACCTCGTGGGTCAGGTGGGCCAGGCGCTCTCCTCTCTGGGCCCGAGCGAGGGCCCGACCGCCGGGCCGACGGACGGGGGGCGGGAGGGCGGCGGCGCTGAGGCACGGCTCGCCCGCGGCGCCAGCGTCGGACGCTACATCGTCCTCGACCCCATCGGCACCGGCGGCATGGGCGTCGTCTACGCGGCCTATGACGCCGAGCTCGACCGCAAGGTCGCGCTCAAGCTCCTGCGCCCGGGCGCCGCGCGCCCCGGGCGCCTCGCCGAGGTGCGCGCGCGCCAGCTCCGCGAGGCGCAGGCCCTGGCGCGGGTGACCCACCCGAACGTCATCGCGGTCTACGAGGTCGGCACCGTCGGCGAGGAGGTCTTCCTCGCCATGGAGCTCGTCGAGGGCACGACGCTCGACCGGTGGCTGACCGCGCCGCCGCGCTCGTGGCGCGCGGTGGTGGCGATGTTCCTCCAGGCCGGGGCGGCCCTCGCGGCCGCGCACGCCGCCGGGCTCGTGCACCGGGACTTCAAGCCGCAGAACGTCCTCGTGGGGCGGGACGGCCGCGCGCGGGTCGTGGACTTCGGGCTGGCGCGGCAGGCGGCGGACCCCGAAGCGCCGGTAGGGGAGACCGCGCCCGCGGACGAGCCGCGGGCGAGCGCGCTCACGCACACCGGCGCGCGCCTCGGCACGCCGGCCTACATGGCACCCGAGCAACGCTGCGGCCAGCCGGTGGATGAACGCACCGATCAGTACAGCTTCTGTGTCGCGCTCCACGAGGCGCTCCACGGCGAGCGGCCCGCGGCAGCGGCGCCGGCGGTGGCGCTCGGGGAAGCGGTCACACGCGGGCGGCGGGCGCCCCCGCGGGCCCGCCGGGTGCCCGCGTGGCTGCGGCGCGTGGTGCGGCGCGGGCTGAGCCCGGCGCGCGAGGATCGCTATCCGTCGATGGACGCGTTGCTCGCGGACCTCGCGCGCAGCCACTGGTCGCGCTGGTGGACGGCGGGGGCGGCGGCGGTGGTCGCGATCACGCTGACTCTGGGAGGAATCGGCTATCGCGCTCATCTCGTGAGCGAGCGCCGCGCGTGCCGCGACGCCGAGAGCCGGCTCGCCGGCGTGTGGGACGAAGCGCGCAAGCGGCGCGCGGAGGCGGGGTTCCACGCGACCGGGTCCCCCACGGCCGCCGCCGCCTGGACCCAGGTCAGCGCCCGGCTCGACGCGTATGCGGCGGGGTGGGTGGCGGCCCGCACCGAGGCGTGCGAGGCGACGCGCCTCGGCCGCCAGCCCGCGGAGCTGCGCGACCTCAGGTTCGAGTGCCTCGACTGGCGGCTCGAGGAGGTGCGGGCGCTCGGGACGTTGCTCGAGCACCCGGACGCCGTGGTGCTCGACCGCGCCGCGCTCGCCGCGCGGCGGCTGACCCCGGTCGCCGATTGTGCCGCGACGACGGTCCTGTCGCGGCGGCCCCGGCCGCCGCGCGACCCGCAGCTCCGGGCGCGCGTCAACGCGGTCCGGGTCCAGCTCACCGAGGCGCGGATCCTGTACTACGCCGGGAAGCTGCGCGCGGCGGAGGGGATCGCGCGGCAGGCCGCGGCGAGCGCCCGCGCCAGCGGGCACCGCGCGATCGAGGCGGAGGCCCTGCGGGCGTGGGGCCAGATGCTCATCAACACCGAGAACACGGCGGCGAGCGAGGCCGTCCTGTGGCAGGCGGTGGCCGCGGCCGAGGCGAGCGGGCATGACGAGGCGAAGGCGGAGGCGCTCGTGAACCTCGTCTGGGTGTTGGGCGTGGGCCCGGCGTGCAGCCCCGCGCGCCTCGGCGAAGCGGCGCGGGGCGGGCAGCAGGCCGCCGCGACCATCGAGCGGCTCGGCGGGGACGCGCCGCGGCTCGCGGCCGGTCTGGCCCACAACCTGGGCGTGCTCGCCTGGGCGCGCGGTCGCTTCGCCGAGGCGCAGCGACATTTCGAACGGGCGCTCCAGGTCTTCGGCCAGGAGTCGGACCGCCTGGAGATGGCCGCGCTGCTGCAGGACCTCGGCCTCGCGCTGGCTGAGCAGGGGCGGCTGGCCGCCGCGGCGTCACTCATGGAGCAGGCCATCGCGCGGCGCGAGCGCGATTTCGGTCCCGGGCATCCCCGCCTGGCCTCCTACCTGACCGCACTCGCCGAGGTATGGGCGGCGCAGGGCCGGCCCGACGAAGCCCTCGCCCTGGCCCGGCGCGCGCTGGCCCTGACGCGCAGCGGCTCCACCGGCGACTCGCTCCGGACGAGCGAAGCGCTGGGAGCCGTGGGGACGTGTCTCACGGCGCTCGGCCGCGACGTCGAAGCGCTCGCGCCGGCGCGGGAAGCGCTCGCCGTGGCGGAGAAGGCCCTCGGGCCGCGCGACCCCCGCCTGGCGCGGCGGCGGGACGCGCTCGGCGACGCCTTGCGCCGCACCGGCCAGCTCGCGGCCGCGCTCGCCGAGCACCGGCGCGCCCTCGCGCTCCTCGAGGACACCGTGGAGCCGGCGCACCCCGATCGCGCCCGCGCCCTGCACGGCCTCGGCGTGACGCTCCTCGCGCAGCGCCGGCCCGCCGACGCGCTCGCGCCGCTCGAACAGGCCCTCGCCATCCGCGCGCCGGCGGCGATCCCCCCGGCCGACCTCGCCGCGACCCGCTTCGCGCTCGCGCAGGCCCTCGTCGCCGCCGGCCGCGACCCCGCGCACGCCCGCACCCTCGCCATCCAGGCGCGGGAGGGCTACGCCAGCGCCGAGGGCCGGCATGAGGCCACGCTCGCCGCGGTGGACCGGTGGCTCGCGCAGCACGCGCGCCCCTGACCACCGCCGCCCGGCGTCGCGACAGCGCCCGCGACCGCGGCGGGCTTGCGGCCGGGACCGACGGCCTCAAGCGGGCGCCGGGGACCCGGGGCACGACCGTGTGCCGGCCGACGGGGTGCGCGACGACCGGCCCGAGCGGCGCGGGCGGCGCGCGCGCCGGGCCGGCGTGCAACCCCACGACGGGCGCGTGCGGTCCGGCGCCGTCACGGCGCGCGTGCCGCCTCGAGCCGCCGCTCGCCCTCGTCGGGGGAGCCAGACGGGCAGCGCCAGCGGTCGACGAACGTGCCCTCGCACCAGCGGTGCGGTGGGCACGGCACCTCCGCGTGCGCCGCGCAGACGAGCGCCAGGTCGTCCGGCGTGACGTAGAAGAGCTCGGTCGCCGACATCACGGACAGGCGCCCGGCGACGTGGCCGTCGCCCCACAGCGCGTGGCCGAGCTCGTGCGCGACGATGAGGGGCGTGACGTCCGCGTGGGAGCGGAAGTGGATCGCCGCCGACAGGCCCCACGAGTACACCGCGGGGCGCTCGAGGTCCGGCGTGATCTCGAGGTGGATCACGTTGTCGTCGGTGGGCGGCGCCTCGGCGACGAGGCGCACGCGCGGCCGGCGCGCCTCCGGGAAGTGCCGGAACCACGCCTGCGCCCCGTTCTCGAGCGCGCGCGTCACCTCCTCCCGGCAATCCGCGTCGCAGCCGCGCCAGAACGCGTCGCCCGCGACGAGCACACACTCCTGCCGCAGATCGAGCTGCGGCCGACAGCCGCCCGCGCACACGACGAGCGCGAGCGCGGCGATGGCGCTCCCCGGCATCGCACCCTCCCCCACGGCGGCCGCCCCCCGGCCGCCCGGCCCGCCGCGGAGGCGCGGCGCGTCTACCGGGTGGGAGTGCCGCGCGGTTCAGGTCGTGTCAGCGAAGATAGTCGGCCTGGCGGCTCGGGTTGCCACCGCCGACGCGGGGCCGTAGGCTCTCACCGTGAGCGACGAGAAGCGCCTCTTCAACAACCCCTTCGCGAAGCTGGGCGACCTGCGGCGGGACCTCCCCCCGGGCGCGGAGCCCGCGCCGGCGCCGCCCGCCGCCGCGGCGCGCGCGCCCCGCCCGCCCGCGCGCGCCGCGGTGCGCCTCGAGCGCAAGGGCCGGGGCGGCAAGGAGGCCACCGTCGTCGAGCACCTCGGCCTCTCCGCCGACGAGGCCGAGCGCTGGTTGCGCGAGCTCAAGCAGGCCCTCGGCTGCGGCGGCACGCTGGAGGACGCGGCGCTGGTGTTCCAGGGGGATCAGCGGCAGCGTCTGGCGGAGCTGCTGGCCGCGCGCGGCGTGCGCAAGGTCTCGGTCGGCTAGCGCGGGCGCGCCTCAGCGCGCGGGCATCACGAAGAGCAGCACGGACAGGAAGTGGCACACGCCGCCGCCGAGCACGAAGAGGTGCCACACGGCGTGCATGTACCGCACGCCCTTGAGCGCGTAGAACGCGGTGCCGAGCGTGTAGCAGAGGCCGCCGCCGAAGAGCAGCCAGAGCCCGCCCGGCGCGAGAGCCGCGACGAGGGGCTTGATCATGAAGATGATGAGCCAACCCATCGCGACGTAGACGAGCGCCGAGAGCCACTTCGGCCGGTACACCCAGCAGGCCTCGAGCGCGACGCCGGTGAAGGCGCAGCCCCAGATCACCGCGAAGAGCGCCAGGCCGCCGCGCGGGCGCAGCGTGATCAGCGTGAACGGCGTGTAGCTGCCGGCGATGAGCAGGTAGATGGCGGCGTGATCGAAGATCTTCAGGAGGTGCTTCGCCCGCGGCGCGGCCACGCCGTGATACAGGGTAGAGGCGCCGAAGAGCAGCACCATGGTGATGCCGTAGACGACGGCGCTGCCGAGGTGCCAGGCACCGCCGCGCCGGCTGGCCTGGACGACGAGGAGGACCAGGCCGACGGGCGCGGTGAGCGCGCCGAGGCCGTGGGTGGCCGCGCTCGCGACCTCCTCGGCGCGCGAGTAGGCGCTGCCCGGCGAGGCCGCGCGCTCCGCCGCAGCGGTCGATGGAGGGTTCGAAAACATCACTGGCATGGAAGCACGGCCGTGTCACAGGATGGTCACGGCCGGAGCACGCTTCGGTCACCACCGGGGCGACCGGCGGCCGGGGCCCTACGGCCGGGTGGTGATCGACGTGGGGGCGGAGCCCTTCACCTTCTCGATGGAGTCGAAGAGGAGCTGCCGCGTGTACGTCGGGTTGTGCACGCCGAGCGCCCCGCCGCGCGCGATGATGATGTAGTTCCAGAGCGCGCCGGCGGTATCCTGGTCCAGCGTGCTCGGCGGCGCCGATCGCGTCTGGTCGAGCTGGAAGTTCGAGCCGAGGTCCTTGGCGGCGACCGGCATGTCCGCCCCGGTCGTCGCGCGGGAGAGGTACCCGGCGCTGTTCAGCAGCGCCTCGAGCTCGGTGAGCGCCGCGGTGATCTGCGTCTGCGCGCCGTTCACGTCGAAGCTCGTGGCCCCGGCGTGGCAAGCCTGGCACGCGCTGACCTGCGCGTAGAAGGAGTGGTTGGGGTAGTCGCCGTTCACCGAGGCAGGCGGCATGTGGCAGGTGATGCAGCCGTCCTCGAAGCTCGTGTGCGTCGACGACGCGTACGTCTTCGACGCGAACTCGTAGCCGCCCTTGCCCGTGTAGACGTCGGCCTGGGGGCCCTCGTGCGGGCCCCAGTAGGGGTTGTTGAGCGTGACGCCGGCCGGCTTGATGTAGTTGCGCACGTCCTTGCGCGCCTTGTGGCAGTAGATGCAGACGTTGCCCGTGCCGTAGTTGCCGGCCGGCTGGCCGACGACGCTCCCGGCGGCCGGGCTCTTCTCGAGGTACGCCGCGTCCGCGGCCCCGGTCGCCACCCAGAACCCGAACGTCCCCGGCGTGTAGACGGCGCCGGTCTTGTGCGGGTCGTTCGCCTCGGTGACCATGTGGCAGGTCGTGCAGTACACCTCTGCGACCTTCGCGCTGCCCGCGTAGAGCGAGTCCGCGAGCGCGTTGCTCTTGGTGGTGTCGGCGTACTCGAGGTGCCCCTGCTCGATGCTCGAGACGGTACCGCCCGGCGAGAGCACCTGGCCCTGCGCCCGCAGCGACAGGGCGTCGATCGCGTGACAGTTGCCGCAGGGGGTCGTCCCGGTCCAGGTCGGCACCTCCTGGCCACCGAGGTTGGCGACGAAGGCCGCGTAGTGCGTGCTGCTCCGATACTGGTCGACGATGCCGGTGAACGAGTGGCACGGCGACAGGCACGACGCCGTGATCACGCCCTGGGCGACCCCGCCGTCGCCCACCTCCAGCGCGGGCCCCGTCGGACCGGTCGCCCCGGTCGGTCCGATCTCGCCGGTCTTGCCGGCCGGCCCTTCGCACCCGAGCGCCACGAGCGCCAGGGCGACGACGAACAACGCTGCCATCCGCGACATGATCACCTCCCGCCAGAAGACAGCGGTTCTGATGCAGGAGCACCGCTCCGAGCTTCCGGGCCGCGCGCGATAGCGGCCGGAGGCCGCTGGCGGGATCGTCAAGCGGGCCGGACGCGCACCGGCGCTCGGCCCGCCGTCTGGACGGGAGCTGCACCGGCCCGCGCACCCCGCGCTCGTCGGGGCCCCGAGCCGGAACCCCACACGCGCGTGGCCAGACGTACTCTTGTCGCGTAGAATACTGCGCGTCACTGGGATGCGTTCCGCACAGACTGCATGGCGTGGGGTGGGCGCGGGGTTGCTGGTCGGACTGCTCTTCCCCGCGACGGCGCTCGGCGCGCGCCAGCTCAGCGTGCCGCTCGTCGATTACGTGACGGAGATCCGGATCTTCATGCCTGGGGACGGGTCGAACGGCTACGTCGTGCCGACGAGCGAGGAGCGCGCGGCGTTCACCGCCGCAGCCACGGCGCTCGTGGCGAAGGGCGACGTCGCCCGGGCCGAGCAGGCGCTGGCGCCCTACCCGTGGTTCGAGATCCTCGACTACCGCGACGGCACGGGCGGGGCCCCCTACTGGGTGATTGCGGAGAAGACGCCGCTCGCGCGCGGCTGGGGCTTCTACTTCTTCGCGCGTGCCGCGTCGCGCGACGCGCTCATCATCGAAGCGCCGCATCCGCTCGCCGACCGTGACAGCGAGCTCCTCGCCGCCCGCGCGGCGTCGGAGTTGCGCCCGGCGGCATTCCTGCTCGCGGGCGCCCACCGCTATGCGGACGGCGGGCGGGCGAGCGACATGACGCACGCGACCTACTCCATCTTCCAATCCATGCACGAGGTCGTCACCACCGCGTCGCGCGTCGCGGTGCAGATCCACGGCTTCAGCTCCGCCACCCACCCGGGCTACCCGGAGCTGCTGCTGTCCTCGGGCACCACGGTCCCGGGACCCGCCGCCGAGCAGATCTGCACCGTGGTGACGGACCAGGGCCTCGGCTGCACCCTGTTCACCGGGACGGCTTTCGCGCCCCTCGGCGCGCAGACCAACGTGCAGGGCGCGTTCTCGCGCCAGGCGGCCGGCGACGGCCACTTCCTGCATTTCGAAACCGCGGATACGGTGCGTGATGAGGCGCCCCGCGGTGAGATCATCATCCGGGCGCTGGCCGATCACTGGCCGGCACCGGTCGGCTCCCACGGATGTGCCCACGCCGCGACGGGGAGGGCGGCGCTCGATTGGGGCTGGTTGATCGGGTACGGTGTTCTGTGGGCTTGCCGGCGATGGCGCCCGAGGAGGAAGGCATGAGGAGGTTGGCGGTTGTGGCGCTGCTCGCGACCCTGGTCGGATGCAACTCCCGCTCGTCCGGCAACGGCACTCCCGACGGCGGCGTGATCACCGGCGACGACGCCACGCTGTTCGCGCAGGCGAAGTCGGATTACGACGCGAAGCGGTACAGCGCCGCGCGTGGGGAGTTCCAGGACCTGCTCACCCGCTTCCCCACGAGCAGCTACGCCGACCAGAGCACGGTCTACATCGCGATCATCGACTTCTACCTCGGCAATCCCGCCGCCGCGCGCAATGAGCTGAAGGCCTTCTTCCAGTCGTTCCCGAACAGCGCGGACCGGGATCGCGCGCAGTACTGGCTGGGGCGATGCGACTACGCCCTGAAGGACTACCAGGCCGCGCTCTCCGATTTCCAGGACCTGCTCACGCAGTATCCCGGCAGCAACTACCGCGACAACGCGCTGGTCTGGAGCGGGCGCTGCTACTACAACTTGCTCGACTACCCGAGCGCGCTCGCGGTGTTCCGGCAGGTGGTCCGCGACTACGCCTCGGGGGCCGTGGCGCCCGAGGCGCAGTACTGGATCGGGCGCACCTACTTCGCGATGGCCGACTACGCGACCGCCCGCCTCGAGCTCGAGAAGCAGCTCAGCACTTACCCGAACAGCGCCTTCGCGGACGTCGTGAACCTCTACCTGGGGCGGTGCGACTTCGAGACCTTCCAGTACGCCACGGCGAAGGCGAGGCTCGAGGCGGTCATCGCCAACTACCCGAGCTCGCAGGAGCTCGACAACGCCACCTACTGGCTCGGCCGCAGCGAGTACGAGCTGGGCGTCGCGGCGGCGTCCGCGTCCGCCGCGTCAGCCCTCTACACCTCCGCGCAGGGACGGTTCGCGCACCTCATCGCCGCCTGGCCGCAGAGCCGCGTCGCAGACAACGCCGCGTACTGGATCGGCCGCTGCCAGTTCGCCGAGGGCCAGTGGGCTCAGGCGTTGCAGCAGCTCCAGGCGACGGAGCAGAACTACCCCGGCAGCAACGTCCTCGACTGGGTCGTGCTCTACATCGGCCGGTGCCAGTTCGAGATCGCGGCGACGGGCACGGGGGACTACGCGCCGGCCGAGGCGACGTTCGACCGCCTGCTGAGCACCTGGTCCACCGCGTCGGCCGCGCCGGGCGGCCACTACTGGCTCGGGCGCACCTACTACGCGCAGGGCCGGCTCACGGAGGCGCTGGCCAAGTTCCTCACGGTGGTCACCGACTACCCGGCGAGCGACTGGACCGACAACGCGTATCATTACCTCGTGCTCACCTACGTCGACCTGGGGGACTGCCCCCACGCGGACGCCGCCTACGCGGACTACAAGCTCAAGTGGCCGGCGAGCCCGTTCCTGGGCGCGACCTGCACCTACCGCCAGACCGGCGGGGGACTCCACGCCGGGTGTGGCGGCACCTGCCCCTGAGCCCGCGCGCCTGCGCAGCGCTGCTCGCGTGCGTCCTGGCCGGCTGCAACGGCTGGCAGCACGCGCCGGTCCGCGCGCAGGCGCGGCGGGGCCCGGTCGTCGTCGCGGTGACCGGCCCGGACGGCGCCGGCGTGCCGGGTGTGACGCTCGCGCTCGGCGGACAGCAGGCGCGCACCGACGCGGGCGGCGGGGCCGCGTTCGCCGACGTCCTGGAGGGCGGGTACCTCCTCACCGCGGACGGCGACGCTTGGGCGCCGGAGACGCGCGGCGTGCCGGTCGTCTTCCCCGCGACCAACCCCATGCAGCACGTCCAGGTCCGGCTCGCGCCGGCGGACCCGTCGGAGGTCCGGCTGCTCTTCGCCGGCGACCTCTCGTTCGACGACGGCATCAACGACCCGAACCGGGACGGGATCGCCGATGACTCGGTGGTCCCACCCGGCCCTCGCGCCGCCGCGGGCGCCACGGCGCTCCTCGCGCCCATCGCGCCACTGCTCGCGCGGTTCGACCTCGTCACCGCCAACCTGGCGACGGTCCTGGGCGACGGCGCCACCCCACACCCGCACAAGTCGACGCGGGCGCTGGCGCCCGCCGAGGTCGCGCTCGGGCTCGCCGCCGCGCGCGTCGACGTCCTGAACCTGGGCAACGACCACGCCTACGACTACCTGGACGACGGGGTGCGGCAGACCCTGCTGGCGCTCATCCACGCCGACATCGCGCGCTTCGGCGCGGGCCGCGACCTCGCCGAGGCCTCCACCCCGTCGCTCGTCAGCCGGCTCGGGCTCACGATCGGCCAGGTGTCGGCCTCGGCGATCCTCGGTCATGGGGCGACCCCCAAGCAGGACACGCCGCCCTTCTTCGACGCCGGCGACCACAAGGGGGGCGTGGTCCCGGCGACGCCGGCCAACGTGCGCGCCGCCGCCGAGCAGGCCGCGCTCACCGCCGACCTCGTGGTAGTCCACCTGACGGCGGGGCCGGAGTGGGGCTCCGACCCCACCGCGCTGGCGCCGCTCGTCGACGCGGCCGCCCAGGGCGGCGCGGCGCTGGTCGTGGGGCACGGCCCGCGGCCACTCCAGCCGCTCCTCGCGAGCGGCCAGCTGATCGCGGCGGCCGGCTTGGGGCAGCTCGTCTTCGGCGGGCAGCGGCCCGAGGGCCGGATGGGGGTCCTGCTCGAGGCGGTCGTGCGCCACCGGCGCCTCGAGGCGCTACGCCTGTGGCCCGTCGCGCTGGTGCACTACGGGCCCCAGCTCGCCACCGGCGACCTCGCGACGCGGATCGTGCGCCGGCTGGGCACGCTCTCGGCGCCGGGCGTGCTGGTCTATCCCTGGCGCGGGCGCGGCGAGGTGGCCTTCACGGCCGATGCGGCGCGCACGTCCGAAGAGTCCCGGCGCGTGCGGGCCGCGCTCGAGGCGACGGCGGCGGGCGACGGCGCGACCGGGCCGCTGCCGCTGGTCGCGGGAGACGAGGTATTCGCGGTCTCGGTCGACGCGACCGTGGCGAGCGGGGCAGAGCGGACCCTGTCGCTCGAGCTGGGACGCGAGCTGCTGTGGGACGGGGGGTTCGAGGATCAGACCGCCGGCGGGCCCGGGATCGGGCGCGGCGCGGGCTGGCGGTTCGCCGCCCCCGACGGGGGTCCGTCGGACGCCAAGGTCCACCAGGGCCGACTCGCGCTGGAGCTCGTGCGCAAGTCGGGCAACCTGGGGCCGGCGAGCGCGCGCGGCGCGGGGCTGCTCACCCTGCGCGTCGGCCAGCGCTACACGTTCTCGGGCTGCTGGCGGTCCGAGGGGGAGAGCCGCGCGCACGCCGCCCTGGTCGTCTACCCCTCGCGGCAACTCAACGTCACCCCCATCGCGCGGGTCGCCGCGGTCGATCTCACGCCGGCCGCGGACTGGCAGTGCTTCCGCGTCGACTACACGCCGACCGTCGAGTCGCTGGTCTCGCCCGAGCTCGTGCTGGAGCGGCCGGAGCACGAGACGGCGCGCCTCTTCATCGACGACGTGTCGCTGATCGAGTGGGACCCGCCGCTGCTCACCGCCGCCGCGCAGATCGCCGCCCCGAACGACTACGAGTACGTCCGCTGCCGCGGCGCCGCGCCCGGCGGCGAGGTCGCCGTGCACTGGGTGACGAGGCGGTATCTGCCGCGGTAGGGCGCGCGCTACCGCTTCAGCAGCCAGCCGCCCTTCTGGCGCTTCATCAGCTCGCGCAGCTCGGCCGCCGCGGTGGGGTGCGCGAGGCGGCCGGCGGTGAGCTCGGCCATGACGCGCTCGGCGCGCCGGCGCCGCCAGATGCCGTCCCACACGTCGAGCAGCTCCTCCAGCGGACGCAACCAGCGGCGGGTGGCGGCGGTCGCGGTCCGGGCGAGCGCCGCCTCGCGCTCCGCGAGCCGCTCGTGCAGCCGGGCGGCGGCGGCGAGCAGCTCGGCGCGGTGGGGCTCGGGCTCGCGGCCGGCCGCCGCGCGGATCGCGGGCTCGGCGAGGGCGCAGTCGAGGACGCCCAGGCCCTCGGCCTCCGCGAGCGCCCGCGCCAGCCGGACGGCCTCGGCGCCCGCGCGCGCCTCGAGCTGCGCCGCCCGCCGCGCGGTCGCCTCCAGGCCCACCCAGCGATAGGCGAAGTCGAGCCCCGTGCCCTTGATGTTCTGGACGCCCATGATGCGCACGCGGTAGCCCGGCGGGCAGGCGCGCGTGACGGCGTCGATGACCTGGTCGCCGGAGAGCGCCGCGTCCCACAGCGGCACGAGGGTCGCGAGGGAGAGCTCGCGCACGAGCGCCCGGAACGCGACCTCGTGGCGGCGCAGGGCGTCGAGGCCGGCGCGCAGGACCGCGGCCAGGTCGCGGCGCCAGCGCAGGACGGCGGCGTGGCGGGCGCACGACTCCAGCAGGTGCCGCACCGCGTCTGCGCCCTGCGCGCCCAGGGCGGCGGCGAAGCTCGCGAGCCGCGGCTCGAGCAGCGGCCGCACCGCCGCGCGGGTCGCGGCGAGGGTGGGCTGGCCCGCCACGACGGCGGCGGCGAAGGTCTCGGGCGCGACCCGGGCCGAGGCGCCGAGCCCCGCGGCCATGGCGTCGGCCTCGCGCGCGAGCCGCCCGGCGCCGAGCTCCCCGAGCATGACGCGCTTGAGGGCGCGCTCGGCGCGCGCGAGCGCGAGCGGCTCCAGCCGCTCGGGTGGCAGGGTGGCCTCGTCCGGGTGGACGAGCGCGAGCCCGGCGACGCGCCGAGCGAGGGCGGCCCCGATGAAGCCCACGAGCCCGGTGAGGTTGGTGCCGATGAGCACGTGGGCGTGCGCGGCGGCGTCGTCCACGACGACGTCGGCGAACACCATCGAGCGGCTGACGCGGTCGGCGCGGTTGTTGACGACCGTCACGATCCACTCGCCGACGTCGTCGGGCTGGTGGCGATCGAAGCCGCAGCGCGCCCAGTTGTTGAGGAAGCCAGTGCGCTCGTTGGCGCTCATGCCGTTGGAGAAGACCAGGCGCCGGCCCCGCCAGCTCACCTCGGGGTAGGTCTTGAGCACGCCCAGGTCCGGGACCACCCAGTCGGCCATCTCCTTGAGCGCCATCGTGCGATCGACGCCGAGCCGCGCCGCGAGCTCGAGGACGAGCGCGATGTTGCGCGGGTGCTCCTCGTAGGGGAAGCGCGCGAGGAGGTCGGCGGGGAGCAGTGCGTGATCGCGCCAGCGCACCTGGACCACCTCGGTCTCGGCGGCGGCGGCCGCGTCGCGCACGATCGGGAACATCTGTTCCTCGGCGGTGAACAGCGTGCGGCCGCGCGGAACGAAGCGCGCCATCACCCGGGGGACGTCGATGCCGGCGGGCCCCTGGATGTTCTCGTGATCGGGGTAGGCGTTCGTCAGGGTGCAGAAATCGTCGCGCATCCAGTGCTGCTCGAGGATCTCGACGTAGCCCGGGTTGAGGGCCATGCACTCCCACAGAAAGACGTCGACGCCGAGGCGCTCGGCCAGCGTCACGAGATCGCGCTGCTCCCAGATGCTCGCCTTGTCGTAGGTGCGGTAGATGAAGAGCTCGTGCGCCGGCAGGCCGGGCAGGCAGTGGATGAGCATCGCCTCGCAGCCGGTGGTCTTGACGAGCACCTCGCAGCCGAGCGCCTGGAACAGCGCCGCCTTCAGCCGTTCGGTGCCGGACTTGCCGCGGGTGCCCCACCCACCGATGGACAGGGGGATCGCGGCCCGCGCCCGCTCGAGCTCGCGGCGCGCCTCGCGCAGGCGCAGGTAGAAGAGGGCGAGGGTGGCGAAGCCCACCGCGGCGAGGTGATTCACGGTCGAGGTCGCCGGGTCGAGCCAGCGGCGGAGCAGCTCGCCGGCCGGCGCGAGGAGCGCGGCGGCGCCGGCGGGCGGCGCGGCCGCGGGGGCGCCCGGCTGGTACAGCTCGACCACCTCCGTCGGGCCGGCGGCGCGGTACGGCTCGAAGCCGAACACGAAGCCCAGCCGCTCGAGCCGCCGCAGGTACTCGCGCCGGTCCCGCCACTCCGCGCCGGTGAGCGCGCGCCAGCGGAGCCGCGCGTAGGCCGCGTAGCGCGTCGTGAGCGCGACGCGCGCGGCCAGCCAGCGCGGCGGGCTGGGGAACCGCACGCGCGTGATGCCGAACGCGCTGAAGAGCGATAACCGGCCACCGCGGGGCCAGGCCAAGAGGTCGTCCGGCGTCGGCAGGTGACGCCCCCAGTCTCCTAGCGCCGGGACGACGACCCGCTCGCCGGGCACCTTGGTCGCGGTGACCTCGGCGAGGCCGCCGGCCGGGGCGCGCACCTCGCCGAAGGCGAGGCGGCCCACGCAGTGCCCGTAGCTCTGGCGCTTGTCGGGCGAGGGGTTGCGCACCTCATGGAGCACCCGCCACACGACGCGCCGTAACCGGTCGCCGCGCAGGATGCGCCAGCCGCGCCGGCCGCGAGCCGCCTGCAGGCCGTGGTCGGCGGTCGAGAGCACGGCCAGCGCCCGGCCGAGCGTGTCGGGCGGGAGCGGCGCCAGGAGCCGGGCAGAGGCGCGCTCCGGCACGTCCGCGATCGCGTCCGCGGCGGCGCGCAGCGCCGCGCCGGCGCCGGCGTCGAGGCGGTGGTGGAGGCGCTCGGCCGCCTCGGCGGCGAGGCGGCACAGCTCGGCGGTCGGGGCCGCGACCGCGAGCCGCTCGATGGCGCGGCGCAGCGCCTCGTCGTGCTCGGCGCGGGGCTCGGCCTCCTCGAGCGCCGCGCGGCGCGGGATCTCATCGGGGTCCTCGTCGAGGATGCGCGCGAGGGCGGCGGGGTCGTGCGGCGCGAGGGCGATCGCGGCCGCGGCGCGCACCCGCGGTGAGCGCTCCCGCGCCGGGTCAGCGAGCCGGCGCAGCGGCGCGAGCGCGCCGAGCGGCGCAAGCAGCGCCGCCAGCTCCATGCGCACGTGCTCGCTCGGATCGTGCGCCAGCGCCGGCAGAAGCGCACGCGCGGCGTCCGGACGAGCCGCCGCGAGCAGGCGCGCCGCCGCGGCGCGCACGAAGAGGTGATCGGGGGTGGGCGCCGGCGCGAGCGCGCGCTCCAGCGCCGCGGCGCCGTCGGGCAACGCGGCCAGCAGCTCGAGCGCCGCCGTCCGCGTCCAGGTCGCCGCGTCGCCGTCGCTCGCGACCCGGTGCGCCAGCGCCGCCACCCCCGCGGGCGGCGGGCGCCCGGCGCGGGCGTGGGCGGCGAGGCCGAGCAGCGCTGCCCGCGCGAGCCGCCAGCTCGCGTCGCATGCCATCCGCGCCCCCAGCTCCGCCAACGGCGGCTCGAGGACGGCGGCGCGCAGCGCCTGCGCCTGCGCGGCGAGGAACCCGACGAGCGCCTCGGCCTCGAGCCGAACCGCGCGGGCGTGGGCGCGCTCGGCCAAGGCGTCGGGACCGAGCCGGCCCGTCGCCATCGCGCGCTGGTCGGCGCGGCCCGCCGCATGCCCGCACGCCACCTCGAACGCGGCGCGCATCGCCGCCGGGTGCCGGTCGGGCACCGCCGCGAAGCGCGCGTCGAGGGCCGCGCCGAAGCGGGCCCTCAGCGCCTCGCGCTCGTCGAGGGCCGCGGCCGCCGCGAGGACGAGGCTCGCGCCCTCGCCGAGGCGCCGGCACAGCGCGCGCGCGGCCCGCCGCCCGGTGCGAGCCTCGAAGGGCGGCAGCGACGCGAGCAGCTCCTCCTCGGTCACCGGCCCACCTCGATGCGGCCGCGCTCGACGCCCGGGCCGCGTTGCGGGAAGAAGTAATCCTCGCCCTCGAGCGGCGTGTGGTCGCGGAAACGCCGGCCGTTCGAGCCCTCCCAGGCGAGGTACAGGGCGAAGTCGGGGACCCGCCGGTCGAAATGATAGGAGGCGTTGACGCCAACCTCGAACCGCTGGCGGGCGCTGGTCCAGAAGGTGTGGAACAGGGTCGCGTACAGGGTCTGGTAGGTGCGGGGATCGGGGCGGTCCACGTCGACGAAGAACCAGCTCAGGCGGAACGCGGCCTCGGCGTAGAGGCGGCCGAAGACCGCGCGCGCGATCATCGTCGTCGAGAGGTGATCCTGGTTGCCCGGGTTGAGCGATGAGTTGGTGGTCAGGCGCGCGTTGGCGTAGAGCACCACGTTGGCGAACGGCTCGGCCTCGAACCCCTGCTCGAAGAAGAGGGCGCGCCGGTGCGTCGCGAGATACCGGCTGTAGACGTTAGGGTCGATGGCCGGGAGCTGCGCGTCGGGGACCCCCTCGGGGCCGACGTGCGCCCAGCGGAACCCGATCTTGCTCACGGAGTGCAGCCCGCTCACGAGCGTGAAGACGGGCTCCACCATCGCGCCGAGGCCCCCCGTGAAGTGCCAGTGCCCGGCGACCGGCTGGGTGTAGCCGTCGAGCGTGAGCTGCCCGCGCAGCTGGCGCAGCTTGGGGTGCATGAAGAAGGCCTCGGCGCCGAGCCACTCGGCGGGGCTGCCGGCGCTGCGCACCCGCACGTCGCCGTTGAGCTTCAGGGTCAGCCAGCCGGCGTCGAGCAGCCGCCGATAGGCGCAGCCGGTGGCCCAGACGTTGGAGGTCTGGACCGGCACGCCGACGGCCGAGTAGGCCTCGTGGGCGAAGCGGGAGCCCACGGTGACCGCGCCGACCGCGTCGAGGCCGGGCGCGACGTCGCCGTCGATCACGTGGACGCTCGGCGGCGCCTGGAGCGCCGCCGGAAGGAGGGCGGGGGCCGCAGCGAGGGGCCGGTACACGGCGACCGTGACGGGACGGTCGACGAGTCCCTCGTCGCCGACGCGCACCGCCAGGCGCACGAGCAGCTCGCCGGCCGCCGGGCGGAGCTGGACGCGGTACGCCGCGGGCGCCGGCAGCGGGAGCACGGCGACGGCCGCCGGTGAGAGCGGGGCGCCGCTCTCGAGCACGGCCCGCGGGTCGGCGGCCGCCGCGAGGTCGAGGGTGCGTGTGAGCGGTGCGGCGCCCGGCGCCTCGGCGGAGAGCAGGGCCCGCCGCGCCCCGCGCCGATCGGCCCGCGCGCGCGCCTCGACGCGCAGCAGCGCCGGCCCGTGCACGACGACAAAAACCGGCTGGTCGGCCGCCGCGACGAGGTGATCGGCGAGGTAGGACGCGGCGACCGTGCGCGGACCCGCGGGCGCGCGACCGCGGGCGGGCGGCCGCTCGGCGTCGACCCACAGCCGGCCAGCCGGGCGCAAGCCGCCGACGGCGCGCACTTCCAGCACGTGGTCGCCGGCCGCGAGCGGGATGGGCTCGCTCGCGCACGCCCCCCGCGCGTCGCAGGCCACCTTGCGCATGAGCTCGCCGTCGCGCGACCACTCGATGGCGAGTGGTTCGCCGCCGAGCGCGGCGAGCTCGTGGCGCCGCAGCTCCTGGAGCCGCGCGCGCAGCCGCAGCGTCACGGGCGCCTGGAGCGAGAAGGTCAGGCGCGCCTGGCGCGAGGCGGTCAGCAGAGTGCTGTCCCCAGCCGCCGGCATCTCCGGCAGGAGAGCGGCCTCAACGCTCGGGTCGAGTGGCTCGCCGCCGCTGAGCAACACGCCGCGCGCGCCGCCGCTGCGCTCGGCGTGCTTGAGCGCGCGCAGGCGGGTGCGGGCGGCGGCGCGGCGCAGCAGCCGGTGGGCCAGGGCGTCGCGCGGCTGCAGCTCGCACGCGGCCGTCAGCTCCAGGTAGGCGAGCGCGGCGGACTGCGGGTCGGCCAGCCGCAAGAGCGCCGTGCCGGCCTCGCGGCGGATGAGCGCGCGCCCCGGATGGGTCCGCGCCAGGTCCAGCCACAACTCGGCCGCACGCGCGTCCTCGCCCGTGAGCCCGGCGAGCCGCGCCGCCACGAGCACCGCGAGGTCCCCGGCCGGGCTGGCGCCCGCGCGGCGGCGCAGCTCGGCCGCGCCCGCCTGCCGCAGCGCCGCCGGGGCGTCGAGCACGGCGAGCAGCCCGACGCCGATCGCATCGGCGCGCCCGTCGGCCAAGAGGAGTGTCGCCGACTGGGGCTGCTCCCCCCGCGGGACGCTCGCGGGGTGGGTGCTGCCGGCCTCGTCGAGGCTACGCCACAGGGCGGCGACGACGGCGCGCTGGTGCGCGCCGAGCGATCCCGCGTCGATGGCCGAGAGCAGGTCCTCACGCGCCAGGCCAACCTCGTCGAGGTCCAGCAGCGCCCCCGCCCGAGCGATAGCGCGCGCGGCGGCCGGCTCGCCCGCGGTGAGCTGGGCGGTCAAACGCGCGACCTCCTGCAGCACGGTCTCGGCGTCCGGGCCGGCGCCGCCGACGGCTGAGGCCGGGTCGAGCGGCGGCGGCGCCGCTGGTCGATGGCGGCGCAGCGCCAGATGCGCCAGCACGCGCACGCCCCGCGGACCGCGCGCCTCGAGCTTGACCGCGCGGGCGGACGGCAGCGGGAGGGCGACCTCGACGGGGTCGGTGATTACCAGTCCGGGGGCCAGCTCGCCCTTGCGCTCGGTGCGCCAGGTCCCCGGGCGCAGGCGCAGGCGCGTCGGCGCGGGGCCGGCCCCGGTGACGACGAGCTCCACCTCGCCGGACGGGGTCGCGCCGGCGTCGGCCGCGAGCCGTACGGCGATGAGGGCGAGCGAGGGCGCGCCGAGCTGGCTGCTGTGCCACTCCGTCCCGGCGGGGGGCAGCTCGACGTAGCGGCGCACGCGGAGCCACTCGGCGCCGGCGGCATAGTTGACGTACACCTCGCCGGAGAAGCCGGGGCTGCCGAGCGCCACCTGGTGGCCGCCGGCCGCGACCGGCAGGTCGAAGCGCTCGAACGGGGCGAGGGCGGGCAGCGCGACCGGCTTGCCGTCGACGGTGACGGTCACCATGCGCGCGAGCGCGGCGCCGCGCACAACGACAACGGACAGCACCGACTGGCGCTGGAGCAGCGGCGCCGCGGGGACCGTGACGTCGAGCGCGGCGCCCGACGGGAGGAGCTTCACGAACACGGCGCGGTCGCCGCGCGTCGCCGCCGGCGGTCCCGCCGGGGGGACCGGGGGCGGCGGCGGCTCGAGGAAGGCGGCCTCGCGTACGCCGGGATCGGGCGCGAGGCTGTGCCAGCCCGTCGCGAGCGCGAACTCCCGCCCGCGAGCGACAAGCAGGCGGCGGTCCAGCGGCCGGATCGACGTGAGCCCGTCGATCGCCGTCAGCGCCGGCGCGCCGCCCTCGAAGCTCTCGGCCGCGAGCCCGTCGGCGTCGCTCACGAGGAGCGCGTCCTCCGCGGTGAGCGGCTGCTTCGTCGCGAGCGCCACCAGGGCGGCGACGGCCTCGCCGGGGCGGTCGGCGCGCAGCATGGCGGCCGCCTCCGCCCGCGCCAGACGCGCCGCGAGCAGCGGCGCCGCCGCCCGGAAGAGCTCGGCCGTGCTGCCGTCGAGCTGTTCCCTCGCCTTACGCCGCAGCGCCTCGGCTGTGGTCGGGTCGACGGACTCCTCGGCCGCCACGACGGCGGCGAGCGCCCCCGCCGCGCCCGGGACGGCCGTCCGCGCGAGCAACTCCCGCAGCGGCGCGGGCTCGCCGAGCTGGGCGCGCGCGATGGCGGCCGCGAGCCGCGAGCGCAGGTCCTCGCCGCGCACCGCGGCCGCCCGGCCGAGCAGCTCCGCCGGCTCACGGCTCGCGATCACGTCCTCGAGGTGTACCTTGTGCGTGACGACCATGCCACGCAGCCACAGCACGTCGCGCGACCGGATCCGCGCGCGGCGCGCGCCGGGTGGCACCGGGAGACTGAGGCTCCGCTGGCGCGCGATCCCGCTCTCCGCCGGATCGCGCGAGCTCGCGCCGAGCCACGCCGTCACGGGTCGGTCGTCGAACTGCACCTCGACCCGCATCGTGGCGACCGCGACGGTCGCCTCGAGGAGCGGGCGGGCGAAGAGCCGCAGCGCGTCGGCGCCGGCGACGTCCACCTCCCACGCCGTCCCCCCCGGCAGGCGATAGAACGGCTGCGGGCTGTCGCTCGGGCGGAGCTTCGGGTAGGGGGCCGACGGCATCGTGAGCCGCGCGAACTCGAGGTCCTCGGCACGCAGGTCGCGGAGGGCCAGCTCGGTCCAGGCCGCCGCCAGCAGGCGGGCGGCCTCGTCCCGGCCCGGGACGGACGCGAGGAGGGCGGGGAGCGCCGCCGCCAGCGCGGCCGCCTGTTGCCAGCGGTGCGGATGCTGCGCCCGCAGCCAGGCCAGAAGCTCCGCATGGGGGCGGCTCGCGCCCGCGGCGCGGCGAACGGCGAGGGCGAGCTCGACGAGCCCGTACTCGTCCGGGTTCACGACGGCACGGTGCACGCGCAGCGGCAACGGCGGGCAGCGCGCGCCCAACTCGAGGCGGTAGGTCGCGGGCGCCTCGGTCTCCTCGTTGCCCAGGCCGGGCGAGACCGCGGGCGACACGACGACGACTCGGTCAGCTCCGTCGCGGCGGACGGCGAGCGGCAGGTCGAGCCAGCCGTCGTCCCGGGCCGAGCGCCGGATCACCGCGGGCTCGCAGCCGGGTCGGAACGCCCCGCGCAGCCGGATCAGGGCCGGGCCGGTGAGCGAGAAGCGCAGCGGACGCCCGGGCGCGAGCGGCGCCGTCGTCGCCTTGCCGGTGTGCTCGTCGACGAGACCGACGGTGGGCCAACGCAGCAAGGTGCCCGGTTCGGGGTGCGAGAGCCAGACGGGCGGGGTGGCAGTTGCGACGGTCAGGGCGAGCAGGCCGACGAGTGGGTTCATGGGGGCTTGAGCACCGTGCGCAGTGTCGTGGCAAGCGGCCCGGGCGCCTGCCGCACCTTCTTCCGGAGCGCCGCGCTCATCTCGAGGTGCAGGAAACACACCCCGGCCGCGCGAGCGCACTGGCCCTCGCGGTTCGTCGTCGCGCCGAGCGCCCGCGTGTCGCGCGGGTAGAGCAGGACGCGACCGTAGTCCTTGGCCATGAGGGCCTGCAGCCTGGCGGCGAGCCGCGGCGTGCGCGTCCCCTCGGAGACGATGGCCGCGACGCCCGCCGGGATCTGGGGTTTCTGGTCGAACCCGTGGAGCTGCACGAGCGGCCAGCGGGCGCCCCGCACCAACCCCTCGGTAGCCGCGAGGAAGACGCTGGCCTCGGCGTGGGCTACATCGACCTCACGGCGGTGGACGGTGTTGACGCAGAGGCAGCTCGCGCCGGTGGCGCGGAACAGCTCCAACGCGACGTCGCCGGTGTGCTCGTCGAAGAAGGTGTGCGGCGCCTGCAGGCACACGGGGAACCCGCCCGGGCGCAGCGCGTACAGCCCGTCGCCGCCGCGCCGGGCGGCCGCCTCGCGGACGATCCACAGCTCGCCGGCGGCGTCGGCCCCCGGGATCAGCTCGAAGCCGGCCTGGCGCGCCTGCCGGACGAGCGCCGGGGGCGGCGCTCCCCGCGCGAGCCCGCGCCCGAGCGCCGTGAACAGCTCGCGCACCTGGGCGAGCCGCGCGGCCGAAGGCGCGCGATACGCGAACGACCCGCGGTCATACGCGCGCGCCGAGCGGTACACCTCGTGCAGCGGCGCGAGGGCCGCCCCTGCAAGCAACAAGGCTACGAGAGTGCTCACGGCGTCGAGCTCCGGGCCTCGCCGAAGCCAGAAACGCGCTCCGGCCGAAGCGATCCATTGTAGCTGAAGTAGCGGGCGAACGCCCGCACCCTGGTGCGCTCGAGCGTGAGCGTGAGGGTGTGCCCGCCGGCGGGGAGGTCGTCCTCCAGCCCCACGAACAGGGGCGCGGCCGCGAGGACCGCGGGCGTGGTGCGGTTGAGGAAGACGCCCCCAGGCAGCGGCGCGACCGTCAGCGGCAGCGTCCGCACGAGGCGCGTACGCGCGCGCGCGACGCCGCCCCGGGGCGCGGTGCGCCGGCCCCGGTCGATTACGACGCGCAGCCGGGCGTGCGGCCCCGGCGCCCCGTCGAAGTAGAGCACCACGCCGAGGGCCCGGGGCGCGCTCGGCTTGGCTACGCGGACCACGCTGGGCCGCCCCACCTGCAGCTCGTAGGCGCTGAACGCGCGGTACGGGGCGGCGCCACCGGTCGGGTGGTCCACGAAGAGGCGCGCACGACCCGGGGCGTCGATCTGCACGACGCGCCGGCCGGCCGGCGCCGGCGGCAGCGCGATCTGCCCGCGCGCCGTGTAGAGCGGCGTGCGGGTCGCCGTCACGCCGTCGATGCGCACGACGGCCTCGCCGCGCGCCGCCGCCTCGTCGCCGAGGAACAGCAGGCTGAAAGGCACGCGCGCCCCGGCCCCGGCGCCCGGCGGCGGGGCGAAGTTGACCGACGCCGGGGCGCCCGCCGTGATGGGCCACCAGCCGCCGCGGTCAGGGGCAGGCGCGTCGGCCTTGGCCGGGACGAGCATGGTGATCCGCGGCGGCTGGTCGACGGGCGCGAGCGTCTCCGCCAGTTGGCTCGGCGGCACGGGGGGCGGGCGCCGCTCGATCCGCGTCGCGAGCCGCAGCAGGGGGAGGCGCCCGGTGCGCGCGATCTCGTCCTCGTTGAGTGCCCGGACGCGCAGCCAGAGGGGCCGGTCGGCGGGCTGGTGGCGGACGGCGACGTTAGGCGCCAGGCCGGCCGGAGGCGGCGCCTCGAGGGGCTGATCGAAGGCCGGCGACGCGACCGAGAGGAGGGCCGGCTCCGCGCCGGTCACCTCGAGCGACGCGGCCCCGGCTGGCGGCCACAGGTACGCGGCCAGCGGCTCGCTTGGGACGGTGCCTTCGTCCCCGTCCAGGCGGTCCTCGCAGGCAGGCGCCAGCACCTGGCGGAGCGTGCCGCCAGCGAGGACCTTGGCCGCGGCGTCCTTGATCGTCCAGAGCACGCGCAGCTCCGACGGCGGGTGATCGCAGCGCGTCAGAGCGTACGCCGTGAGGCGGAGCTCGGCTTCGTCGCGACCGCGCAGGTCGTAGACGACCGGCGCGGTGAGGCCGGCGGCCGCGACCGGGTAGCGCTCGAACGTCCAGGCCGGGTGCAGCTCCCACTCGCCGTCGGCGCGGCCCTGCAGACTCGTGCCGGGGAGGGCCAGCCTCGCATCCGCCGCGAGGGCCAGGACGCGACCGCGCGTCAGGGCGCGCAGGCGCGCGGTGACCAGCCCGGCCGCGAGCGGCAGGTCGACGCGCTCGCCGACCTTGAGGGCGAGCGGGATCGTCTGCTCCTGGCCCGCCGCGGAGAGGAGGTGGATCGAGCCCTCCAGCGCCTCCTCGACCGCCACGAAGCGCAGCGTGCCAGGACCCCGCACCGTGTAGGCGAGCACCTGCCCCGCCTCGACGGCCTCCCCCGGCGGCGAGGCGGGCTTCACGACCGGCGCGGGCTGGCCGGTGACGTAGAGGCGGCCGCGCGGCGTGGCGGGGCTCGCCGGCAGGCGCGTCCAGTGGGTCGTGAGGAGCTCGGCCTGCAGCGCGGCGGGCAGCTCGTCCCAGTCGAGCGGCCCGAGCCACCCGGCGAGCTTGGCGCGCTCGGCGGGGCCGCTGCGCTTGGCGAGCATCGTGACCGCCAGCGGCGTGCGGTGCGCGGTGGCGAGCACCCGCACCGCGCCGCGGGCGCGCGCCGGCGCGACGAGGGAGACCTCGAGCGTCGCCGCGGTGGTCTGGGGGCGCGTGACCATCACCTCGCGCGTCCAGCCGGGCACGGCGCCGCCCAGCGAGAACGCGGCCGGGGTGCCGTTCGCGCGCCGGCGCGCCATGGCGACGAGGGGGAAGACCTCGTCGCGGCCGTCCTCCGGGATGCGCACGCGGACCGAGTAGGCCTCCCCGTCGGGCGGCGGCGCGGCGGGCAGGTCGAGGTTGGTGAGCACCCGCAGCATGCGCTGGCCCGCCGGCACGTCGAACCGGGCGGGGGAGCCCTCGAGCCGGTACACCACCATCTCGCGCGCCCCGGCGAGCGCCTCGGCCTTGAAGGTCGGCTTGATGGCGGGGGCGCGCGCGATGAGGAGCGCGAGCGCGAGGACGAGGGCGGCGAGGAGCCAGTGCCTCACCGCGCTCCTCCCGCGAGCACGAGCCGGGCACCGGCCGCGAGCGCCGTCGCGGCGGCCCCCGGATCGGCGACCGTGATCGCCCCCTCCCGCAGCGCCCCGGCGATGGCGAGCGCCCGCCGGCCCTTGGCCTCGACCGCGACGCCCGACAGCCCCCGTGGCTCGTCGACGAAGAGCGCGAGCCCGCCGCGCGCGGGGGCGCGCAGGAGCGCCAGGTCCCGGGTGCGCGCGAGTCGCTCGGCGACGGCCGTGAGCTCGGCCTCGGGCGCGCCGGCGCCCTGCGCGATCCACCGCGCCATGTCGCCGCGCGTGACGGGGACCTGGCGCTCGGCCGCCAGCGCCATCACGTCCGGCCGGTCGAGCTCGGCGGCGCTGCCGGCGAGCGCGCGCCGCGCCTGCGGCCCGAGCCAGAGCGTCACGAGGGGCGCCGCCCGGCCGGCGCGGGACGGGAAGGCGCGTAGCTGCGGGAACCCGCCCGTGCGATCGCGCACGAGGCGCAGCCGCGGCTCGAGCGCGCCGAGGAGCGGCGCGAGCCACGCGCCCGTCGCGGGCGCGTCCGGCTGCAGCAGCACCAGGCCGTCGGCGTGCGGGACCTGGCCGGTGCCGCGAACCACGAGCACGGGACGCCCGGGGACCTCGGCGAGCGCCATCGCGAACGCCGCCACGAGCCCGTCGCCGTCGGCCCCCGGCAGGAGGCAGTCGGCGTGCAGCCGCTCGGCCGCGAAGAGCGCGGCGGGCGGCGCTCCGAGCTCGCGGGCATGGGGACTGGCGACGACGGCGGCGGCCCCGGGCCGGAGGACCAGCGTCGGCCAGCCCGGGCCCTCGAGGACGAGGAGCCCGTCGGCGGCGGCGTGCACGCGCAGGCCGAGGGCGGCGACGGCCGCGGCCAGGCGCGCCGGATCGCCGCGGTCTCGCTGGACGCGGAAGGCCGCCGCGGTGACGGCGCGCGCGGGCGCGGGCTCCCGCGCCAGCGGGTGCGGGAGCCCCCCGAACAGCTCGAGCGCGAACGGGCGCGCCGCCTTCGGCTCCGGCGTGACCGGCGCGGCGCGCGGGGGCGGCGGCTCGCACCGCCGCGCGTCGCCGAGCGCGCGGGCGGCCCGCTCGGCGTGCGCGGGCGGCCCGACGACCAGGCCGGCCGCCAGCGCGGAGCCCGCCGCGGCGACGAGCTCCGCGGCCGCGGGATCGCAGAAGACGAACGACCGCGCGGCGCTCCCTCCGCCCGCGATCCGTTGCGGGATCGCGACCACGCCGCCGCCGGCCACGTCGAACGCGATGCCGTAGCCGTCGGCGCTCACCGCGTCGAAGCGCCCGTGGAGCGCGCGGGCGGCCACGGCCCGCAGGGCGGGCCCGTCGGCGCGCTGCGCGATGGGCGCCAGCGAGGCGACCGCCTGCGCGAGCGTGTGATAGCGCTCGACGACCACGTCGGCGGCGGGCTCCGGGCCGGGGGCGAGCGCCGCGAGCGCAAGCACGATGGCCGCGGCCTGCGCCGCCCCAAGGGCGGCGGTTTGCACGGTGGGGACCACCACCAAGAAGAGATTCCGCCGCAGCCAGATGCGCTCGGCGAGGAGGCTGGGCAGCACGTAGCCCAGCCCGAAGAAGTCGCTGGCGCGGTAGCCCGGGTACCGGGCGCCGATGACGAACGCCACGCCCAGCTTGACCAGGAAGCCGACGAGGAAGCACAGCACCACCTTGCGCGACCCCTCGACGTTGGCGTTGCGGAACAGCGGCAGCCACAGGAGGAGCCGCGCGAGGCCGACGATGAGCAGCGCCTCGGCGACCGTCGTCGCGAGCTTGAGCGGAGTGACGGCCGCGAGCGCGAGCAGCGCCGGCACCAGGATGCCGTGGAAGTCCCAGCCGTACCGGCGGTTGAAGCCGCTCGCGAGCGCCGCCGTCACGAGCAGCGCGATCTGCGCGCGGGGCGACGAGACGAAGGAGAGCGCGAGCTGGTCGTAGGCGAGCTCGAAGCCGCCGAGGGAGAAGTTCGTGAACCGCGAGAGCAGGAACGTGATCACCAGCCAGACGAAGCCGGTCTGGACCCCGAGCTGCACGAGGCCGGCGCGCAGCCCGGGCCGCCAGAGGCGGTTCGCGGCGAGCGGCACGAGCACCACACCGATCCCGAACAGCTCGCTGCGATGGGCGGCGACCGCAGGCCACGTCCCCTGGACGCGACCCGCGACCCACTGGAGCACGAAGCCCTCCAGGACCACGCGGACCGCGACGCTGGTGACCAGGATCAGGAAGAACCGGTCCCGGCCGAACACCGGGTAGCTCAGCCGCGCCCGCGTGGCGAGCCAGTCGAGACCGCGGGCCAGCGCGTAGGTGAGCACCGCCTCGAGCAGGACGACGCCGCCGACGATCGGTTGCAGCAGCAGCACGGAGCAGAGATAGCCGGGCACGACGATGCCGACAAAATCCCAGCCCCACCACTCGGTGAGCGCGGCCATCGCGAGCGCGCCGAGGAGCACGGGGATTAGTAGTGTCCCGTCGAGGCCTTGAGGAAAGAGGTGCAAGGGCACTGCCCGTACTTGACGCCGACGTCCGGCTTCCGACCCGCAAGTGTAGCACCCATTCCACCCGGGTCACGCCCGCGCTGCCGCCGCCGCGAGGCCTGCGGCGCGGCGCCGCCGCGCCCCCCAGCCAAGAAACAACGAGCACTTGGCGGTAGTTCGAATGGCAACGGCCGGAGCCCCTGTCGCGGGGCTCCGGCCGTCGGTGGTCTTGGTGGTTCTACGATGAAGCCAGGCTACTCGAAGTCGGCCTCGGCGCCGGCCGCGGCCATCGGCTGCGGCATCGCCGCCGCGGCGGCCTCGCCGTCGCCCACCCCGGCCTCGGGCAGGTCGACCTTCACGCTCAGGCGCTTGTAGGCGCCCAGGCCGGTGCCGGCCGGGATGAGCCGGCCCATGATGACGTTCTCCTTGAGGCCGCGCAGGTAGTCGATCTTCCCGCAGATGGCGGCCTCGGTGAGCACCTTCGTGGTCTCCTGGAACGACGAGGCGCTGATGAAGCTCTCCGTCGAGAGGGAGGCCTTGGTGATGCCGAGCAGCAACGGCTCGCCCTTGGCCGGCTGGCCGCCGTGCGCGAGCACCCGCTCGTTCTCCTCCTCGAAGATGTGCTTCTCGACCTGCTCGTCCACGAGGAAGTTCGTGTCGCCGACGTCGATGACGCGGATACGCCGCAGCATCTGGCGGACGATGACCTCGATGTGCTTGTCGTTGATCTTGACGCCCTGGAGGCGGTAGACCTCCTGGACCTCGTCGACCAGGTACTTCGCCAGGGCCTTCTCGCCGAGCACCTTGAGGATGTCGTGCGGGTTGGCGGCGCCGTCCATGAGCGGCTCGCCGGCCTTGACGCGGTCACCCTCGCGGATGGAGAGGTGCTTGCCCTTGGCGATCAGGTACTCCTTGGGATCGCCGACGTCGGGCGTGATGACGATCTTGCGCTTGCCCTTGGTGTCCTTGCCGAAGCTCACCACGCCGTCGATCTCGCTGATGACGGCGTGCTCCTTCGGCTTGCGGGCCTCGAAGAGCTCCGCGACGCGCGGCAGGCCGCCGGTGATGTCCTTCGTCTTGGTGGTCTCGCGCGGCATCTTCGCGATGACGTCGCCGGCCATGACCGCCTCGCCCTCGGACACGTAGATGTTCGCGCCCTCGGGGAGGAAGTAGCGGGCCTCCGAGTCGGTGCCCGGGAGCTTCAGCGTGCGGCCCTTCTCGTCCTTGATCGAGATGCGCGGGCGGACGTCCGCGTCCTTCGACGAGATGATGAGCTTGCGGCTGAGGCCGGTGACCTCGTCGAGCGCCTCGTTCATCGTGATGCCCTCGATGACGTCGCCGAACTTCACGACGCCGGGCACCTCGGTGATGATCGGGGTGGCGAAGGGGTCCCACTCGGCGAGGATGGTGCCGGGGGTGACCCGGGCGCCCTCCTTGTGCATCAGCTTGGCGCCGTACACCAGGCCGTAGCGCTCGCGCTCGCGGCCCGAGTCGTCCTGGATGACGATCTCGCCGTGACGGTTCATCGCGACGAGGTTGCCCTCCTTGTTCGTGACCGTCTGGAGGTTCTCGAAGCGGGTCTTGCCCTCGTAGCGCGCCTCGAGCGAGGACTGCTCGGTGCGGACCTGGCCGACGCCGCCGATGTGGAACGTACGCATCGTGAGCTGGGTGCCAGGCTCGCCGATCGACTGGGCGGCGATGACGCCGACCGCCTCGCCGACGTTGACCATGTAGCCGCGAGCGAGGTCGCGGCCGTAGCACAGCACGCAGATGCCGCGCCGGGTCTGGCAGGTGAGGACCGACCGGATCTTGACGCGGTCGATGCCCGCGTCCTCGATGATCCGGACCTTGTCCTCGGTGATCTCCTCGTTGGCCTTGACGAGGACCTCGCCGTTGAGCGGGTCCACGACGTCCTCGAGCGCGGTGCGGCCGAGGATGCGGTCGCCCATCTTCTCGATGATCTCGCCGCCCTCGAGCAGCGAGGTCATCTCGATGCCCTCCATCGTGCCGCAGTCGTAGTCGGCGATGATGGCGTCCTGGGCGACGTCGACGAGGCGGCGCGTGAGGTAACCGGAGTTCGCGGTCTTGAGGGCCGTGTCGGCCAGACCCTTGCGCGCGCCGTGGGTCGAGATGAAGTACTGGAGGACCGAGAGGCCCTCGCGGAAGTTCGTGGTGATCGGGGTCTCGATGATCTCGCCCGACGGCTTCGCCATCAGGCCGCGCATCCCGGCCAGCTGCCGGATCTGCTGCGCGCTGCCGCGGGCGCCCGAGTCGGCCATGATGTAGATCGGGTTGAACGACGGCATGCGCCGCTTCGTCCCGGTCTCCGGGTCCTTGACCTCCTCGGTGCCGATCTCGCCCATCATCTCCTGGGCGATCTGCTCGGCCACCTGGGCCCAGATGTCGACGACCTTGTTGTAGCGCTCGCCGTCGGTGATGAGGCCCTCGGTGTACTGCTCCTCGATCTCGGTGACCTCCTTCGTCGCGCCCTCGAGCAGGTGCGTCTTGGCGGCCGGGATCCGCATGTCGTCGATGCAGATGGAGATGCCGGCCGTCGTGGCGAAGGTGTAACCGAGGGTGCGGAGCTTGTCCGCGAGGATGACCGTCTCCTTCTGGCCGCCGCGGCGGTAGCAGTCGTCGATCAGCTCGGCGAGTTGCTTCTTGCCCATGACGCGGTTGACGGTCTTGAACGGGATGCGCTGGGGCACGATCTCGTAGAGCAGGACGCGGCCGACGGTGGTGTCGACGAGCTGGCGCTTGCCGTCGCCGTCCTTGACGCGCAGCCGGATGGCGGCCTGGAGGTCGACCTCGCCGTGGTCGTAGGCGACGCGCACCTCGGCGGGGCTGGAGAAGACGCCCCGGGCCATCCGGTCCTTGTCCGCGGGGCGGTAGCAGCCCTTCGCGTAGTTGCGCTCGCGGGTCATGTAGTACAGGCCGAGGACGATGTCCTGCGACGGGATGATGATCGGCTTGCCGTGCGCGGGGCTCAGGATGTTGTTCGTCGACATCATGAGCACGCGCGCCTCCATCTGAGCCTCGATGGAGAGCGGGACGTGGACGGCCATCTGGTCGCCGTCGAAGTCGGCGTTGTAGGCGGCGCAGACCAGCGGGTGGAGCTGGATGGCCTTGCCCTCGATGAGCACCGGCTCGAACGCCTGGATGCCCAGCCGGTGCAGCGTCGGCGCGCGGTTGAGCATCACCGGGTGTTCCTTGGTGACATCCTCGAGGATGTCCCACACCTCGGCGCGCTCCTTCTCCACCATCTTCTTCGCGCTCTTGATGGTGGTGACGAGGCCGCGCTCCTCGAGCTTGTTGTAGATGAACGGCTTGAAGAGCTCGAGCGCCATCTTCTTCGGCAGGCCGCACTGGTGCAGGCGCAGCTCGGGGCCGACGACGATGACGGAGCGGCCCGAGTAGTCGACGCGCTTGCCGAGCAGGTTCTGGCGGAAGCGGCCCTGCTTGCCCTTGAGCATGTCGGAGAGCGACTTGAGCGGGCGCTTGTTCGGGCCGGTGATGGTCTTGCCGCGGCGCCCGTTGTCGAAGAGCGCGTCGACCGCCTCCTGCAGCATCCGCTTCTCGTTGCGGATGATGATCTCGGGGGCGTTCAGCTCCTGCAGCCGCTTGAGCCGGTTGTTCCGGTTGATCACGCGGCGGTACAGGTCGTTGAGGTCCGACGTCGCGAAGCGGCCGCCGTCGAGCGGCACGAGCGGGCGCAGGTCCGGCGGGATGACCGGGATGACCTCGAGCATCATCCACTCGGGGCGGTTCCCGCTCTCGCGGAAGGCCTCGACGACCTTGAGGCGCTTGGAGATCTTCTTGCGCTTGGCCTCGGAGGTCGCCTCGCGCATCTCCTTGCGGAGCTGCTCGGCGAGCGGCACGACCTCGATCTCCATCAGCAGCGAGCGGATGGACTCGGCGCCCATGCCGGCGACGAAGCCCTCGTCGCCGAACTCCTCGAGGAGCTTCTGGTAGCGCTCCTCGGAGAGCAGCTCGCCCTTCGCCAGCCCCGTCTCCTTGGGGTCGACGACGATGTAGGCCTCGCAGTAGAGGACCTTCTCGAGCTCCTTGAGGGAGATGTCGAGCATGTTGCCGATGCGGCTCGGCAGCGACTTCAGGAACCAGATGTGCGCGACCGGCGTGGCCAGGTTGATGTGGCCGAGCCGCTCACGGCGGACCTTCGACTGGATCACCTCGACGCCGCACTTCTCGCAGACGACGCCGCGGTGCTTCATGCGCTTGTACTTGCCGCAGTTGCACTCGTAGTCCTTGACGGGCCCGAAGATCTTCGCGCAGAAGAGCCCGTCGCGCTCCGACTTGAACGTGCGGTAGTTGATGGTCTCTGGCTTCTTCACCTCGCCGTGGGACCACTCGCGGATCTTGTCCGGGGAGGCGAGCGAGATCCGGATGGCGCTGAAGGAGAGCGGGTCCTTCGGCTTCTCGAAGAAGTTGAAGATGTCCTTCACGAAACGTCTCCTTCGCAGGGCCACGGGCGCCCCGCGTAGACTGCTGTAACTAAGCTCCGGTGCTCGCCTTGGCGGCGATCTCGCGCTCCATCTCGCGGAGCGTCGGCGTCAGCCCGGTGCCGGGCGCCGGCGGCTGCTCGACCTTGCGCGGCGCCGTCGGATCCTCGATGAGCTCCACGTTCAGGCACAGCGACTGGAGCTCCTTGAGGAGCACGTTGAACGACTCGGGGAGGCCACTCTCGAGGGTGTGCTCGCCCTTGACGATGGCCTCGTACATCCGGGTGCGCCCGACCACGTCGTCCGACTTGACGGTGAGGAACTCCTGGAGGCTGTAGGCGGCGCCGTAGCCCTCCATGGCCCACACCTCCATCTCGCCCAGGCGCTGGCCGCCGAACTGGGCCTTGCCGCCCAGCGGCTGCTGCGTGACGAGCGAGTAGGGGCCGATCGAGCGGGCGTGGATCTTGTCGTCGACCAGGTGGTGGAGCTTGAGCATGTACATGACGCCGACCGTGACCTCGTGGTCGAACGCCGTGCCGCTGCGCCCGTCGAAGAGCTTGGCCTGGCCGTGCGTCGGCAGGCCGGCCATCGTGAGCGCGCCCTTGATCTCCTCCTCCTTCGCGCCGTCGAAGACCGGCGTCGCGATGAAGATGCCGCGGCGGAGCTTGCCCGCGAACTTGCCCACGTCCTCGTCGGGCAGCCCGTCGATGAACTGGTGCGCCGACTCGGTGGTGTAGATCTTCTTGAGCTTCTCGCGCAGGACCTGCGGGCTCCACTCGGTCTGGAGGTACTTGTCGATCTGGGCGCCGATCTCGCGCGCGGCCCAGCCGAGATGCGTCTCGAGGATCTGGCCGACGTTCATGCGCGACGGGACGCCGAGCGGGTTGAGGACGATGTCGACCGGGGTCCCGTCCTCGAGGTACGGCATGTCCTCCTCGGGCAGGATGCGGCTGACGACGCCCTTGTTGCCGTGGCGGCCGGCCATCTTGTCGCCGACGCTGATCTTGCGCTTGATGGCGACGTAGACCTTGACCATCTTGATGACGCCCGGCGGGAGCTCGTCGCCCTTGGTGAGCTTGGCGATCTTCTCCCGGTAGAGCATCTCGATGGCGTGCAGGTCGTCCTCGAGGCGGGTCTTGAGCTGAGCGAGCTTCTCCTCGTTCTTGCCGCCGCCCTCGGACACCTGCAGCTCGGGCCAGTACTTGTGGGGGATCTCGTCGAGCGTCTCGGCGTCGATCTTCTTCCCCTTCTGGACCAGCACCTTGCCCTTGTCGTCGACGAGGCGCGCCGCCGTGGTCTTGCCCATCAGCAGCTTGCGCATCTTGGCGTAGTAGGAGTCGGCGATGATCTTCGTCTCATCACGCTGATCCGTGATGAGCTTCTCCTTCTCCTGGTCCTCGATGTCGCGGGCGCGCTCGTCCTTCTCGACGCCCTTGCGCGAGAAGACCTTCGCGTTGATGACGATGCCCTGCACGCCCGGGGGCACGCGCAGCGAGCTGTCGCGGACGTCGCCGGCCTTCTCGCCGAAGATGGCGCGGAGCAGCTTCTCCTCGGGGCTGAGCTGGGTCTCGCCCTTCGGCGTGATCTTGCCGACGAGGATGTCGCCCGGCTTCACCTCGGCGCCGATGCGCACGATGCCCGACTCGTCGAGGTCCTTGAGGGCCTCCTCGCCGACGTTCGGGATGTCGCGCGTCACCTCTTCCTTGCCGAGCTTGGTGTCGCGCGCGACACACTCGAACTCCTCGATGTGGACCGAGGTGAACTGGTCCTGCTTGGGCAGCTTCTCGCTGAGGAGGATCGAGTCCTCGAAGTTGTACCCGCCCCAGGGCATGAACGCGACGAGCACGTTCTCGCCCAGGGCCAGCTCGCCGACCTCGGTGGCCGGGCCGTCGGCGAGGACCTCGCCGGCGCGGACGCGGTCGCCGCGCTGCACGATCGGCTTCTGGTTGATGCAGGTGTTCTGGTTCGACCGCTGGAACTTGGTCAGGTTGTAGATGTCGGGCTTGGCGGCCAGCGGGTCGGCGGCCTCGCTCTCGGTCGGCTTGACCACGATACGGGCGGCGTCGACCGACTCGATCACGCCCTCGCGCTTGGCGACGACGGTGACGCCCGAGTCGCGGGCGACGATGCCCTCGAGGCCGGTGCCGACGAGCGGCGCGGAGGTGCGGACGAGCGGCACCGCCTGGCGCTGCATGTTCGAGCCCATGAGGGCGCGGTTCGCGTCGTCGTTCTCGAGGAAGGGCACCAGGGCGGCGGCCACCGACACCAGCTGGTTCGGCGACACGTCCATGAGGGTGACCTCGTCGGGCTTCGCCATCACGTGCTCGGTGTTGTGGCGCGAGAAGACGAGGTCGCCGACGAAGCGGCCCTTCTTGTCGAGGGGCGCGTTCGCCTGGGCGATGTAGTGCCCCTCCTCCTGGAGCGCCGAGTAGAACTCGACGTCCTCGGTGACGCGGCCGTCGACGACGCGGCGGTACGGCGTCTCGATGAAGCCGAACTCGTTGACGCGGGCGAAGGTCGACAGCGACGCGATGAGGCCGATGTTCGGCCCTTCCGGCGTCTCGATGGGGCAGATGCGGCCGTAGTGCGTGCCGTGGACGTCGCGCACCTCGAAGCCGGCGCGCTCACGCGTGAGGCCGCCGGGGCCGAGGGCCGAGAGGCGCCGCTTGTGCGTGACCTCGGAGAGCGGGTTCGTCTGGTCCATGAACTGCGAGAGCTGCGACGACCCGAAGTACTCCTTCACCACCGCGGAGACCGGCTTCGCGTTGATGAGGTCGTGGGGCATGAGCGTCTCGATCTCCTGAGACATGCTCATGCGCTCCTTGATGGCGCGCTCCATGCGGACCAGGCCGATGCGGTACTGGTTCTCCATCAGCTCACCGACGGCGCGCACGCGGCGGTTGCCGAGGTGGTCGATGTCGTCGATGGAGCCCTTGCCGTTCTTCAGGTCGATGAGGTAGCGGACCGTCTCGAGGATGTCGCGCTTCGTCAGGACCGTGTTGTCGAGCGACTCGTCGAGCTTGAACTTGTAGTTCAGCTTCAGGCGGCCGACCTTCGAGAGGTCGTAGCGCTCGGCGTTGAAGAACAGGTTGTGGAAGAGGTTGTGCGCCGTCTCGGGCGTCGGCGGATCGCCGGGACGCAGGCGGCGGTAGATCTCGAGGATCGCCTCCTCGGGGCTCGACAGCTTGTCGGCGAGCAGCGTGTCGCGCAGGTACGAGCCGACGTTGAGGTTGTCGATGAAGAGGACCTTGAACTCCTTGATCGCGTGCTCGCGGAGCTCATCCAGCTTGGACTCGGTGACCTCCTCGTTGCACTGGAGGAGCACCTCGCCCGTGGTCTGGTCGATGACGTCGTGGGCCGCGACCTTTCCGACCAGCTCGGAGAGCTCGGCGGCGAGCCGCTCGACGCCGGACTCCTTCAGCTTCTTGATCGCCGCCTTCGTGAACTTGCGGTTCTTCTTGACCAGGACCTCTTTGCTCTCGGGGTGCCGGATGTCGCGCGCGGCGCGCTGGCCGGGGAGCAGCTCGTACTCGACGCTCTTGAAGTACTTCTTGCCCGCCTCGAGGTAGACGGTCTCGGTGTCGTAGTAGTAGTTGAGCAGGTCCTCGGTGGAGTAGCCGAGGGCGCGCAGCAGCACCGTCGCGTGCAGCTTCCGGCGGCGGTCGATCCGGACGTGCAGGACGTCCTTGGGGTCGAACTCGAAGTCGAGCCACGAGCCGCGGTACGGGATGACCCGGGCGCTGTAGAGCAGCTTGCCCGACGAGTGGGTCTTGCCCTTGTCGTGGTCGTAGAAGACGCCGGGGCTGCGGTGGAGCTGGCTGACGATGACACGCTCGGTCCCGTTGATGATGAAGGTACCGTTGTCCGTCATCAGCGGGATCTCGCCGAAGTAGACCTCCTGCTCCTTCACGTCGCGGATCGACTGGGAGCCGGTCTCCTCGTTGACGTCCCACACGACCAGGCGGATCACGACCTTCACCGGGGCGGCGTAGGTCATGCCGCGCTGGCGGCACTCGTCGACGTCGTACTTCGGCTTCTCGAGGTTGTAGCTGACGAACTCCAGCGACGAGGTCTCGCTGAAATCCTTGATCGGAAAGACGCTCTTGAAGACTCCCTGGAGCCCTACGTCCTCTCGCTTGTCGGGCGGGACATCCTTCTGCAAGAACTTCTCGTACGACTGCTTCTGGATATCGATCAGGTTGGGGATGTCGATGATCTTGCCGATCTTCGCGTAGGACTTCCTTACCCTGAAGTTATCCTGAATCACCGTGCCCATCTATTGTCTCCTAGGGCTCCTTGGCGCCCCATCCCGCGTCAGGGACGGCGCACCTGGGTGCTTGAAACAAGGATCTCGCTGACAAAGCACGACAGGTCGCGGGGACATACTTTCCCCGCGACCGTCGCTGTGCGGCCAAAGGACAGAGCTAAGACTCCAGTACGGACCGAGAAAGACCGAATCGGGCGACCTCCCTCGGGCTACTTGACCTCGACCGTCCCACCGGCCTCCGTGATCTTCTTTTTGATGTCCTCGGCCTCCTGCTTGGACACCGACTCCTTGATGACCTTCGGGGCGCCGTCGACCAGCTCCTTGGCCTCCTTCAGGCCGAGGCTGGTGATCTCACGGATCGCCTTGATGACCTGGATCTTCTGCGCGCCGGCGTTCGTGAGCGTGACGGCGAAGTCCGTCTTCTCCTCGACCGCCGCGGCCGGAGCCGCCGCGCCCGCGCCCGGAGCCGCCGCGACGGCCACCGGGGCCGCCTTGACGCCCCACTTCTCCTCGAGCTTCTTCGTCAGAGCGGCGAGATCCATCACGCTCCGCTGGCTCAGATACTCGATAACCTGGTCCTCAGTGATCTCGGGCATTTTGACTAGCTCCTTTGTGTCTTTGCGCATGGCCCGGGCGTTACACCGGGCGTCTGTAAAACCTTCTCGGCTGACCGGCGCCTCAGTCCAAGGCTCGTCGTCTGGCCCATCAGCCGAAGGCTGAGAGCTGGACTTCTACGCCTTGGCTGTTTCGCCGCCTTCGCCGAGCGCCCGTTCCCGCGCCGAGAGCAGGAGCACGAAGCTCTGCTGCGCCGCGCTGAGCAGCCGCACGAAATCCGTGGCTGCCGCCGTGAGGGTCGCGAGCAGCTTCGCCCGCAGCTCGTCCTTCCCCGGCATCGTGGCGAGCTCCTGCACCCCTGGCTCACCGAGGATCTGCCCGTCGACGTAACCTCCCTTGATGACGAACTTGCCGGGGATGCCGGGCTGCCTGGCGAAGGTCGTCGCGACCTTGGCCGGCGCACCCGGATCCTCGAACGAGTAGGCGATCGCCGTCGGCCCCTCGAGGAGCTTGACGATCGCTTCCATCGCGGTGCCCTTGACGGCGAGGCTCAGGAGGGTGTTCTTGACGACGCGGTACTCGCAGGCGGCCTTCTCGAACTGACGCCGGAGGGCGTTCACGTTCTCGACGGTCAGGCCCCGGTAGTCGGCCAGCACCACGCTCTGGACCTTCAGCAGCTTCTCCTTCAGGTCCGCAACGGTTGCTTTCTTCGTTTGCCGATCCATCGTGCTCGCTCCACCCGGGACCCTCGATTAGCCCCGGCTCTGGTTCCCTCCCTGCCGTTCGAGAGGGGAGCCCCGGGGCCGCACCGGCCTTCGAGCCACCACTCCGTCTCGGCAGGACATTGAGCAGGCGCCTCGGCGCCTGCACCTGCGGTCTTCGACAGAGACCTACGTCCGATTCGTTGCGCTATCGCTCCTCCGAGCGTGCCCGGCCCCGCCCTACGACTTCGCGGGGGTCTGGAGCGGAGTGGGATCGATCTTGATGCCCGGCCCCATCGTCGTCGAGATGGTGATCGACTTGAGGTACGTGCCCTTCGCGCTGGACGGCTTGAGCTTGAGCAGCAGCTCGAAGATCGCCATCGCGTTGTCCCTGAGCTTGTCGCCGCCGAAGGAGACCTTGCCGATCGGCACGTGCACGATGCCGGCCTTCTCGACGCGGAACTCGACGCGGCCGCCCTTGAGCTCGCGGACCGCCTTCGTGACGTCCGGGGTCACCGTGCCGACCTTCGGGTTCGGCATGAGGCCGCGCGGGCCGAGCACCTTGCCGAGGCGGCCGACGACGCCCATCATGTCCGGGGTCGCGACGCACGCGTCGAAGTCGAGGAAGTTCTCCTTCTGGATCTTGTCCGCCAGGTCCTCGGCCCCGACCACGTCGGCGCCGGCCTCGGTGGCCTCGCGGGCCTTGTCGCCCTTGGCGAAGACGGCGACGCGCACCTTCTTGCCGGTGCCGTGGGGCAGGACGACGGCGCCGCGGACCATCTGGTCGGCGTGCTTGGGGTTGACCCCGAGCCGCACGGCCATGTCGACGGTCTCGTCGTACTTCTGCGAGATCTTGGTCTCGGGCACGAGCGCACACGCCTGCTCGACGGTGTAGCGCTTCATGCGGTCGACCTTGGCGAGGGCTGCCGTGAACTTCTTGCCGATGTGCGCCATGGCTTACCCCACCACCTCGATGCCCATGTTGCGAGCCGTACCTTCGACGGTGCGGATGGCCGCCTGCAGATCCGTCGTGTTCAGGTCCGGCAGCTTCGTCTTCGCGATCTCCTCGACCTGCTTGGAGGTGACCTTGCCGACCTTGATCTTGTTCGGCGTGCCCGAGCCCTTCTCGAGGCCCGCGGCCTTCAGCAGCAGCACCGACGCCGGCGGCGTCTTGGTGATGAAGCTGAACGAGCGGTCGGCGTAGACGGTGATGACGACCGGGATCACCATCCCCTTCTGCGATGCAGTCCGTGCATTGAACTGCTTGCAGAACTCCATGATGTTGACGCCGTGCTGGCCGAGGGCGGGCCCGACGGGGGGCGACGGAGTCGCCGCGCCGGCCTGCACCTGCAGCTTGATCTGACCTACGATCTTCTTCATGGGAGACTCCTAACGGCCGGCTCGTGTGTCCGGCCTCCTTCACCAACAGGCGGGAGGAGGCGCTCCGCTAAGCCTTCTCCACCTGCGCGAAGTCCAGCTCCACGGGGGTCGCGCGGCCGAAGATGGACACCAGCACGCGGACCTTCTGCTTCTCCGGCTTCACCTCTTCGACGGTGCCGTTGAAGTTCGAGAACGGGCCGTCGATGACCCGGACGTTCTCGCCCTCCTCGAAGGAGAACTTCGGCTTCGGCGCCTTGAGCCCCTCGGTCATCTGCGTCTTGGTGGCGAGGATCTCGTCGGGACGCACGGGGACCGGGGTGTTGCCGCCGAGGAAGCCGGTGATCTTGGGGGTGTTCTTGACCAGGTGGTAGGTCGCCTCGTTCAGATCCATCTCGACGAGGAGATACCCGGGGAAGAGCTTGCGCGACGTCGTGCGCCGCTGGCCCTTGACGACCTCGATCACGTTCTCCGAGGGGATCAGGATCTCCCCGAAGAAGTCGTTCTGGGCGGCCTGGCGGATGCGCTCCTGGAGCGACAGCCTGGCCTTGTTCTCGTGGCCCGAGTACGTATGGACCACGTACCACTTCATTGCCATGAGCCCCTCCGGTCTCGTCTCACGCCGCCTACCCGTTGTAGATGAGGCCGGTGAGCTTCATCCAGAAGAGGTCGAAGCACCACAGGATGACCGCGGCCAGGATGACGGTCACGATCACGACCACCGTCGCTGCCGAGGTCTCCTTGCGCGTCGGCCAGGTGACCTTCTTCAGCTCGTTGGTCACCTCGGAGGCGAGGCCGAAAACCCGCTCGTTCCGCCACAGGGCGAACGCGATCAGGCCGGCGGCGATGATGCCGCCGAGGTTGATGTAGAGGTCTGGCGGCTTGGCCTTGGAGACGAAGGTCCAGAGCCAGTCCCCGGTCTGCACCAGCAGGAAGGCCAGCAGCATGCCGCCTGCGGCGAACATCATGTGGACGTATCGGTTTGCACCCATTTGGTCTGCAGCTCGCGCGCTTTCGGTCGCGGTGCTCGGTTCAGACTCGGTTCAGGTCTTCAGCCGGGCTAGCAGGGCAGGAGGGATTCGAACCCCCATCCCGCGGATTTGGAGTCCGCCGCTCTACCAATTAGAGCTACTGCCCTCCGTGCTCCTCGACTACTTGGTCTCCCGATGGGGGGTATGCTTGTGGCAGAACCGGCAGTACTTGCTGAACTCCAGCCGGTCCGGCGTGGTGCGCTTGTTCTTCGTCGTCGAGTAGTTGCGCCGCTTGCACTCGGTGCACTCGAGGGTGATGATGACCCGGTTGCCGCCTGCCATGGGACCTGCTCCTTGACACTGCCGGACCGCCGCGCGTCCGTACAACGATTCTGGCGCTCGGTCAAGTACATAATGATGCGTGAGGCCTGAGGCTTGGTGCCCGGGGAGCGCTGTGTGTCGACCCCTCGAGCAACAAACCTCAGGCCTCAAGCCTGGTTTCTGGAGCCCTCGAGCGGAATTGAACCGCTGACCACCTCCTTACCAAGGAGGTGCTCTACCGCCTGAGCTACGAGGGCGTGCTGCAACTTCTCTTCTCCGAGCGGGCGACGAGTTCTAGCAGACCTCGTCGTGATGCTCAACTACCTTTTTCTACTTTCGAGCGGGCGACGTGGGTGTTGTAGCAGACCGCGTCGCCATACCTCAACTGCCGTCCTGGGCCTCTTCCTCTTGAGCGGGCGACGGGGTTCGAACCCGCGACATCCAGCTTGGAAGGCTGGAGCTCTACCAACTGAGCTACGCCCGCCTGCCCACCCTATTCTATTGTCAACCCGCCAGGCCCGAGGTCCGTCAGTGGTGGGGAGAGGATTCGAACCTCTGAAGCCGTACGGCGGCGGATTTACAGTCCGCTCCCTTTGGCCACTTGGGTACCCCACCGGAAGTTTTCTGCGACGACCTCGGGCCTTTCTGCCTAGAGCTGGCGATGGGACTCGAACCCAAAACCTGCTGATTACAAGTCAGCTGCTCTGCCAAATTGAGCTACGCCAGCGTCAGGTTCGGGTTCGCGCTGTGCGTGACAAAGTGAGGCTCTTTACACCGGATTTCTGGGCGTGTCAAGGGCATTGTGCGTCTCCGGCGGGGGCGGCGCACCGTCGAGCCCGGAGATAAGATCTTGACAGTGCACGTGAAATACTATCGTCCGGAGCCTCAGGTCCTCCTCAGCGCGTAGGCCAGCATCCACGAGGCCTGCCCGCGCGTGAGGGTGGCCGGCGCGGGGATGCCGCGGGCCCGCAGGACCGCGAGCTGCTTCTCCGTGGCCGGCCGGCCGCGCCACGACGCGTCCTGCGCGAGCAGCTTGAGCGCGTCGGGGTGGCGGCGCGCCACGAGCCGGTCGGCCTCCTGCACGGCCGCGGCGGCGCCGGGGGCGCGCGCCAGCTCCTGCGGCGGCGCCCCGGGACGCTGGAAGAGGACCTCGTGGTCGCCGAGCAGCGTGGGGCGCACGAGGAAGCGCTCGCCGCCGGGGAGACCCAGGCGGTAGCCGCCGCCGGCGTCGCCGACCCAGGCGAGGCCGGTCGCCCCGGCGATGGCCTCGGGAGGCTCGAAGCGGAAGAGCTCGAGGCGCTCGGCGGCGAGCGGGATCTCGCCGGCGCTCGTGAGGCGCTCGAGGTCGACCCACGGCGCGCGCGCGGCGAGCGCCTGCAGCTCCCGCGCCGTGCGGAGCACGTCCGCCCCCCGCAGGTCGAGGCCCTCGGGCAGGTCGAACAGGCGCGCGAGGCCGGCCAGGCTGTGCTTGCGGCTGTTGTCGACGACGTCGATGACGAGCAGGTGGTCCTTGCGCGGCGCGAGCCGGGTGCCGCGGCCGATCATCTGCGCGTAGAGCAGCAGCGACCGCGTCGGGCGCGCCATGATGATGCAGTCGACGCGCGGCTCGTCGAAGCCCTCGGTGAGCACGTTGCAGTTCGTGACCACGTCGAGCGCGCCGGCGTGGAAGCGGGCCAGCGTATCGCGCCGCTCGGCCAGCGGCATGGCGCCGTAGACCGCCGCGGCCCGGATGCTTGCGTCGCGGAACGTGGCGGCCACGCTGCGGGCGTGGGCGACGTCGGCGCAGAAGGCGACGCAGCGCCGGCCCGGCGCGAGCTTGCGGTAGGCGGCGAGGAGCAGGTCGTTGCGGGCCGTCACGTTGACCGCCCGGGCCAGGTCCGACTCGACGAAGTCGCCGGCCCGCACCCGGACCGCGTCGAGGCTGACCTCGCTCGTGACCCGGTAGCCGGTGATGGGGCACAGGAACCCGGCGGCGATCATCTCCTCGAGGCTCTTGCTGTACGCGATCTCCTCGAAGACGGCGCCGAGCGGCTGCCGGTCGCCGCGCCGGGGCGTGGCGGTGAAGCCGACCAGCATCCGCGGCGTGCCCGGCTCGAGCAGCCCGAAGTGGTCGAAGATGGCGCGGTAGCTCGGCGCCACGGCGTGGTGCGCCTCGTCGACGACGACGAGGTAGAACTCGGCCGGCGCGAGCGCGCCGAGCCGCGCGCCGCGCAGCGTCGGCACCGACGCGACGACCACCTGGGCGTCCCCGGCGCGCCGGCCGGCCTGCTCGACGCCGACCGTGAGCCCGGGGTTCACCGCCTGGAACTTGCCCACCGCCTGGTCGAGCAGCTCCTCCCGGTGCGCGAGCACCAGCAGCCGCCGCTTCATCGCGAAGAAGCGCGGGAACTGCGCGAAGATCACCGTCTTCCCCGTCCCGGTCGGCAGCGACACGAGCAGCCGCCGCTGGCCGGCGCGGTAGCGCGCGTGCAGCCGCGTCAGGCACTCGCGCTGGTAGGGGCGCAGGTCCATGTACCAGATAGTCGGTCAGGCGCGCGGCGGAGCAAGAAAAGCGCCGCGGTTGCCTCTCCCGGCTCCTCACCCTACCCTCCCGCCATGCCCTGGCTCATCCTCTTCCTCGCCGGCCTGCTCGAGACCACGTGGGCCGTCGGCCTCAAGTACACGCACGGATTCTCGCGGCTGTGGCCGAGCGTGGTCACGGTGGCGGCCATGATCGGCAGCTTCCTGTTGCTCTCGCTCGCGCTGAAGAGCATCCCCGTCGGGACCGGCTACGCCGTCTGGACGGGCATCGGCGCGGCCGGGACCGCGATCGTCGGCATCGTGGTGCTCGGGGAGCCGGGCAGCGTGCCGCGGCTCCTGTGCATCGGGTTGATCCTGGCGGGGGTGGTGGGGCTGCGGCTGGTGTCATCATGAAAGGGACCCTGGGAGGGTCCCTTTGACCTCCCGCGAAGAGTGCTGGCAGGCAAAGCCCGCCAGCACTCACGCGAGTAGCGGCGGCTGAGGAGCGGCTACTCGTTGACGGCGGTGCGGGACGGTGCGCTCTCGCTCGCCTGCTTGGCGCCGCTGTGGATGCGCATGTTGTAGAACGAGCGGACGACGAACACCAGGCTGATGCCGAAGAAGCCCGCGGCGAGGACGAAGCGCGTCGTGCGCGTCAGCTCGATGGCCATCTCGACCGCGAGCACGCCGAAGAGGGTCGTGAACTTGATGACCGGGTTCATGGCCACCGACGAGGTGTCCTTGAAGGGGTCGCCGACGGTGTCGCCGACGACCGTGGCCGCGTGCAGCGGCGTGCCCTTCTCGCGCAGCTCGGTCTCGACGATCTTCTTGGCG
>DASXVK010000042.1:0-1564 GCA_036504295.1 Polyangia bacterium
CATCCCCGCGGATCGCCAGGCCGGCCGCGCCGCCTACGTCGACGAGATCTGCCGCGAGCTGGTGCCGCGCGCCGCGCGCGAGGCGCTCGCGGAGAGCTGCGACGTCTTCTGCGACCAGGGCGCCTTCACCATCGACGAGACCCGCCGGATCCTCGCCGCCGCGCGCGCCGCGGGCCTCGCGCGCCGCCTGCACGCGGACCAGCTCGCCTGCACCGGCGCCGCGGCCCTCGCCGCCGAGGCCGGCGCCCGCAGCGCCGACCACCTCGAGCGGGTCGACGCCGCGGGCATCGCGGCGCTCGCGCACGCGCGCACGACCGCGGTGCTCCTGCCCGGCGCGGCCCTGTGCCTGCGCGACCCGTGGCCGCCGGCCCGCGCGCTGCTCGACGCGGGGGTGCCGGTGGCCCTCGGCACCGACCTCAACCCCGGCTCGTCGATGACCGAGAGCCCGTCCCTCATGATGTCGCTCGCGTGCACTGCGCTGCGGATGCGGGTCGAGGAGGCCTGGCTCGCGGTGACCCGCGTCCCGGCCGACTCCCTCGAGCGCCCCGACGCGGGCCGCGTCGCGCCCGGCGCCCGCGCCGATCTCGTCGTCTGGAGCTGCGACGACTACCGCCACGTCCCCTACCACCTCGGGGCGAACCACGTGCGCACCGTGCTGTGCGGCGGCGCGATCGCGTGGACGGACGAGGGGCGCGCGGCGGACTAGCGCCCGGCCCCGCGGTCACCACCCGCACAGCTCGAACACGCTCGTCGTCGGGTCGAGGACGACCATGGCGAACCGGCCGTACCAGCGCTCCCCCGCGTGCCGCTTGACCATCTGGTACAGCCGGTAGCGCACCTCGCCGAGGAGGCTGCCGAGGATCGGCGTCGAGACGAGGTCGATGAGCGACGGCCGCTCGAACAGACCCTCGGTCACGTACTCCCACGCGAACGAGCCGAAGTTCGTGAAGAGCGCCGAGCTCCACCAGCTCCAGCCGGAGTTGCGGGCCATGAGGTAGTGGTCGGAGCCGAAGACCGCGTGGGCCCAGTTCAGCCACCAGACGTCGCCGTCGGGGTACACCGGCGGGCTCGTGACGTTGTACTTCCACTTCTTCCAGCTCGGCGGGTCCCAGTCGAGGGGCGAGTGGCCGTAGAGCCAGCCCGCCCCGACCAGGAACGCCTGGTAGGCCACCAGCTCGGCGAAGGGCCGCCCCGGGCGGTACTGCGGCCGCGGGTCGTCGGGCGCGGCCCGGAGCCGCAGGTCGAGGCGCGGCACCGCGGCCCCGCCGTCGCCGCTATCGTGGGCCGCGATCCGCGGCGCGGGCTGGGACGCGGGCGCGCGGGCCGTGGGCGGCGCGGCGGGGCGCCCCGGCCCGGGCGCGGGCGTCGCGGTCCCGGCGAGCGCGCCCGGCGCCGCCCCCGCGGCGACCGCCACGACCACGAACCGCGTCAGCCAGGGGAGCCGCCGCACGGCTCACTCTTAGCCCGCGGGTGCCCGACGGTCAAGGCGGGGGGCGCCGTCGGGTGCCTACCCGGAGGGGGGCCCCGCCGCGCGGCCCGGCCCACCGACGACGGCGCCGGAGCG
>DASXVK010000043.1:0-2850 GCA_036504295.1 Polyangia bacterium
CGTCAACATCGGCTCGGTCGGCAGCCACATCACCATCCCGTTCGGCGGCGCGCTGTGCGGCTCCAAGTACGCGTTCCGCGCGCTCAACGACGCGCTGCGCCTCGAGCTGCACCCCTTCGGCATTCACGTCTCCATGATCGAGCCCGGCGGCATTCACACCCCGGCGGCGGACAAGACCCTCGGCGACGTCGAGGGGGTCATCCGCGCGCTGCCGCCCGAGGGCGCGCGGCGCTACGGCGAGATGCTGCGCGCCTTCAACCGCCGGGCGTACGCGCGCGAGCGGCACGGGAGCTCGCCCGACGTGGTGGCGGCGGCGGTGCACGAGGCGCTCACGGCGAAGCACCCGCGCGCGCGCTACCCCGTCGGGCAGGACGCGCGCCTCCTGGTCACGATGCCGCGCGTGTTGCCGGACGGCTGGCTCGACCGGATCCGGTTCCGCCTGTTCGGCCTCCCGTCCAAGTTCGGCGCCGCGCAGGAGGCGTAGGCTCCGGCCGCGCTCGATCGCGGAGCGCGAACCGGCCCCCGCTGCGGCGTGTTATGATTCACGCATGATCGCGCGGATCTGGCATGGGTGGACGGAACCCGGCAACGCCGATGCGTACGAGTCGCTGCTGCGGGAAGAGGTGTTCGTCGGCATCCTCGACCGTGGCCTCCGCGGCTTCCGGCGGATCGAGCTGCTGCGCCGGGCGACGGCGGCCGAGGTGGAGTTCGTCACCATCATGTGGTTCGACACGATCGAGTCCGTGAAGGACTTCGCCGGCGCGGACTACGAGGCCGCGGTCGTCCCGCCCCGGGCGCGCGCGCTGCTGAAACGCTTCGACGCGCGCTCGGCGCACTACGACCTCCGCCACGAGGGCGCGGCCCCAGCGTAGCTCGCGGCTCAGCCCGCGCGCTCGAGCTGCACGAAGAAGTCCGCGACCTCCGGCGTGAGCTCCGGCAGCCCGGTGGGCGCGGGCAGCCGCGCGCCGCGGCCGTGGCGCGACTCGCCCTGCGCCGCCACGACCACAACGTCCCGCGTCCGCGGGAGGATCAGCCACACCGTCGCGACGCCCGCGTCGCGGTACCAGCGGGCCTTGGCCCGGAGCTCGCGCTCGCCCTCCTCGCGGCCCGCGACCTCGGCGGCGAGCAGCGGCGGGACGCGGCGCAGGCCACCCGTGGGCGGACCGAGGTCCGCGCGGCGCCAGATGGCGCCCTCGGCCGCGCGCACATCACCGCCGAGCGTCATGCCGGCCTCGCCGCCGCCGGCGACGAAGGCGGGGTGGGCGTGCACCCAGGTGGCGAGCAGGTACATCAGGTCGGCGCACGCCTCCGCTTGCACGTCTCCGCACGGCGGCAGGTACAGGATCCTTCCGTTCACGTACTCGAGGCGACCCTCGAGGCGCGGCCAGGTCGAGAGGTCGTCCGGGCGGAAGCCCTCCGGCGGGACCAGCTCGATCGGGAAGCGCACCAGCGTGAGCGGCAGGTGGAAGCACTCGCCGTGCGGATCGTCAGGCATCACGTGCACCACGGTGACCATCGTTGCACTCCCCCTGGCCGCTCGCAAGTCGACGCGGGGGAGTGCACGGGCGGTGCCAGACGTAAGGGCGCCAGATGATGGAGAGGTCGCGGGGCGCGGCGGCCGGATCTCGGACGCGGCCGGATTCCGGCCGGCCAGCGTCCGCTCACCGGCTCTGGTACACGTCGGTGCTCAGGTAATCCAGCCCGGAGTCGGCCATCAGGGTGACAACCCTCGCCCCGGGCCCGAGCCGCCCGGCGACCTCGATCGCGGCGCCAACGTTGGCGCCGGACGAGGTCCCGGCGAAGAGCGCCTCCTCGCGCGCCAGGGGCCGGGCCAGGTCCTTCGCGGCGGCGGGCCCGACCGGGCGCTACGGGACGGCGCCGGCCCGCTGAGCCGGTCCCCGTCAGCTCCCCGATCACTACGGCGTTGCATCCTGGGGTGTGCCCGCGGTACTCAGGGCGCAGGCGTCCTGGCGGGGCCGGGTACGGTGGGCAGAGGCGCGCGCCGTGACACCAAGGAGCGATGATCATGTCCCGTGGCCTGCCGCCCGCAGCGGTCCCTGGTCGCCCCGGCAAGGTCGCCGCCGATCCGGCGCGGCCTGCCGCGGCCGCGCCGGCTGGGGCCAGCGGCCCGGCCACGAGGTCTGCTCCGGTCCCGCCGCTGCGCGACTGCGAGGACCCGCGCGTGGGCGTGCTCCTGGCGACGATGCCAGCGGCGCTGCTGCTGGTCGACTCCCACCACCGCGTGGTCTGGGCGAACCCGGCGGCGCGGTCGCTGCTCCGGCTCCCCGTCCGGGACACCGTGCCGCTCGACTCGTGCGGCACCGTCGGCGGACTCCTGGGCGCCCTCACCGACGCGCTTGCGCCGACGGGCGCCGCGCACGAGTGGTGGCGGCGCGTCACGGTGCCACCGTCGGCGGTGCTCCAGGTCGTGGCGCGGCGGGTGGACGCCGGCCATTGCGTCCTCCTCGTGCGCCAGGAGGCCCCCTCGGACGCCGCGGCCCACGAGGCCCTGGTGCAGGAGCTCGGGCTGCTGCCGGCGGAGGCGCGTCTGGCGCTGCGGATCCACCGCGGGCTCGCGGTGACGGCGATCGCGGCCGCCTTTGGCGTGGGTGTGGGCACGATCCGCATGCGACTGATGCGGCTCCGCCAGCGCCTGGACGTGGCGCGGCGCCACGACCTCTTCGTGGTCATCGACGACGTCCTCGTCTGCCTGCCGCTCGCCGCGGCCCCGCTCGCCGCGGGGGACCGGCCGCCCGGGGCGGCAAATCGTCCGCGGCCGGACGCGGCGCCGGCGCCGCGCGGGCTCGCCCCCTTCCTCCAGGGAACGAGCGTCGGCCTCGCCCTCTGCAC
>DASXVK010000044.1:0-6365 GCA_036504295.1 Polyangia bacterium
TGCGCCGCAGCTTCGGGCCGCGGCCGGGCTTCGCCGCCGCCGGGGCCCCGAGGTGGGTGGCGCCGAGGCCGACGGCGACGAGGAGGAGCAGGGGAATCGCGAGCCGCCTCATTCCTCCTCCTCCGCGTCCCCGCCCGCGGCGGCGCCGGCGCGCTCCTCGGGCTTGTCCGAGGTCGACGGCACGTCGCCCGGCGGGTAGCGCGTGCCGGGGATGCGCACGAGGCCCTCGATCGGCTGCTGCACCTTGCCGGCGATGTTGCCCTCGAGCACGTGCACCGGGAGCGGCGGGTCGAGCGCGAAGCGGTAGCCGCGCGTCGGGAGCCGGAGCACGTAGACGTGATCCTTGTAGAGGAAGTCGCGGCTGAACCCGAAGTTCTGCTCGCCGTCGACGGTCATGCGCCGGTGCCGCAGCACGAACGAGAAGAGCCGCACCGCGAGGTGGTTCACCAGCCGGTGGCAGCCGTGCGAGTAGCCGGCCGGATCGAAGATCGAGCGGTACTCCGACGAGCCGTGCACGCGCACGCCGTTGTCCCAGTCGGGCTTGCCGCCCTTGCCGGGCACGATGTTGTAGGCCGCGACGAGGCCGTAGGCCGACAGGTAGCCGGGGCCGACCTCGTCGTAGTTGACCACCGTCTGCCAGACGCCGTTGACGTTCTTGCCCTTGACCAGCGCGCGCAGCGGCGTGCTCGTCGGCGCCACCCACACCGGGGCCGCGACGACGTGCCGCCACACGCGCTCGCCCACGTCCGAGCCCTTGTAGCGGTAGTACTCGTAGCCGTTCGCGGCGAGCTCGGTCCGCCAGCCGCCGATGGTCGTGCGCCACTTCACGAGCGGGATCTGCTGGCCCCGGTAGCGGGTGAACAGCGTGAGCTGCGGGTGGCGCGTGCGCGACGGGTAGACGCGTTTGCCCCGCGCGTTGAAGGGCGGGTCGTAGGAGACGTCGCCGCGGTCGATCTCGACCTCGAGCGCCATCTCCTTCGAGTGGTACTCCGGCGGCGGCGGCATGCGGACCGCGGCCCGGAGCCAGGCGAAGTCCGCGGCCGGGTGGCGCTGGAAGAAGGCGAGGGCGGCGGCGGGCGTCGTGAGCCCGAGCTGCTCGAGGGTGGCGCGGCTGACCTCGTCCACGAGGTTGCGGACCGCGAGCTGGGTGCCGTCGGCGGCGCGCCAGGTCGGCGCGGTCGGGGCGGCGCCCTTCGCCCCGGGCCGGTCCACCGAGCCGTCCTCGAGGACGTCCGCCGCCGCGACCGCCCGCTCGGTGAGCACGCGCACGAGCGCGGCGTGGTCGTTCTCGACGAGGGTGCGCCGGAGGGCGGCGAGCGTCTCGCCGCGGATGGCCGACGGGCCCTGGTAGATCTTGTGCTTGCGCTGGAAGCGGAGCACCGCCTGGCGGAGCCCCTCGTCCCAGGCGCCGGCGCGGTGCCCGGCGTGCGGCAGGAGGCCCTCGCACGCGAGCCGCGCCTCGACCGCGGCGAGGGCCGACTGGTCGGTCGCGCTCCGGCGCTTGCCTTCGAGGGCGCCGGCCGCGAGCGGCCGGAGGCTCGGACGGTCGACGTGGCTGCACCGGTCGCGGCCGGTCGCGTCGGGCGCGTCCGCGAGGAAGCGCGCGCGCAGCACGCCGAGCGACGGCGGGATGCCGTAGACCTCGAGGAAGTGCGCCGCCGCGGGCTCGGCCGCGCCCGGGCGGCCGGCCGCGCCGCCGCGCGCGAGCGGCTGCCCGTCCGCGTCGGTGCGGTCGTTCGCGAGCCCGAGGAAGATGGTGCGGTACCGGTTCGGGAGCGGGCGACCATCGGCGGCGGTGAGGTCGTTGAAGATGTAGGGCGTCCAGTCGTCGCGCAGGTCCACGAGCGTGCGGCCGGCGGCGCGCGCCTCGTCGGCGTCGACCACGTGCTCGGCACCGCCCGCGGCGATGATCGCGCGCCGCTCGGGCGGCAGGTCGGTCCGCGGCCGCAGGCCGCCGAGCGCGGGATCGGCCGCGGTCACGGCGGCCGCCGGCGGCGCGGCGGCCGCCGCCGCGGGCGGCGCGGCCGCGGGCGCGGGCGCCGCGGACGGTGGCGCGGGCTCGGCGCCGCGATCACGCGGGCAGCCGGCCAGCGGGAGGACGAGCAGGGAGATGAGGATGCAGGTCCGCACGGCCCGAGAACGTACCGCGAGCTGGCGCCGGGCGCACGTTTGCTGCCAGCGCCGCCACCGACACGCCGACCGCGGACGCGAGCTCCGCCCGCCCGGGTTGACAGGGCCGCGTGCGGCGCGCGTATGCTGCGGCCCATGCGCCACGCCGCCCTTTTCGCCCTCGTCCTCCTGATCGCGGCGCCCGCGGCCGCGCAGCCGGCACGCGTCGCCCAGCCGGCGCCGCCCGACCCCGGCCCGACCTACGTGCCGTTCGACGTCACGATCTTCCCGCCCCTGCGCGTGTTCCACTTCGACCGGCAGGTCGTGAGCGGCCTCGCCATCAACGCTCTCTGGGGCACCAACGAAGGGACGTACGGCCTCGAGATCGCGGGCCTCGTCAACTACGATCGCGTGGCCTTCGGCGGCCTGCAGGTTGCCGGTCTCGGGAGCGTCGTCGGCCAGGCGTACGGCATCCAGGTCGGCGGCCTGTTCAACTACGCCTCCGGACGGTGCCGGGCGCTGCAGCTCTCCGGCGCGTTCAACTTCTGCGAGAAGGGCGGCGCGCTCCAGCTCGCGGGGTTATTCAACGGCGGCGGGGACGGCTTCAGCGGCCTCCAGGTGAGCAGCATGGTCAACTACATCGAGTGGACGGACTTCGCGCTCCAGCTCAGCCTCTTCGGCAACAACACGGTCAAGAGCTTCGCCGGCGTCCAGATCGGGATGCTCAACTTCGCCAACCAGACCACCCCCGTGGCCGTCGGCTCCTGCGGGCCGAACTGCACGACCTACAGGACGACGATCTACCCCAACGCCCACATGCACGGCCTGCAGCTCGGCTGCGGCAACTTCGCCCAGAACGCGCGCGGAGTGCAGCTCGGCATGGTCGTGAACACGGCGACGACGTTCGAGGGCCTCCAGCTCGGCGGGCTCGGCAACAGCGCCACCGCGACGAGCGGCTTCCAGCTTGCCGGACTCTTCAACGCGGCCGAGGATCTGTCCGGGATGCAGGTGACCCTCGGCGTCAACTACGCCCGCGACGTCCACGGCGTCCAGATCGGCGCGATCAACATCGCCCGGCGCCTGCGCGGCCTGCAGATCGGCGCGATCAACGTCGCGTACAAGAACACGATCCCGGTGTTCGTCGGGCTCAATGCGGGGTTCTGACGCGGCCGCGCCGGCCACGATCTGCTAGGCTCCCTCGCCGTGAAGACCGTCGACATCTGCAGCTCCTGCGTCCTCCACGACCTCGTCGGCGCGCTCGACCGGCTCGGGCTCGCGCCCGCGGTGCGCGAGCGCATCGTGCGCCGCAGCCTCGCGCACCTCGCGGGCACGTTCGACTACTCGCACCCGCCGTCCTTTCACATCACCGCGGTGCACCGCATCCTGAAGGAGGAGAGCGGCCTCGCGCTGCCCTTCGCGGCGCTGCGGGCGCGGTGCAACGAGGTCGGCATGGCGGTCGCGGCGCTGGTCGCCGCCGAGGCGCGGGCGATGGCGCCCGCCGAGCGGTTCCGCTTCCTGTGCCGCTGGGCCATCGCCGGCAACCACCTGGACTTCCGCACCGTGGGCACCGGCTACGACTTCCCGCCCGAGCGCATCGCGGCGATGCTGCGCGAGAGCCTGGACGAGGGTCTCTCTCGCGACGAGACCGCCGCCATCGGCGCGGCCGCCGCGCGGGCGCGCTCGGTCGTCTTCATCCACGACAACGTCGGCGAGATCGCCTTCGACAAGCTGCTCATCGCGGAGATCCGCGCCCGCGGGCCGCGGGTCGTTTCGGCCCTGCGCGGGGGCCCGATCACGAGCGACGCGACCATGGAGGACGGCATCACGGTGAACCTCGCCGAGGCCGCCGACGAGGTCATCTGCGCCTGCCCCGACACGCTCGGCGTGTCGTGGGAGGAGATGACCCCCACGCTCAAGGCGGCGCTCGACGCCGCCGACCTCGTCATCGCGAAGGGCCAGGCGAACTTCTACGTGCTCGACGAGCACCGCGGCGAGCTCAAGGGCGAGGTCGCCTGCCTGCTGCGCACGAAGTGCGCGCCGGTGTCGCGGCGCTTCGGGTCGGAGACGGTGGTGAACGTGGCGGTGCTGCTGGCGCGGCCGGCGGGCTAGGGTCAATGCCGCTCACTTAAGCGACCGCGACCGCCGACCGGTCCGACCGCGACCGGCGACCGCGCCCGGCGACCGCGCCCGGCGACCGCGACCACCGACCACCGACCACCGACCACCGACCACCGACCGCGACCACGGCCGACAAGCACATCGGTCGCGGTCGGGCGTCAAGGGGGGGACCGCGCTGTCGCGTGTGCGGCCGGTTCCTCGGCGCGGACGCGCCCGGTGACCGCCACGGTCCCCTGAGCGGGCCAGCGTGCGCGGCATGTACGCGGACCCCCGTGAGCGGGGCGAGGCCTGCCACGCGTGCGCCCACCACGCCGCCCCCTCCTTGAGGCCCTCGAAGGCGAGCGCGCGGTAGCGCCCCAGCCACCGCAACGGCCAGCTCCGGCGGCTCGTGGGCAGGAGCTGGGTGAGCGCGGCATTCTGGCGCGTCCCGCGCGCGACTTCCTGCAACTGCTGGTCCGCTCGGTGATTCGAGCCTGCCCTACGCGCCCGAGGCACCCATGCGGGGTCGGCGGGCTGGAGGAGGCCGCGGCTCCGGCGCGGCACCTGCGGGCGTGGTCCCGGCGCCTTCGGCCGGGGCGCGTCGCGCCTGGGCACGGCGGGCGGTGATCGCCGCCGCCACGTGCGCGGCGCCCCACTCGCGCTCCGTGGCGAGGGCGTGGTGGGCCTGGCACCGCAGGGTGATCCGGTCCACCCGGTGCTCGCCTCCGCGCCCCAGCGGGTCGCAGTGATGGAACTCGAGGCCGCCGCGCTCCGGGCAGCGCCGTCCCTCGGCGTCGACGAACGTGCACTGATACCCGTCCCGCACCCCCACTTGGCGGCGGATTGCGGCCGGCACGCGCCGCGTGCGGCTGCCCTCGCCGCTCGCCGCCGTCGCGCGCGGGCGGTCCGTGGTGGCGAACTTCTTGCGCATCAGCTCGCGCACGAGCAGGTCGAGCGCCGCGCCGATGACCGTGTTGAGGTCGCCATCGGGAACTTCGCGCCGCATGAGGTCCTGGGCCTCCCGGAGCCGGTCGCGCACGTGGCGCGTGGCCGTGAACTGGACGCGGTACCGGTCGGCAGACAGCGGCACCAGTACGGCGCCCGCCCGCACCGGTCCGGGTGTCAAGCAGGCGGCAGCGGTGCTGGCCGGGACCGGGGCCGGGACCGGGGCCGAGGCCGCTGGCGGCCCGGTCGAGGCGGGGCCCGCGCCCAGGGTCGCCGGTTGCGGCGCCGCTCCGGGCACGGTCGCCTCAACCGCGGTCGGCCCGGGCCGCGGCGCGTCGGGTCGCGCGGCCGCGCGCGGCGAGGCGTCGGGCCGCGCGGGCGCGGACGCGGGCGCCGGCGCCGCGGCCGGCAACCCGGTCACCGGCTTCGCCGCCGGCATCGTCGGGGACAGGATCGCATCCTGCCCAGACCCCGTCGCCTCAGTCCCCAGCGCCGCCCCCGGCCCGGTCGCCTCGGTCCCCAGCGCCATCCCCGCCCGCGGGCACGCCGGCAGCCGCCGGACCGAGTCCGGGACCGCGAGCCGGGGATACCGCACAGCGAGAAGTTGCTCCACCGCGCGCTTGCTCCGGTGCGTCGCCGCCGCCAGCAGATCGCGGTGGTTCCCGGCCGTCAGGTACGGCGCGAGCAGGATGACGGCCGCGATGTGCAGCTCGCCGCGCGCGACCATGTCGAAGATGACGGGGAAGGCGCGTGCGGTCCGGGCCGCGTGAACCCGCTTGTAGGCCGCGGGTTCCGACAGGTGCAAGCGCTCGGTGCAGTAGGCGAAGAGCGAGGGACACGCGGCCTCGCGGTAGAGGCGGCGCTCGTCGACTTCGGCGAGGTGGGCCAGCAGCGCCGCGGTGACCTCGCGGTCTTGTCGGACGAGCCGCTCGAGGCCGACGAAGAGCTCCTGAGCGCTCAGGTGCTGGAGGGACCACGCGGACGAGCGGGCGGACGGGATGGCGGCGGTCATGCCCCGAGGCGTTGCAGGCGGCGGGCCAGCCGCCCGGCAGGAGGTAACCCTGCGGAAATCGCGGCTCGTGTGGTGCGCGGCCGGTCCGGAATCCGGCCAGCGTCCGGATTTCGGCCGGACAGCGGCGGGCCCGACCGCCGCAGATCCGCCGCGGGATCTGCGCGGCGGCATCGTTCTGGGCGGCGGCATACGATCGACCGCG
>DASXVK010000045.1:0-7979 GCA_036504295.1 Polyangia bacterium
GACGCAAGAACGCTCCCGCCTTCCCGCATCCGCCCACCGGTCCGGCCCCTCGGACTCGGCCACCGTCTCAGGCGTTCCCTCGCGGGTGCAAACCGGCGAGCCGCGGGCGGGGAATCACGAACGAGCGTGCGAGCCTACACCTCCGACTGGAACAGCCACTCGTTGGTCTTGCGGTCCTTCGCGAGCTTGGTGAGGAGACTCGCGAGCGGCTCGGGCACGTCGAAGAACCGCTTTGCCGCGTCCGTCTTGCCCGCGTCGATCCACAGCAGCACTCCGTCGGGACCGACGTCCACGTCCCGCACCTTGCGGTGGATCACCTCGCTTGCGCGCATGACCGACATCATGCTCGATACCGAGGACCCCGACGGTCTGTGTGTGCCAGTCGCAGTGGAAGGCAAGTGCACTGAGCCGTTCAGTGAGCAGATCCGGGCGTGGATTCGTGAAGCCAATCCGGCGCAGAAAGATCTGGCTCGCCTTCAGCCGAAGAAGACCCGCGAGAGGGACTCGGCCGCGGACGTCGAGAGTTGTCTTCTCGGCGCGACGTCGCAGATATGAGGTCATGAGCGTACAAGACGCAGTCTACGCTTTGCGATCCGTCCGTCCGTCGGTGACACCGGTGCTGGATCCACGGTTCCGTCCCGCCGCGCTGGCCTGGCGTGCCTTCCAGCAGCACGCCTGCGGTTCGGGGCACCCGGCCGAGGCGCGCCTTGCGCTCGAGCAGAAGGACGGCTCGGTCTCGCGCCTCTCGACATACCTGCTGCCGGGCTCCGATCCCGAAACGGCCGTCGCGAACTTCACGATGCTCGAGCGCCTGATCAAGCTCGCCCTCTGGGCGCGCGGCGGCTTCCGCATCTATATCCACGCGCCGGCCGGCATGGCGGACCGGTTGCAGGCGTACTATCGCGAGACGCCGAACGGCCGTTTCGACTCCGAGATCGTCGGCCAGCGCGTCTACGATCACCCGATCGAAGTGGTGGCGACGGGAGATCTTCCGCCGGCCAGCTCGCACGTCTCGGCGCCGCTGGGCGGGCACCTCGACGGATGCCGCATCGGCTTCGACCTGGGCGGCAGCGATCGCAAGGTCGCGGCGATTGTCGACGGCCACGTCGTCTGGAGCGAGGAGACCGAGTGGGATCCCTACCACCAGCGCGACCCGCAGTATCACTGGGACGGGATCATGGACTCGCTGCGACGCGCGGCCGAGCACCTGCCGCACGTCGATGCCATCGGCGGCAGCGCGGCGGGCGTCTACGTCGCCAATCAGGTCCGCTTCTCGTCCCTGTTCCGCGGCATCTCGCCCGACTTGTTCGAAGAGCGCGTGCGAAACATGTTCATCGATCTCAAGCGGGCCTGGAAGGGCGTTCCGTTCGACGTTGCCAACGACGGCGACGTGACCGCGCTGCTCGGGTCGATGTCCTTGCCCCGCGGCGCGGTGTTGGGCGTGGCGCTGGGGACCAGTACCGCGGGCGGCTACGTGACGGCGGGCGGGCGCATCACGCCCTGGCTCAACGAGATCGCGTTCGTGCCCGTCGATTACAATCCCGACGCACCACGCGACGAATGGTCAGGCGATCACGGGTGCGCCGTGCAGTACCTGTCGCAGCAAGCGGTGGGGCGATTGCTCGAACCGGCGCAGATCGACGTTCCCCCGTCGATGCCTCTTCCCGCGCGGCTGAAGCACCTGCAGGCGCTGATGCAGACGGGTGACCGACGCGCCATCGCTGTGTACCTCACGCTGGGCGCCTATCTCGGCTACGCGCTGGCACACCTCGCGAACGTCTACGACTTCGGGCACGTGCTGGTGCTCGGCCGCGTCACGTCCGGACCGGGCGGCACGGTCATGATCGACAAAGCGCTGGATGCCCTGCGCGCGGACTTCCCCGAGCTCGCGGCTCGCGTCGACCTGTCGATGCCCGGCGAGAAGGAGAAACGCCACGGCCAGGCCATCGCCGCCGCGAGCCTGCCCGCCCGCGACGAATCGCCGGTTCTCGGCCTCTGACGTCTTCCCTTCGGCTCTCGCTCGCCCATGCACCGCCTCCCGTTCATCCACTCGGCCCCGCAGGCGCTGGCGGCCGAGCAGCACGGTGCGGCCGACGCGTAGTAGGCATTTGATAGTCCACAAAGGCCTAGGCAGAACCATATGAGACGCTGATCGACCGCGTCCCGCGCTGCACCACGAGCCTGCACCACGCGTCGTGCTCTGATGTCGCCGTGCGACGCGACGCCAGGCGACAGCCCCTCGTCCTCGTATCCGGGGAGTCGCTTCGCGTCGCGATCGACGCGACAGCGCGCGACACCGATCGATCGCATCGCACTCTAGAGGCCGAGGGTTCGATCCCCTTCAGCTCCACCACACAGCGACGGCCTTCCGGGTAGTTCCGGGACGCCGCTTTGCTGTGGGGCGTTCGCCGATGCTCGTCTCCATCACCACCGTGGAGCACCGCGGGGGCTACCGCCTCTACCTGCGCTTCAACGACGGCGCCGAGGGCGAGGTGGACATCGCCGAGGTGCTGCCTTTCACCGGGGTGTTCGAGGCGTTCCGGGATCAGGCGTTCTTCGCGCAGGTCACGGTCAGCAAGGACTGGGGCGCACTCTGCTGGCCCAACGGTGTGCCTTCGGCAGCCGTGCGTAGAGGCGTGACCGGGGCGGCCGCGGGCGGACCCGGGCCGTCCGGCGCGACGCCCAGCTTCCGGGAGAGGGGGCCGGCGCCGTCCCAGCCAGAGATAGCGGGCGGCTCGTCGGGGCCTTCGGGGCGTGCGGGGGTTCAGGGCGGCGAGGCGGGAGCCGTGGCGAGGCGCGCCAGCGCGTCCTGGTAGTTCCACGGCATCCAGGCGGCGGGCTCGTCCACCACCTCGTCGTGGTGACGCTGAAGCGCGACGAGGTAGGCGAACGGGTCGGCGCCGTTGAGCTCGGTGGTGTGGATGAGGGCCATGAAGACATCGCCGACGTGGGCGCCGTTGAGCGTCTTGTAGAAGAGCGAGTTCTTGCGGTGGCAGATGGCCTTCTTCAACGCCCGCTCGCAGACATTATTGTCGAGCGGGGCGCCCGCGACGCGCAGGAACAGGGTGAGCCGGGACCAGTGCTTCTGCATGAAGCTGATGGCTTCGCCGAGGCTGGAGTTGGGCTCGACCTTCCGCTCGTCGAACTGCGCACGTAGCCACGCTTCGAGGTCGGCCATGAGCGGGCCGCTCTGCGCCTGGTGGAACTGGAGCCGCTCCGCGGCGGAGAGGTGGCGTTGCTCCGCCAGGGCGTCGTGCTTGTAGACCTCGCGCAGGGTCTCGAGGACGAAGCGGCACTCGGCGGGGAAATGGTCCGCCACCTCGACGTAGCGGCGGCGGCTGTGGGCGATACAGCCGGCCGCGAGGGTCGTGAAGTCGCCGGCCGTGTTGTGCGACAGCAGGTCGCTCATCTGGATCGGCACGGGCAGCTCCGTGGCCCGCTGGGCCAGCACCGCGGCCAGATTCTCGCCCGCGTGCTGGTGGCCGGTGAAGAACAGCGCGATGCGGTGGCCGCCGCCCACGGCCACGATCCCCGAGGTGTACACGCCCGTCCGCGCGTCGGCCGCGCTGCCCGCGGTCGTCGCCGCCGCGCCGGCGCCCGCCGCCGCGTGCGGCGCGCCCATGAGCGCGAGGACCTTCATGGTGGTGTCGTCGTTGTGCAGCACCTCGCCCTGGGCCGCCTGGCGTATGAGCTCGTCGTGCGCGGGCGCGAGTTGCCCGGCCGCGCGCTCGACGAGCTCCCACTGCGTCGCGGCCGGCAGCGGGATCCCGAGGCCTCGCTGCAACGTCTCGAGGCGGTTGAACGGCAACCCGGCGCCGTACCGGAGCAGCCCGATCATGCTCGCGGCCGTTTCATCGTACTTGTCGGCGCCGACCCCCGGCGGCGCCGCGGCGGTGAACACCTCGCCGCACAGGTTGCAGCGCAGCCGCTCGCACGCATAGACCGTGGCGGTGAGCGGCGCCATGCCCGTGACGCGGACCAGCACCGCCGGCTCGGCCATGGGGTAGACCTTGCCTTTGAGACAGGCGGGGCAGGCGTCGCCGCGGTGCAACGACTCGTGCGGCACCGTGACCTGCGCGGCGCCACGGTAGGCCGCGGCGCCGTGCCGGCCGTGACCCGGAGCCTTCGGCTTCGCGTCAGGTGCCGCCCCCGTGGCGTCGCCCGCGTCCGCGTCGGCGGGTGGGTCGCCAAGGACCTGGCTCGTCTTTTCGGTGCTCGCCCCGAATAGCCACTTGCGCAGCCGCTCGACGGTGGTCCCCTTGGCTTCCAGCTCCTGCGTGAGAAACGCTAGCGTCTCCACGGCCGCCTTGAGTGTGGCGTGGTCGGCGTCACTCAGCGCAGCCTTGGCCCGCTCGACGATCCCGGTGAGCTCGTCGAGCCGCAGCTCGCGCCGCTGCGCCGGCGCGGTGGGCCCTCGCCGCTTCTTGCGTTTCATGCCACGCGCCCGAGCCGCGCGCGGAAGTCCGGCACGAGCGGATACCCCCACACGTCCTTGAGCGGCCGGTTGGCCTGATGGGTCAGGTCGGCCTTGCCCCGCCCGGTGGTTTGCCCCAGCCACATCCAGTTCGCCGCGCGGTAACACGTCCCGCGGAAGCGCGTCGGGTCGGTGAAGGTCTCGGCGAAGTGCACCGGATGGCCGTAGACGCGCGCCCACTCCGCGGGCAGCAGGCGCGCCATGCGCCCGAGCAGGTGCGAGGCCAGGTGCGGCACCTCGACCCACGGCAGGATCAGGAAGCGGCTGTTGTAGGCGACGAGCCGGACGTTGCGCCGCCGCACCGCGGGCGCCCAGCCGAGGTAGCGGTCGCGCGGCGCCAAGTGGCGTGGGGCCGAGCTCCACGCGAAGCACGCCACCGGCCGCTCACCCGCGTAGACAAGGTACTTCAGGTGCTCGCCGACCGGCTGCGTGTAGCCGAGGTAATGGTGCGTCGCGATCAGGCTGTTGAAGAGGCGCTCGTCCGCGCTGCGCCGGACCTGGCGGAACGTGAGCGCGCCCAGCTCGGCCAGCCGCCCGCGCAGGAGCGTCGCGTCGACCGCCACGGCCGCCGGCCGGTGCCGCCGCCAGGCGGCCAACGAGTCCCAGCGCGCCGGCGGCAGCGCGATGTGACCCGCCCGGTGCAACGCGAGCAGCAGCCCCCGACACACCATGTCCCGCGGGCGCCCGTTGGGCTGGACCCAGTCCCACGCCGCGCACACGGCGAGCGACAGGGCGCGGCGGCTCGCCTGCGGCTGCGCGGCGATGAGCGTGCGGATGAACGCCGCCTCCGCCTCGGTCACCTGGCGCCCGCGATACGCGAGGAGCAACCCCATGCCGATCACGAGTACCAGCGCTGCGCATAGAACGCAAGCAAAAAGTGGCGGTCGTCACCCCGGGCCGGTGACCGGCCGCCACACGGGCGCGGCCTGCGTCGCGGACGGGTCGCCCGCGCAGAGCAGCACGTGCAGCTCGTGCGCCTGCAGCGCGGCGCCCGCCGCGGCGCCCGGCGCCGGCCACCAGCGAAAATGCCCGCGCGACAATCGCTTGTGGCAGAGCCAGAACCCCTGCCCGTCGTAGACCAGCAACTTGATCGCGGTCGCCCGGCGGTTACGGAACACGAACACCGTGCCGGTGAACGGGTCCGCGCCGAGGCCCACCCGGCAGCGCTGCGCCAGGCCATCAATGCCGCAGCGAAAATCCGCCGCCTCGACGGCCACCAGCACCCGCATCTGCGGCGTGATCTGGATCATGCCCGGCGGGCGCAGAAGCCGGCCACCAGCCCCGCCACATCGAGCGCCGCGTCCGCGGCCAACCGGATCGTGAGGCGTGCGCCGTCGCCCGCGGCCACCTCCACCACCGGTCCCGCAGGCGCGGTCACGCCGAGCAGTTGCGCCCCACTGACCTCGACGAAGCCGCGGGCGCCGGCGGCGCCGCCAGCCGGGGACGCGACGGCGTCAGTCACCCGCCGCCGGAGCGCCCCGTAGTCCAACGACAGGCCGCGCGCGATCCGGTAGACGCTGCTGCGCTGCGCGAGCGCCACCGCGGCTGCCCACAGCTCGGCGGGCATCGGCTCTCCGCTCACCCGCGTCCGTCGCCAGTCGGCGATGCTCTCGCCCACCGCCTGCACCTCTGCCGGCAGTCCGCGTTGTCGCTGCTCTGCCATGAGTCGTCCTCCTCGTGGTCTCCCCACGACTCATGACAGTAGCCCCCCGCCGTCGACGATTGCACGCACGCTTGCCGAAGGGACACGGCCCAACGATCTGGATCTGGCACCAGAGCCCCTCTACCGCGCATCACGGGGCGGGACCCGCTGATAGAGCGCTTCCCCCATAGTCGGTCGATGCCGTAACGGTCCAAGCTGGCCGCTCCCCGGCCGCAGCGACGTCAGGACGCCAGCGCTCGCTTCAATCGATCCCGGTGCTGCTCGTCGACTCGCACGAACTCGCACCCGGTCAGCCAGAGACGGGCGTCGTCGGGAACCGCCCGGTAGATCGCAACCGCGACGCTTCGGGTGCGGTTCGGGTCGCGCTCCCATGCCAGGTCTGCAGCGATGGCGGTCAGAGCACCCATCCCGGTCTGACCGCGCTCAACCCATCGCTCGACATGGTCGGCGGCGGCGAGGAAGTCCGACTTGCGGCCGTTGCACTTCCGGTGGGCCGCGACCAGGTTGTCGAGGCCGTTGTCGGGGTAGCGCGCCCACGGCACGAAGTGATCCACCTCGCAGTCCGCACCGAGGCGCTGCCCACAGTAGAAGCACTGGTCGCTCTGCGCGTCGCGGAGTGGATCACGAACCGCTTGGAGACTCCGCCTGCTCACGCCGAAGAGGAAATCCTCGAGCTGCGACTCCGGGAGATCGTTCATCCGCGAGACCATGGCCGCCCACTCCCGATGAACGAGCGGCCGCACGACCCCATTGAGCCGCACCAGGTGCTCGGACACGCGGGGCTTGAGGAGGATCCGATTGTCGAACGTCGAGGGCCTGCCGTCCTGGTAAGACCCGACCGTCGAGCGGCGAATGCGTTCGTCCCAGTTGTACTGGTAAAGGAAGCGGTCCTCCTCGCTCCCGATCCGCTGGAGGCGAACCAGGGGCATTTCGATGAGCTTCCATTCCACGAGGCGGACAAGCCGCTCCAACTCCGGCCCACCTCTCAGCCGTGCGCGCCCGAGTGACTCCGACGGGTCGGCGCACGCTCGAAAGCGCACGATGGCCGTCAGTATCTCGGCCTGGTGATCGGGGCGGACTCCTCCCTGCCGCAGCACGCGACCCTCAAACGGCCCGGCGTGAGGCCAGTAGAGTTCGACGACCTTGTGCGCCAGTTGGCGAGTAGTCAGGACCTCCGGTGGGGCGCCGCTGCGCGACGTCTTCTCAAGGCACAGGTCCATGAGCGCGATGAAGACGGCGTACTTGTACGTGGCCGAGAAGCTACCCTGCGCGAGCAACGCGAGGACGCGCTCAGCGAGCGCAATCGGCCCGAGATCGCCGGCGTATGTGGCGGTCGCCATCAAGAGTCCCAGTACCGCGCGCGGGCAGGGATGACCCACCGCACGCCGCCGCGCGGATCATCGACGTCCCCGGTGAAGCGCGGGATGACATGCAGGTGCACGTGGTCGACGGTCTGGCCAGCCGCGCGGCCGCAGTTGATGCCGATGTTGAAGCCCGCCGGGTGGTGCCGCTCCTCGAGCAGGCGCGCGATTTCGGGGACGAGCCGCCAGACGGCGGCCTGCTCGTCGTCGGACAGCTCGAACCAGCCCGGGACGTGACGGCGGGGGATGATGAGCGTGTGGCCCGGGTTGACCGGGAAGCCGTCAAGGATCGCAACCGCGACCGGCCCGGCGGCCAGCAGATCGCCGCCGCTCACACGCGCGCAAAACTAATAGGCAATTACGGACGCGCCGGCGAGGTGAGGGCGTGCTGCGACGGTGGGCGCGGCCGTAATTGACGCGTTGAACGAAGCCCCCGCCCGGGGGTCGGCCTATGGAGAGAAAGCAGGACGCGAGCGGGGCG
>DASXVK010000046.1:0-24139 GCA_036504295.1 Polyangia bacterium
CTCGGCACCGACTGCGCGACGGCGGGCGGGGGGCCGTAGCGGGGTGTGCTACCCGCCCTTCCGCCCGTGCGCGAGCACGGTCAGCTCGACGAGGAGCTCGTCCGCCCCCCGCTGCTCGAGCTCGGCCCGCGCCTCCTCGACGAGCCCCGCGTCGAAGTGGGCGCCGAGGATCTCCGCGAGCCCCGTGACCGTGTCCAGCCAGTTGCGGCGGTAGGCCTCGAAGCGGGGCTCGGCGGCGAGCGCGTGGTGCGGGATGACCTCGACGCCGACCTCCGCGAGGCCGGCCCGGATCATGCCCGGGGCGAGGTGCAGCCCCTGCGACGGCTCCATGCCGCGCTCGCGCATGACGTCCAGCGCCGCCCGCAGGAGGCGCGCAAAGGCCGGCTTCGGCGGCGAGAACCAGATGCCGTCGTGCACCATGTCGTACGCCAGCACGACGCCGCCGGGCCGGGCGACGCGGGCCATCTCGCGCAGGGCCGCGGTCGGATCCGCCAGGTGCACGAGCACGAAGCGACAGAAGACGAGGTCGAAGCGGTCGGCGTCGAAGGGCAGGTGCAGGAGGTCGCCCTCTTCGAACCGGACGTTCGGCGTGGCACTCCGCGCGCGCGCGTAGGCGATCCGCCCCGCGTCGAGATCGAGGCCCGTGACCTGACGGCCGGGGAGCTGCGCGCCGACGTGGCGGCAGAAGCAGCCGGTGCCGCAGCCCACCTCCAGCACCTCACGCGGGCGCACGGCGAGGAAGGGGCGCAGAAAATCGGTGCCGCCGTACAGCGCCGCCTGCTGCTCGAGGCGCGCCGCCTCCGACGCCGACGAGGGCAACACGTAGTCGCGGGCCGACATGGTCGTCTCCTACCGCGCGCGCGGCGGCGCGTGCTCGACGCGGGCGCGCGGCGGCGCGTGCTTCACGTGCCGGTCGAACCAGGCGAGCATCTCGTGGAGCGCGTGCTCCACCGACTCGCGCGCGCGGTAGCCGTGGTCCTCGTGCGGCAGCATGACCAGCCGCACCTCGCCGCCGAGCGCGCGCACCGCCTCGTACAGCTTCTCCGACTGCAGCGGCACGGTGCCCGGGTTCCGGTCGAGCTCGCCGTGGATGAGCAAGAGCGGCCGCTTGATCTTGTCGGCGTGGAAGAGCGGCGAGACGCGCAGGTATACGTCGGGCGCCTGCCACAGGGTCCGCTTCTCGCTCTGGAACCCGAACGCGGTGAGGGTGCGGTTGTACGCGCCGCTGCGCGCGATGCCGGCGCGGAACAGGTCGGAGTGGGCGAGGAGGTTCACCGTCATGAGCGCGCCGTGGCTGTGGCCCATGACACCGATGCGCTCCGGGTCGGTCACCCCGAGCGCGACGGCCTTGTCGACCGCCGCCCTGGCGTTCGCGACGATCTGCTCGATGAAGGTGTCGTAGATCTTCGGCGGCGGGCCCACGACCGGCATCGCCACCTGGTCGAGGACCGCGTAGCCCTGCAGCGCGAAGAACAGCGGCGAGGCGCCGACGAGCCGCGTGAACTGCCAGGGCGAGCCCGCCATCTGGCCGGCCGCGGCCTTGTCGGCGTAGTCGAGGGGATACGCCCAGACCAGCGTCGGCAGCCGCGTCCCCTCGCGGTAGCCCGGGGGCAGGTAGAGCGTGAACGAGAGGGGCACGCCGTCGGCGCGCTGGTACGTGACGCGCCGCTTGGTGATGCCGCGGACCTGCGGCGTCGGGTCCGTGTCGTGCGTGATGGCGCGCGCCGTGGACGTGCGCGCCGCCTCGCCCGGAGCGGGCGCGGCCGCGGGCCCGGCCGCCGCGAGCGTGCGGAGGACGAAGTTCGGCGGCTCCGACGGCGACTCGCGCCGGGTGATGAAGGCGCCGGCCGCCGGATCGACCCACGCGATGAACTGCTCCACCCTCTTCCGCTCCGAGCGGAAGAGCCGCTCGGTCGTGAGCGTGCGCAGGCTCAGGCGGTCGAGGAACGGGCGGTCGCCCTCGCGCGACGACCCCTGGCCGCCGAGGAAGATCGCACCGTCCTGCTCGAGCACGGCCCAGGCGCCCGAGGGCAGGGGGCGGTAGACCGGGTAGCCGGGGTGGCGATAGCGCTCGTCGGCGCTCATGTCCCACAGCGTCCGCCGCGGCGCGGCCGGGTCGTCGGCGTTGACGACGGCGGTGCGCCGCCAGCGGCGGTCGCGGTCGTGCTCGGTGATGAGGACGAGGCCGCCGCGCTCGAGCCAGTGCGCGCCCGCGAACCGGTGCTCGGTGCGGCCGAGCTCCCGCACCGCGCTCCCGTCGAGGCGCCGCAGGAGCACGCGGTCGCGGTGCGGCACCTTCGTGTTCGGGTCGCCGCCGTCGAGGGCCTCGACCCAGACGAGCGTCGCCGGCTCGGTGGGGCGCCACTCGAAGCCCCGCGGCCCGGTCGGCACGCCGTCGATCGGCACCGCGTCGAAGAGCGGCAGACGCGCGAGCGTCTCGAGCCTGGCGCCGGTCGGCGACCAGAGCTCGACGTCCTTGGGGAAGCGCGGCCAGGTGCGCTGGTAGGAGTAGGGGCGATGGATGCGCTCGACCAGGATGTGGCGGCCGCCCGGCGCGCGCGCGACCTGGCCGTAGACGGCCGGCGCCCCGAGGCGCGTGACCTTCCCGGAGGGCACGTGGACGAGGGCGAGCTGCGCCGTCATGGAGTAGTCGAAGGCGTCGGCGTCGCGGGGCCCGGAGAGCACGTCGCGCGTCTCGTAGGTGCTGCTCGCCCCGGGGGCGCCGGCGCTCTCCTGGACCTTCGGGGCCGGCGGTACGACGGCCGCCGGCGGCGGCGCGCGGCGGGCCGGGACCAGCTTCACGAGGAGCGTCTTCTGGTCCGCCATCCACTGCACGGTGTGGCCGAGGAGCGGGTTCAGCTTCAGCCCCGGCAGGCGGCGGGCCCGGCGGGTCGCGAGGTCCGCGACCCACAGCTCGACGCCGGCCGCGGTCGTGTTCGTGAAGGCGACCATGCTGCCGTCGACGTTCCAGCGGGGCGCGCCGATCCGGGCGCCCGCGGGCAGCGGGATGCGAACCTCGGCGCCGTCGGGCACCGGTTGTACCGTCAGCCCCACGCCATAGGGCGCGCCGTGCTCGCCGTTGGTCCGCGGGTCCACGCGCACCCCGGCCAGGCGCAGCATCGGCGCGGCCAGGTCCGCGATCGGCGGGTAGCGCACGGGCTCGAGGAGGAGCAGCGCCCGGCGCGTCGGGCCGAGGAAGGGCGCCCGCGGCTCGCGCGCGTGCAGGACGTCGAGCACCGCTTGCGGCGGCTTCGCGTAACCCTCCGCGGCGGCGGGCGTGCACCAGGCGACGAGGACGAGCACCACGAGGGGGCGAGCGAGGTTCATGGGGGCGCTCCTGACGAGAGATGGCGACTGTAGTACGAGACGCCGGCGCGCGCGACGCTCGGTCCCCTCGCGCTACGGCGGGCGGTGGAGGATAGTCCCGCCGTTGCCGACGACCCAGACCCCGCCCGTCGCGCTCGCCCAGACGCCCCGCAGGTGGTTCGTCGTGCCGGAGTCGACGTGCGTCCAGGCGCTGCCGTTCCAGTGGAGGATGGTCCCGTAGGTCCCGACGGCCCAGACGTCGTTCGCCCCAGTGCCATGCACGCCGGTCACGAAGTTCGTCGTGCCGCTCGGGACGCTGCTCCATCGGCTCCCGTTCCAGTGCACGATCTCGCCGCCTCCGCCGACTGCCCAGACGTCGGACGGCGAGCTGCCCCAGACGCCGTTGAACAAGTTCGAGGTGCCCGCCGTCACCCCCGCCCAGGAGCTGCCGTTCCAGTGGATGAAGGGACCTCGCCCGCCGTCGCCTGGTGCTCACGCCGAAGGAGCTGGCGGGCGCGGCCGGGCCGTTCCTCGGGCTGCTCGCCGGGGTCCTCGCGCTCGGCGCCGTCATGGCCTGGCGCGGGCCGCAGGGGTGGTCCGTGAGCGCGACCTGGCACCTCGCGGCGCGCAACGTGGCCGCGCTCGCCGGCACGTTCCTCGCGGGCACGGTGCTCACCCCGCTCCTCTTGCCGTGGGTCCCCGGCCGCGCGTTCGCGCTGAAGGGCTGGCTCGTCGGGTTGCTCGCCGTGGGCGCGGCCGCGGCCGGCTGGCCCGGCGACGCCGCGGCGACGGTGGCCACGCTGCTCATCTGGCCGCCGCTGACGGCGTTCCTCGCGCTGAACTTCACCGGCTGCTCGACCTACACCGGACCGTCCGGCGTCCGCGCCGAGATGCGCGTCGCGGTGCCCGCGATGGTCGCGTCGACGGCGCTCGGGCTGGTGCTGGCCGGGCTGCGGGCGGGAGGTGTGCTGTGACGCCGCGCTATCTCAGGGGCGTCACCACCCTCGAGCTCGACGGCACCCGCTGCAACGGGTGCCGTCTCTGCGTCACGGTCTGCCCGCACGCGGTCTTCGCCCTGGAGGAGAAGCGCGCCGCCATCGTCGACCGCGACGCCTGCATGGAGTGCGGCGCCTGCGCCCGCAACTGCGAGCCGCAGGCGATCACGGTCCGGTCCGGGGTCGGCTGCGCCAACCTCATGATCAAGCAGGCGCTGGGGCGCCCCGACGCCGAGTGCGGGTGCGGGGGCGGCGGCGGCGGGGAGTCGAGCGGCGGCAGCGGCTGCGGCTGCGGCTAGTCTCGCCGCGCGGAAGCCACCGCGTCCGGGTGCCGCGGCGGCGACGTGTCACTGCTGGGAGTACTTCGCCGGCTCGGCGTCGAACTTGCCCTTGCAGCCCGGGCAGCAGAACGCGTAGTGCTTGCCCGCGTGCTGCGAGCGCAGCGTGTCCTGGTCCACGGTGAAGGTCTCGCCCATCACCGGGCAGCGCGCGCGCGTGCCCGCGGCGGGCGGGGCGGCGAACGCGACGGGGGCGACCGGGGCGGCGGGCTGGCCGGCCGCGGCCGCCGCGGGCTGGGCGGGATGCGCGTGCGCCGCCGGCGCGGCGGCGGGTTGGGGACGGGCGGCGGCCGGCGTGGCCGCGGGCGGCGCGGGCGCGGGCGGCGGCGTGGCCGGCGGCGTGGAGCACGCGGCCAGCCCCAGCAGCAGCAGGACCCCGGACAGACGGACAGCTCGCATGATCACCTCTCAATGATTCTGTGCCGCGCTGGCGCGCGTGCAACGGGGCCACGCTGCAAGAAGCGTGCAGCCGCGGCGGTCGGGCGGGGCGGACTCGCGTATCTGGGCGCCGTCGCTGAGGAAGCACGCCGCGGCCGGGCTCGCGGCGGGGCGCGGCGCCCGGCGACGCGCGGCACCGGGGGTGCAGAATAGTCTGCAGCCGCGTGGAATAGTCGACACTCGTGCCGTCCGCCAGCTACCGGAACACGCCCGTGTAGGACTCGCCCGCGTACGCCAGATACGGGACGCGCACGCGCTGCAGGATGCGCTCGAGGGCGACCTCGAGGCCCACGGTCACCGCCTCGGGCACGCCGGCGCGCCGCAGCGTCCGGAGCGGAAACGAGAGCGTCATGGCGTCCACGAGCTGCAAGCCCTGCCGCTGCATGCGCCGCTCGAACGCCCGCAGGTCGTAGTACTTGTAGTGGAGCCCGGTCGGCGAGTGGTCGCGGATCCACCGCGAGGTGAGCGTCCCGGGCCCGTCCTCGTGCGGCTGGCCCGAGAGGACGCGGCCGAGCTTGATGCGTGCCGTCGAGAGCAGCTCCGCGAGGCTCCACTGGTTCGTGACGTTCACGATCACGTAGCCGCCCGGCCGCAGCACCCGCCGCAGCTCGGCCAGCGCCCGGTCGTCACGCAGGAGGTAGCCGAGCACCCCGATGGCGAGCACCAGATCGAAGCTGCCGTCATCGAACGGGAGGGCCTCCACGTCCCCGTGCGCCAGCCGGACCCGGGCGCCGAGGCCCGCCCGCGCGAGCCGGTCGCGGCAGCGATCCAGCATGCCCGGGGAGCTGTCCACGCCCGCGGCGGCGAAGCCGCGCCGCGCGAGCTCCTCCAGGTAGAAGCCGCCCCCGCACCCGATGTCCAGCGCGCGGCCCCGGCGGACATCGGGCAGCCGCGCGAGCATCTCGAACGCGTAGTCCTTGCGCCGTGCGACGGCGCGCGCGAAGCGGTCGCGCGCCTCCTCGTAGATGTCGGCCTGCCAGTACTCGCTGTCGTCGAAGAACGCCTCCACCCGCCGCTTGTTCTCCGCGTCCGCCGTCGTGACGGTCCGCAGCGACGGGCGCCGTGGCGCCGTCTTCGGCCCACGGCCCCACCACACCTGTGCCCGCATCTCCACTCCCGCCCGGGCGCACGACCCGCGCGCCCTGCCCACAGGGTGGGATGCCGCTTGCGGAACACTCCTTGCACGGGCACAGAAGCCGAAACGAGGAAGCCGCTAGATGACATAGTCGTCCGCGACGAGGAGCGTGGCCGCGCGCAGATCGACGGTGACGGCGTCGCCTTCGCGCACGCCGAGCGCCTTGAGCTCGGGGAGGCTCATCTCGACCTCGAGCGGCTCGCCGCTCGGCAGCGCCACCGAGACCTTGACGTAGCTGCCGACGCGGCGGACGTACTGGATGCGGGCGAGCGAGGCGCCGCAGCAGCCCTCGGGGGCCTTCGCCAGCTTGACCTCGTGGGGCCGCACGAGGGTGTGCACGGCAGCGCCCGCGGGGACAGGCGCCGGGGCGAAGCGGGCCTCCTCGTCGGCCGCCACGCGGCCGCGCAACACGTTGGCGCCGCCGACGAAGCGGGCGACGAAGGGGGTGGCCGGGTGATCGTAGATCTCGTGGGGCGCGCCCGCCTGGGCCACGCGCCCGTCGAGCATGACGACGACGTGCTGCGACAGCTCGAGCGCCTCGTCCTGGTCGTGGGTGACGAGGACGGTCGTGACGTGGGTCTCCTCGTGCAGGCGCTGCAGCCACGCCCGCAGCTCGACCCGCACCCGCGCGTCGAGGGCCCCGAAGGGCTCGTCGAGGAGCAGGACCCCGGGGCGCGGGGCGAGCGCCCGGGCGAACGCGACCCGCTGCCGCTGGCCGCCCGAGAGCTGCGACGGAAACCGGTCGCCGAGGTCTTCGAGCTGCACGAGACGCAGCAGCTCGTCGACGCGGTCGCGGATCTCGGCGCGGGGCGCCTTGCGGACCTCGAGGCCGAAGGCGACGTTGCGGCGGACGGTGAGGTTCTGGAACAGGGCGTAGCCCTGGAAGACGAAGCCGATGGTGCGCCGCTGCACCGGCAGGGCGGTCACGTCGCGGTCGTCGACCCGGATGGCGCCCGCGTCGGGGTGCTCGAGGCCGGCGATGAGGCGCAGCACGGTCGACTTGCCGGCGCCCGACGGCCCGAGGAGGCTGGTGACGGCCCCGGTCGGGGCGCGGAAGCCGACGCCGGCCACCGCCGGCGCGGCGCCCGCCGCGAAGCGCTTCGTGAGGCCGCTCACGGTGACGCTCACCGCGCCCTCCCGGCCCGCCACTCGAGCGCCTGCTTCGCCCCGAGCGTGCCGAGGGCCACGAGCGTGAGCAACGAGGCCACGGCGAACGCGCCGACGAAGTTATACTCGTTGTAGAGGATCTCGACGTGCAGCGGCATGGTGTTGGTGGCGCCGCGGATGTGGCCGGAGACGACCGAGACCGCCCCGAACTCGCCCATGGCGCGGGCGGTGCAGAGGATCACGCCGTAGAGCAGGCCCCACTTGATCTTCGGCAGCGTGACGCGGCGGAAGGTCTGCCACCCACTCGCGCCGAGCGTGAGCGCGACCTCCTCCTCGTCGCTGCCCTGGGACTCCATCACCGGCAGCACCTCACGGGCGACGAAGGGCACGGTGACGAAGATCGTGGCTAGGATGATGCCGGGCAGCGCGAAGATGATCTGGATGTCACGGGCCGCGAGCCACGGCCCGAGCCAGCCCTGCTTGCCCAGCAGCAGGACGAACATGAGCCCCGCGATCACGGGCGAGACGCTGAAGGGCAGGTCGAGGAGGGTGAGCAGGGCGTGCTTACCGCGGAAGCGGAACTTGGCGAGGAGCCAGGCCGCGGCGAGGCCGAAGGCGAGGTTCAGGGGCACCGCGACGAGCACGGTGAGGAGCGTGAGGCGGACCGCGGACCACGTCTCCCGGTGGCCGATCGCGGTGGCGTAGGCACCGAGCCCCTTGCGCAACGCGAGGGCGAACACCGTGCCTAGGGGCACGAGGACGAAGAGCCCCATGAAGAGCACGGCGCCGCCGATGAGGAGCCGCCGAATCATGGCCGCGTCACGCCGCCGCCCGGCGGTGCCGGGCGGTCCACCGCTGCAGGAGGTTGATGGCGAAGAGCAGCGCGCCCGAGGCGAGCAGCATCGTGAGCGCGATGGCGGTCGCGCCGCCGTAGTCGTACTGCTCGAGCTTGGTGACGATGAGCAGCGGCGCGATCTCGGTCCGGTGCGGCATGTTGCCCGAGATGAAGACGATCGAGCCGTACTCGCCGAGCGCGCGGGCGAAGGCGAGGGTGAAGCCGGTGAGCAGGGCCGGGACGATGAGCGGCACGATGACGCGGACGAAGGTCTGCCAGCGCGAGGCGCCGAGCACCGCCGCGGCCTCCTCGATCTGCGGGTCGAGCTCCTCGAGCACGGGCTGCACGGTGCGCACGACGAAGGGCAGGCCGACGAAGACGAGGGCAACGATGATGCCGAGCGGGGTGAAGGCGACCTTCACGCCGAGCGGCTCGAGGGCGCGTCCGAGCCAGCCGCTCGGGGAGTACAGCGCCGTGAGCGTCAGACCGGCGACGGCCGTCGGCAGCGCGAACGGGAGGTCGACGAGCGCGTCGAGGAGCGCCCGGCCGGGGAAGCGGTAGCGGACGAGGACCCAGGCGACGAGCAGGCCGCAGACGGCGTTGAGCGCCGCCGCCGCGAGCGCGGCGCCAAAGCTCAGGCGGTAGGCGGCGAGCGCCCGGTCCGCGCTGATGGCGGCCCAGAACTGAGCGGCGCTGAGCGTGCCGCTCCTGAGCGCGAGCGCGGCGAGCGGGATGACGACGACCAGCCCGAGGTAGACGGAGGTGACGCCCAGCGCCAGGCCGAAGCCCGGCAGGGCGCCCCGCCTACCGGCGCGGCTGGTAGATCTGGTCAAAGCTGCCGCCATCATCGAAGTGCGCCCGCTGCGCCTTGGTCCATCCGCCAGCGACGTCATTGACGGTGAAGAGGCGCACCGCCGGGAACCTGCTGGCGTGCCGCGCCGCCACTGCCTCGGCACGCGGGCGATAACCGTGCCGGGCCGCGATCTCCTGGCCTTCGTCCGAGTACAGGAACTCGAGGTAGGCCTGCGCCACGGCCCGCGTGCCGTGCTTGTCGACGTACCGGTCGACGAGCGCCACCGGCGGCTCGGCGAGGATGCTCACCGAGGGCACGACGACGTCGAAGCGGCCGGCGCCCACCTCCCTCATGAGCAGCAGGGCCTCGTTCTCCCAGGCGATGAGCACGTCGCCGAGGCCGCGCTCGGCGAAGGTCGTGGTCGCGCCGCGGGCCCCCGAATCGAGGACCGGCACGTTGTTGAAGAGACGCCCGACGAAATCGCGCGCTGTGGCCTCGTTGCTCTCAACGTCGCCGCCCGCGTTTCGCGGCCGGCCGGGCCGCCGGAGCGCGTAACCCCACGCCGCCAGGTAGTTCCAGCGCGCCCCGCCGGAGGTCTTCGGGTTGGGCGTGATGACGGCGACGCCGGGCCGGGTGAGGTCGTCCCAGTCACGGATGGCCTTCGGGTTGCCCTTGCGCACCACGAAGACGACCGTCGAGGTGTAGGGCGCGCTCTGCTGCGGCAGCCGCGTCGCCCACGCGGCCGGGATGAGCCCCGCCGTGGCGTGCAGCGCGTCCACGTCGTAGGCGAGGGCGAGGGTGACCACGTCCGCCTCGAGCCCGTCGATGACGGCGCGCGCCTGCTTGCCGGAGCCGCCGTGGGACTGGCGGACCGCGACGGTCTGCCCCGTCTTCGCGCCCCACTGCCGCCCGAACGCCGCGTTGACCTCCTCGTACAGCTCGCGGGTCGGGTCGTAGGAGACGTTGAGCAGCGTCACCGCGGCCTCGCTGCCCGCCGAGGCGCGGCACGCCCCGAGGCCGGTCGCGAGCGCGGCCGCAAGGAGCAGCGCGACGAGACGGTTCACACCCGTGCGCATGTTCGTCCTCCTCCTCTCGTCATCCCCGCCAGCAGCGCGCCCTGTCCCGTGGCGCAGGCGAACGCGGCGGTCGCGCCGATGACGATCGTGCCGGGCAGGTGCGCCTGCTGCGGGGTCGGGCGGTAGTCGCCGAGGTCGGCGAGCGCGCCGGCCCACACCGCCTCGTCCTCGGTCCAGGCCCCGAGGATGACCGCGGCCGGGGTGGCCCGCGGCCAGCCGTGCGCCATCAGTCGCACGGCGATGTCGCCCGCCGTGCGCAGGCCCATGAGGATCACGACCGTCGCGCTCGCGGGTGCGAGCGTGTCGAGCACTGGCGCGTAGGCGGCGGGTGCATGACCCGAGACCACCACGAACGCCGCCGACAGGCCGCGGTGCGTGACGGGGATGCCGGCCGCCGCGGGCGCCGCGAGCGCGGTGCTCAGCCCCGGGACCACCTCGTACGGGATGCCCGCATGCGTGAGCGCGAGCGCCTCCTCGCCGCCGCGGCCGAGCACGAAGGGATCGCCGCACTTGAGGCGGACCACCCGGCGGCCCCGGCGGGCGGCGCGGATCATGAGGCGCACGATCTCCTCCTCCGGGCACGAGGGCTGGCCCGCGCGCTTGCCGACGCCCAGCCGCTTGGCCGTGATCGCGAGGTCGACGACGCGCTGGGGGACGAGCGCGTCGTGCAGCACGACCTCGGCCTCCTGCAGGCGGCGCACCGCCCTGACGGTGAGCAGCTCCGGGTCACCGGGGCCGGCGCCGACCAGGGAAACGATACCCAGGGGCGTCACGCCGCGCCCGCCTTGCGGATGAGCACCCGGACCCCGTCGCCCTCGGCCGTGATGGACAGCACCACGTGGCCGTCGGCGGCCGCGCTGGCCGGGACGTTCTTCGCGCCCTGCGGGTCGAGGAGCACGGCCAGCACCGCGCCCGGGCGCAGGGCGCCGAGCGCCATCCTGGTCTTCACGTAGTTGAGCGGGCACACCACCCCGCGGAGATCCTTCTCCGCCGCGGGTGCAGCGGCCGCCGTCACCGGTGCCGGCTCCGCCGCGGCCTGGTCGGGCGGCGTGAAGCGCAGCGACGGATCCATGCCGGCGTACAGCGCGCGCACGGCCGCGACGAAGGGGGCCGCGAGCGCCGCGTCGCCGGCGGCGAAGGCCGCCTCGGGATCGGGGCTGGCCGCGGCCACCATCGCGGCGCTGACGAGCGGGGCAAACCGGGACGCGACCAGCCCCGTCGCGAGGAGCTCCCGCTCGAAGAGGCGCAGCGCGTCCAGGTCGGTCGCGGGCTGCTCGCCGCGGGTGACGAGCAAGGCTCGCGCGGCCAGCGCGGTGGCGGCGTGGCGGCGGCCGGCCCGTAGCGCCTCGTCGGCGCTCGCGAGATCGACCTCGATCAGGTCGAAGACGCCCGCGCCGCACTCTCCGGGGCCGCGACCGGCCAGCGAGAACGGCTCGGTCGTGCCCCAGTCGATGCAGGCCGCCGCGACCCGCTCGTCAGTGGGCGCGGCGCGGTAGGCGGCCGCGAGCGCGGCGGCGCGCTCCCGCCCGCCCGTCTCGACGAAGGCGTCGAAGTCGCCGCGCGCCGGTGACGCGAGATAGAGGCCCAGCAGGTCCTCGAGGTAGGCCGGCACGTCCCGGGCCGCCACCGCGGTCGTGCCGCTCGCGAGCCGGGTTCGCCCCTCGCCGTTGCGACCGCCGAGCTGCACGAGGTAGTGGGGCACGAGCTGGCCGCGGAGGCGGCGGGCGGCGCCGACGAGCCCGATGTCCGCGACCGGGTGCCGCCCGCACGCATTGGGGCAGCCGCTGATGCTGAGCTTCACCGCGCCCGCGGCGTCGAGGTCCAGGTGTCTTCGCGTGAGCCGCTCGGTCACGGCCGTTGCCAGGTCGCGCGAGTGGCACAGGCCGAGCTTGCACCACGAGGCCCCGGCGCAGGCGACGAGATCGCGCAGGAGCGGCGGCTGGCCCTCGGCGTCGCCCAGCGCGGCGAGCGCCGCATGCAGCGCGCCCAGGTCCTGATCGTGGACCCACCGCAGGGCCAGGTTCTGGTCCTGGGTGGCGCGCAGCAGCCCCTCCCCGAACTCCCGAGCCACGCCGGCGAGCGCCGTGGCGTGCTCGCTGCGGACGTCGCCGAGCGGCAACGGGATGATCACGCGGTTGAAGCTCGCCTGCGCCTGGGGGCGCACGCAGCGCGCGCGCCAGCGGGCGAAGGCGTCGCCAGCTTCGCCCGGGGTCGCGGGCGCGTCGGGGTCGGCTGGTCGCGCCGGCACCGCCTCCAGGCGCGGCGGCACGCCCGGCGCGGCCGGCAGCGCCGCGCGCGCCGCCGCGAAGAGCGCGCGGAAGCGGAGCATGCCGAGCTGCTCGACGAGGAAGCGCAGCCGCGCGCGCCGCCGGTCCTTGCGGTTCCCGTGCCGGTCGAAGACCCGCTTCACGGCCTCGGCGACCAGGGGGGCCTCGTCAGCGGCGACGAAGCGCGCGAGCGGCTCGGCGATCCGCGGGCGCGCGCCCAGGCCGCCGCCGACGTACACCGCGAAGCCCGGCACCCCGTCCTGCGCGTGGGCGACGAAGGCGAGGTCGTTGACGAGGGCGCCGCCGCAGTCGCGCGGGCACCCGGCGAAGCTGATCTTGTACTTGCGTGGGAGCGTGAACGAGAGCGGGTCGCGCAGCAGCCGGTGGGCGAGCGCGGCGGCGTGCGGGGTCACATCGAACGCCTCCTCCGGGCAGACCCCGGCGTCGGCGCACGTCGTGACGTTGCGGACCGTGTTGCCGCCGCCGCCGCGGGTGCTGATGCCAACCGCCGCGAGGGCCCGGAGCGCGGGGACGACCGACTCGAGCGCGACCCCGTGCGCCTGGATCTCCTGGCGCGTGGTGAGGTGGAGCAGGCCGTTGCCGAGGCCGGCGCTCACCTGCGCGAGCTGCCGCAGCCGCTCCGGCGACAGCACGCCGCCCGTGCAGCGCGCGCGCAGCATGAACACGCCCGGCTCACGCTGCTCGTAGACGCCCATCGGCACGCGCACGGCCCGGAGCTGCACCTCCGAGAGCAGACCCGCGTGGAAGCGGGCGATGGCCTCGCCGAGCCGATCGATCTCGGTCTCGAGCTCCGAGCCCGAGCGTGCCAGGCCGATCTTCTCCGCCCCGATAGCCGCGTGCGTCATGTGTCCTCCCTCGGTCCGCCCCGGTCACGGCTGCGGCGTGCCCTCGTCGCCGAGGATGCCGGCGAAGAAGCTCGCGTACTTGAAGCCGCTGTCCGGTGAGATCGCGACCGCCACGCCCTCGCGCCCCTGGCCCCACGCCGCGGCCGCCTGGACGATGGCGCCGGTCGATGGGCCGACGATGAGACCCTCCTCGCGGAAGAGGCGCTTCGTCATCGCGTACGCCGGCCCGTCCGTGATCGGCAGCACCTCGTCGATGAGGCTGCGGTCGAGGATCGCCGGCGTGCGCGACTCCTGCAGGTTCTTGAGCCCCGGCAGCCGGTGCCCCTTCTGCGGCTCGACGGCGATGACCTTGACCGCGGGGTTCTGCTCCTTCAAGAAGCGCGCGACGCCGGTCAGCGTCCCGCACGTGCCGTACCCGGCGAAGAACGCCGTCACGCGGCCCTCCGTCTGCGCCCAGATCTCGGGGCCGGTGGTCTCGTAGTGCGCCCGGACGTTGTCCTGGTTCTCGTACTGGTTCGGCATCGCGAAGCGCCCCGGCTCGCTCGCGACCATCGAGTGCGCCAGCGCGATGGCGCCGTCCTTCGGGTGGTCGATCGGGCACAGGTCGTCCGGCGTCGTCCACACCTCGGCCCCGAGCATCCGCAGCAGCACCTTCTTCTCGTCGGGCACGCCGTCGGGGATGGTGACGGTCAGCCGCTTGCCGGCGAGCGTGGCGAGGGCCGCGAGCGCGATGCCGGTGTTCCCCGAGCTCGGCTCGACGAGCTCCTTGCCGTCGAGCTCGCCGCGCTCCGCCATGCCGCGCAGCAGGAACAGGGCGGTGCGGTCCTTGATCGAGCCGAACGGGTTGAACCACTCGAGCTTGAGAAAGAGGGCGAGTCCTCCCGCCGGCGCCGTGCGCCCGAGGCGCACGAGCGGGGTCGGGTTCGCCGGGCTCGCGATGAGCTCGCGCACATCCGCGAACCGGCGCAGCCGCCCGTCGCTCGGCAGCGGGCGGCGCCCGGTGGCGTCGCCGCTCATATCTGGAAGTCGTCCTTGAGTGGCCGCGTGTGGATGCCGCACTCGCCGCCGCACTTGCTCGTGCCGATCCAGCGGCCGGCGCGCTCGTCGGCGCCGTTCGAGATGTTCGTGCACGGCGCGCAGCCGAGCGAGCGAAAGCCCTCGGCGTAGAGCGGGTTCACGGGCACCTGGTTCAGGGCCAGGTACTGCCACACCTCGCGCTCGTACCAGGTGAGGATCGGGTTGAGCTTGAGCAGCCCGCGGTCGCGCTCTTCGACCTCCTGGAAGTCCGTGCGCGTGCGGCCCTCGGTGCAGCGCAGGCCCGTGACCCAGCAGCCCACGTCCATCTCCGCGACGGCGCGCCGGGTGGGCTCGACCTTGAGCAGGTCGCAGCACCGGTCCGGGTCGGAGCGGTACAGCTCGTCCGGGATCTGGGCGTCGCTCTGGTAGACGCGCAGCTCCGGGTACTGCGCGACGAGCTCGTGCATGAACGCGACCGTCGTCTTGGGCTTGAAGCGCGTCGTGACGATGAAGCCCCGGATCTTCGGGCTCACCTGTTTGGCGAGGTGCCACACGGCGAGCGAGTCCTTGCCGATGCTGTTCGCGACGACCAGTCGGTCCCCGAACTCCTCGTAGGCTTCGCCCAGCAGGCGGAGCGCGCGCTCGACCTTCTGCGCGAAGTTGAGTCCCTCGACGAGACCCTTGATGTCCTGCGGCTCTCTGGCGACCACCACTGTCATCCTCCTACCCCCAGAATCACGGCGTCCCGGCCGGCGCGCGGGAACGTTCGTATGATGGAACCGAGTTTAGTATATTGAACAGAGCTGGTCAAGCGTGACGGCGAGCGGTCACGCGGCGGGGGCGGCGAGACGGGCGGCGGGCGAGCGCGGTCGCATGGCCGCGACCACCTGGGGGAGCACGTCGAGCAGGCGCTCGACGTCGCGCTCGTCGTTGCCGCGGCCGAGGCTGAGGCGCACCGCGGCGCCCCCGGTGCGCGGGTCGAGTCCCATGGCCGCGAGCACGCGGCCGGGCTCGAGGCCCCGCGGCGCGCCGCAGGCGGCACCCGACGACACCGCGATGCCGGCGATGTCGAGGGACAGCACCAGGCCGAGCGCGTCGTCGCGGAGGCCGGCGAAGCGGAGGCACAGGTGCCCCGGGAGGAGGTGGGCGCGATCACCGACGAGATACGTCGCGGGCACGCGCGCGATGACGCCGTCGATGATGCGGTCGCGCAGCGCCGTCAGGCGCGCCGCCTCGCTGTCCATCTCGGCCTCGGCGATGGCCGCCGCTCGGCCGAAGCCGACGATGCCGGCGACGTTTTCGCTGCCCGATCGCAGCCCGCCCTCCTGCCCGCAACCATGGATCAGCGGCGTCAGGCGCAGCCCGCGGCGCACGTACAGCGCCCCGACGCCCTGGGGACCCCGCAGCTTGTGCGCCGAGAGCGACAGCAGGTCGATCGACGCCGCGCCTACGTCGAGCGGCACCTTCCCCGCGGCCTGCACGGCGTCGGTGTGAAACAGCGCGCCGTGCTCATGCGCGATGCGCGCGAGCTCGGCCCAAGGCTGCATCGTGCCGACCATGTGGTTGGCCGCCATGATCGAGACGAGCCGGGTGTCCGGCCGCAGCGCCTGCCGCAGCGCCTGCGGATCGCACAGGCCATCCGCGCCGACCGGCAGGGAGGTGACGGCGCAGCCGCCGCGCTCGAGGTGACGGGCGGTCGCGAGCACGGCCGTGTGCTCGATGGCGGTCGTGACGAGGTGGCCGCCGGGCGCGCCGGCCATCACGCCGAGGAGCGCGAGGTTGATGGACTCGGTGCCGCTCCCGGTGAACACGATCTCCTGGGACCGCGCGTGCAGCAGCGCCGCCACGTGCTGCCGCGCCTCCTCGACCGCGCCCCCGGACCACCGCCCCGCCCAGTGAAAGCTCGACGGGTTGCCGCACCAACCCTCGGCGGTGAACGGCTGCATCGCCGCCGCCACGCGCGGGTCGAGCGGAGTGGTCGCGGCGTGATCGAGGTAGCAGAGCCGGCGCGCGACCGTCACTGGCGCACGTCCGACGAGGCGAGCCGGTAGCCCCGGAGCGCCGCCGCGAGGGCCAGCCCGATGCCCGTGTTGCCCGAGGTCGGCTCGATCAGCGTGTCGCCCGGCTTGATGCGCCCGGCCGCCTCGGCGTCGAGCACCATACGGACGCCGATGCGGTCCTTGATCGAGCCACCGGGGTTGAGGAACTCGCACTTGCCCCACAGCTCGCACGGCAGGTCGCGCCCGATGCGCGCGAGCTTGACCATGGGCGCGCCGCCGACCGCCTCCGTGATCGACGACAGTACCGCTGCCCGCCCTGCCACCAGCGCACCCTCCACGCCGTGCCTCTCCCGAGGTGACGCGGTGATGCGAGATGCAACACACGGGCCACCGCCGACTACCAGGTGCCAAAGGAGGCGCACCCTCGGCGACCCAGCGCCGCCGCGGGTTCCGGGATCGGCGCGCGGTCGACTATTCGACACCCAGTGGAGGATAGTCTGCACATCGACCCCGCCTCGTGAGCGCCGCCGCCGTAGTTCTCGCCGCATGCCAGCGGGAGATTCGCGGCGGCGGGTTGGCACGCGACGTGCTTTGCGGAGGCAGGCTCACCGGCGACGGCGCGTTCCGGCTTGGCCCCCCCACCTTGACCTGGTCCGCGCCTTCGCCGGTGTTCTTGTTCACGCCGCGGGTCGGGGATCACGCGAGGAGTGGAGGGTCGTGCGCGCACCAGCCTTGGTTATCCTCTCTGCTGTCACGTTCGCCACCGCCTGCGGTCCCGCCAGTCCGTCGGCGCGCCCCGACGGCGGCACCACGCCGGACACGGGCAGCAACGCCACGCTCTGCCCCAATCCGCCGCTGACCGCGTCCTCGCAGGGCGTCTGCCAGGTGACCCCGGGCGGGCCGGCCGTGCTGCTCCGCGGCGCGGTCCTCGCCCCCGAGGGTGTGCTCGAGAACGGCATGGTGCTCATCGGCGCCGACGGCCGCATCGCCTGTGCCGCGTGCGACTGCAGTGGCGCGCCCGACTACGCCGGCGCGACCGTGGTCGAGTGCCAGAAGGGCGTCATCTCGCCCGGCCTCATCAACGCGCACGACCACCTCACCTTCAACGGCAACTCCCCCAAACCCCACGGCACCGAGCGGTACGATCACCGTCACGAATGGCGCAAGGGGCTCAACGGCCACACCAAGCTGAGCGCGCCCCAGACCTCGTCGACGCCGGTGGTGCAGTGGAGCGAGCTCCGGCAGGTGCTCGCCGGGACGACCTCGATCTTCGGCTCCGGCAGCGCCGCCGGGCTCGCCCGCAACCTCGACAGCGCCAACCGCAACGAGGGCCTCGGCGTCGCCGCGGCCGACTACGAGACCTTCCCGCTCGGCGACAGCAGCGGCACGCTGCTGACGAGCGGCTGCGGCTATCCCACCCTGCCGAACGTCGGCACCGTCCAGTCGGAGGACGCCTACGTGCCGCACGTCGCCGAGGGCGTCAATGTCGCCGCCCGCAACGAGTACCTCTGCCTCGCCGGGCAGGAGACGGGCGCCGTGAACGTGTGCCTCGGGCAGAGCGCGTTCATCCACTCGATCGGCCTCACCGCCGACGACGCCGCGCACATGGCCAACGACGGCGCGGGGGTGGTCTGGTCGCCGCGCTCCAACGTCAGCCTCTACGGCCACACCGCGCAGGTCACGATGTTCGACCGCCTGGGTCTCGTCATCGCCCTCGGCAGCGACTGGACGCCCTCGGGCTCCGTGAACATGCTGCGCGAGCTCAAGTGCGCCGACGACCTCAACCGTGACAACTACGGCGGCTACTTCAGCGACGAGGCGCTCTGGCGCATGGCGACGCTGAACGCGGCCCTCGTGACCGGCACCGACCGCGCCACCGGCTCCCTCAGCCCCGGTCTGTGGGCCGACCTCGCGATCTTCGACGGCAGCGCCCGGAGCGGCTACCGGGCCGTGCTCGGCGCGGGCGTCGCCGATGTCACCCTGGTGCTGCGCGCCGGCAAGGCGCTCCACGGCGACGACGCCCTGGTCGCGGCCCTCGCCGCCGACGCCGCGACCGGCTGCGAGCCGATGGACGTCTGCGGCACCCCCAAGCGCGTGTGCCTGCAGCGCGAGATCGGGACGACGCTGGCCGCGCTCACGAGCGCGAACGGCGCGTCGTACGGCCTCTTCTTCTGCGCCGACCCCCTGGCTGAGCCCACCTGCGTGCCGTCGCGGCCGAACGAGTACTCGGGCCTCCCGACGTCGGGCGACGCGGACGGCGACGGGGTCCCGGACGACGTCGACAACTGCCCGAGCATCTTCAACCCGCCGCGGCCCCTCGATCAGGGGCAGCAGCCGGACGCCGACGGCGACGGCGTTGGCGACGCCTGCGATCCGTGCCCGCTCGACCCGGCCAACGGGTGCCCGGCGGCGGCCGCCGCGCCCTGACCCCCGAGCCGCGCGTATCGCGGCGCCTGCCTGCCCGGACCCTTACCCCAGCCCGAGTCGTCAACCGTGTTGGCGCTCAGCCGTCGGCAGCGAGCCTGTCCATGGGGCCCGCATGCTGCCGGTGGGTGCCACCCGCTGCGGGTGCGCCGCTGTAGCGCCCACCGGTCGTCGATTCTGTCGTGGGGATGGACGCGGCGACGCCGCGTCTTACTTCTGGGCGTACTTCGCCGGCTCGGCGTCGAACTTGCCCTTGCAGCCCGGGCAGCAGAACGCGTAGTGCTTGCCCGCGTGCTGCGAACGCTGCGTGTCCTTGTCGACGGTGAAGGTCTCGCCCATCACCGGGCACCGCGCGCGCGTGCCCTCGGCGGGCGGGGCGGCGAACGCGACGGGGGCAGCGGGCTGGCCGGCGGGGGCGGCGGGCTGGGCGGGCTGGGCGGGCTGGGCGTGACCCGCCGGCGCGGCGGCCGGGTGTGGCTTCGCTGCGGCCGGAGCGGCCGCGGGCGGCGCGGGCGGGGGCGGCGGCGCTGCCGGCGGCGTGGAGCACGCGGCCAGACCCAGCAGCAGCAGGGCCCCGGAGATACGGACAGTTCGCATGAGCACCTCCCGACAACTGTGTGCCGCGTTGGCTCGCGTGCAACGCCCCTAATCCGGCCCGATCACCGGCGCGAGGGTCGTGACCCCGGCGCCCGCGAACTTGTCGCTGGCGTAGTTCGCGACCAGGCACGCGCTCCCGTCGACGTTCGAGATCGCGACGAAGTTGCCGGCGCGTGAGAAGCCGTAGACCTTGTCGTTCCAGGCCACGATCCCGTACATGCTGCCGTAGCCCTGGTTCGCGGCATCGGCGCAGCCCGCGCCCTTCACCACCTGGCCGCGGACGGACTTCGTGACCGACGACTGGTTGCCCAGGGCGAGCGCCGGCACGTTGATCTCGACCAGCGTGTCGACGGTGTTGCAGTTGCTGCTCGCGGGCGGGCTCGGGCAATCGCGCACGGTGGCGAAGCCGATGGGGCTGCCGCCGTTGGCGAGGAAGACGATGTCGCCCGAGAGCTCCCACGCCTTGCCGACGTTCGTGCTCTTGTAGGTGTGGCCGCGGCCGTCGTTCGCCGGCACGGCGCCGAAGGTGCCCACCTGGGTCGTCTGCCCCTGGGTGTCGATGGCCCAGAGCTCGCCGGCGCTGTTGGCGGCGACGAGCATCTCCGCGGCCCCGAGCACGCCCGCGGGCGCGAAGGTGAGGCCGTAGTACTGCGCCCCCGCCGGGAGCTTCCACGTGGAAGCGCAGTGCACGGTGCTTCCGGTGACGGTGAGGGGGTAGACGGCGGTGCCGCTGATGCCGAAGAGGTTGCCGTCCCTGGTGACCGCGAGGTCGGTCATGGACGGGTCCTGGCCGGTGCCGCCGACGCAGTCGAACGTGCCCACGAACGTGAGCGAGACCGGCTGCACCGTCGGGTCGGCCTTGAAGAGCTTCGTGTCGGTGTGGGCGTAGATGACGAGCTTGCCGGTGGGCGGCGGGCCCTGGTCGATGGGCGCCGCCGCCTCCGCCGCGCTCGCGTCCTCCCGCAGGTGGCCGCCGAGGCCGGCGTCGATCGTGGCGTCGTCGCTCGTCGGGCCGCACCCGGCCAGCGCCATGAACGCGAGAATGACGGATGATCGCATGGTGTCTCCTCACACGGTCGCAGGCGCCGCCGGGCGGGCGTCGCGCCGAGCCACAACGGGGCGCGCCGTGCTGCCCGCGAGGAACCGCGCCGCATCGTCCGCCGCCCGCAGCGCGTGGGCGAGGACCGTGAGGGTCGGGTGGCGGTCGCCCGCCGTCGGCAGGGCCGCCGCGTCCGCCACCCACACGCGGTCGAGGGCCCGCAGGCGCCCCCATTCGTCGACCACGCCGGTCCCGTCCGCCCGCATGGCGCAGGTGCCGGCCTCGTGGCCGGCGCCAGCCTGCAGGGGATCGACCAGCCGCATGAGGCGGCTGCCCGGGATCGCGAGCACGTCGGCGAGCTGCGTGCAGGCCCGGCGCATGTCGGCGGCGAGCTGGCGCTCGTCCCGCGACCACGCGACATGCAGCCGCGGCACGGGGCGCCCGGCGTGGTCCCGCTTCGTGGGATCGAGCTGGACGAACCGACGGCCGTAGGCGAACGTCTCGCCGAGCGCGTGAATGAGCGTCGCGCGCATGGTGCCCTCGGCGCCGCGCTCCATGCGTTCGAGGTTCACGGCCTCGAGCGGCAGGGGCCCGCTGAGCTCGATCGAGAAGCCACCGCGGTAGGGGCGGGAGGTCGCGGGGCTCAGGTTGACGAAGCTCTCGACGAGGGCCTGACCGGGAAACGGCCCGCGCCCCGCGGCCGGGGGCGGCGGCGCGGGCTCGACGAGGGCGTAGCTCGCGACCATGTGATCGACCAGGCCGCGCCCGATCCCGGCGCCGGCGCGGCCGAGCTCGCTCTCGAGCAGGATTCGGGTCGTCTCGATGGGCGAGGCGGCGAGGATGACCGCGCGCGCCTGGACGAGGTGCGTCGTCTCGGTGCGCAGGTCGAAGGTGGACACCGCGGCGATCGCGCCGCGGCGCTGGCGCTCGACCCGGAGCGCGATCGTGTGGGTCCGGGCGCGCCGCGCGACGGCGGCCCGTACCGGCGTCCACACGTCGGTGCCGCGGGCGACCGCGCCGCGCTTGGGCACGATCGCGAGGTCCAGCTCGCGGGCCGCGCGCGCGTAGCGCTCGTCGAGCGTGCCCTCGACCACGTTGAGGGTCCGCTCGAGGCCGTCATAGTACGGCCCCAGCGCCGCGGCCCCGTACGGCCAACCGCCCCGCCGGAGCACCGCGTCAGGGAACCGATAACACCAGCCGCCCCACAGGAGGGTGCGGCCGCCGATGGCCCGCACGCGGTACCAGTCGAACGGGAGGCCGACGGTCGTGAAGGGCCAGGCGCGGCGATCGACGTCTGGGGTGCGGTCGCGCGGGCCGAGCCGGGGCCCGGCCTCGAGGAGGAGCACCTCGTGGCCGCGGGCGACGAGCCGCTCGGCGGCAAGGACGCCGGCCGGACCGCCGCCCACGACGACCGCATCCCAGACGGCTGGCATGGGGGGCTCGGGGCTACTGCGGGGACGTCAGGCTCAGGCTCAGGCCCGGTTGCAGTGTCGCGGGGCGTGGCAGTGGCGGTTGCAGTGGCTGCGCACCGAGGTGCGCGCCGGCGCCTGCGTGAGCGTGACGTTCCGGGTCTGCTTGCGAACGAGGAGCTTCATCGGGTCCCTCCTTGGGGTTGGGTGACGAAGGAGACTGCAAGAAGCGTGCAGGGGAGGGCGACTCGGAGCGCCCGCGCGTATCTCAGCGTCGGGGCAGGGGAAGCCCGTCGCCGTCTGCCCAGGACCACCACCGGAGGCCACCGAACCTGCAGAATAGTCTCCACGTCGAGTGGAATAGTCGACACGGCCCCGCCGCTCCCGCTCATGGCGAAAGCCGGAGCCGTGCTCTCTCGCGGGCCGGGCGCTGGCACGGCCGCTGCATCCGGCGCTCGATGAACCACCACCGGAGGTCGCGCTGATGCGCGGTCGCGACGTGATCATCGAAAGAGGTATGGCCAATCGAGAATCGCCGGCTGGCCCTGCCGAGCTTGCCCGAGATCCGGTCTGCGGTATGGACGTCGGTCCGGACTCACCGCACCGTCTCCCGCACGCCGGGACGGAGTACCGCTTCTGCAGCGCGAGCTGCCTCGCGCGCTTCCGCGCCGAACCGGGGCGCTATGCCGCCGCCCCCGCGGCGCCCTCACCGATGCCCGCCGCCGCGGCTGCGCCCGCGCCCAAGGCCGCGCCGACCGCGCGCACCGAGTGGGTGTGCCCCATGCACCCGCAGATCGTGCGCGACGGCCCCGGCAGCTGTCCGATCTGCGGCATGGCGCTCGAACCGCGCACCGTGTCCACCGTCGAGAGCGAGAACCCGGAGCTCGTCGACATGCGCCGGCGCTTCTGGGTGAGCGCGGCGCTGACCGTGCCGCTGCTCGCGGTCGAGATGGCGGAGATGGTGCTGGCACACCCCGTCGGCGGCGGGCGGCTCGTCTGGCTCGAGCTCGCGCTCGCCACCCCCGTCGTCCTCTGGGGCGGCGCGCCCTTCTTCGTCCGGTTCTGGCGGTCGCTCGTGACGCGCGCGCTCAACATGTGGACGCTCATCGGCCTCGGCGTCGGGGTGGCGTACGGGTACAGCCTCGTCGCGGTCTTCGCGCCCGGCATCTTCCCCGCCTCGTTTCGCACTGCCGCCGGGACCGTCGGCGTCTACTTCGAGCCCGCCGCCGTGATCGTGACGCTCGTGCTGCTCGGCCAGGTGCTGGAGCTCAAGGCCCGCGGCCGCACCGGCGCCGCCATCCGGGCGCTGCTGGGCCTGGCCCCGAAGACCGCGCGCCGCCTCCGCGATGACGGCAGCGACGAGGATGTCCCGCTCGGCGAGGTGCGGCCGGGCGACCGCCTGCGGGTTCGTCCGGGCGAGAAGCTGCCCGTCGATGGCGTGGTGCTCGAGGGCGCCAGCGCGGTCGACGAATCCATGGTGACCGGCGAGCCCCTCCCGGTCGACAAGCGGCCCGGCGACCGGCTCATCGGCGCCACCGTGAACGGCACCGGCGGGCTCGTGATGCGCGCCGAGCGGGTGGGCGCCGAGACCCTGCTCGCGCGCATCGTGCAGATGGTCGCCGACGCGCAGCGCAGCCGGGCGCCGATCCAGCGGCTCGCGGACGTCGTGGCGGGCTACTTCGTCCCTGTGGTGGTCGCGGTGGCCGTCGTGACCTTCAGCGTGTGGGCGATCTCCGGCCCCCAGCCCCGGCTCGCGCACGCCATCGTGAACGCGGTCGCGGTGCTCATCATCGCGTGCCCCTGCGCGCTCGGGCTGGCGACGCCGATGTCGATCATGGTGGCGGCCGGCAAGGGCGCCACCGCGGGGGTGCTCTTCAAGGACGCCGAGGCCCTCGAGGTCCTGCGCCAGGTCGACACCCTGGTCTTCGACAAGACCGGGACCCTCACCGAGGGCAGGCCGCGGCTCGTGACGGTGCTGGCGGCGCCCGGGTGGGACGAGGCGGGCGTGCTGAGGCTCGCCGCGACCCTCGAGCGCGGCAGCGAGCACCCGCTGGCGAGCGCCATCGTGGTCGGCGCCGAGGCGCGCGGGCTGGCGTTCGCCGAGGCGGAGACCTTCGCATCGGTCACTGGCCGCGGCGTCACCGGCCGGGCCGAGGGCCATGAGGTGGTCCTCGGCAACCGTGCCCTGCTCGAGGAGCACGGGGTGGATGTCGGCGCGCTGGGCGCCCGCGCCGAGGCGCTGCGCAACGAGGGGCAGACCGTGCTCTACGCCGCCGCCGACGGCGCGGTCGCGGGGCTGCTCGGCGTGGCAGACCCGCTCAAGCCGACGACGCCGGCGGCCCTCCGCGCGCTGCACGAGGCGGGGCTGCGGCTCGTGATGCTGACGGGGGACAACCGCGTCACCGCCGCGGCGGTCGCGCGCCGGCTCGGCATCGACGAGGTCGAGGCGGAGGTGTTGCCGGACGCGAAGGCGGCCGCGGTGCGGCGCTTGCAGGCG
>DASXVK010000047.1:0-23139 GCA_036504295.1 Polyangia bacterium
CCTGCACCAGCTGCGCAGCGAGTACTACCTGGGCACGGTGGTGTACCCCGCCGGGCTCCAGCGTCTGGCCAACCTCGGCATCCCCGACCCCGTGCTGGCGCAGCCTGCCACAGGTGCCCGAGCGCAATTCATCCACGTCCACACGCAGTGATCGATGGCCAAGCCGAAGCAACAGCAGGAGCAGGAGATGGTGGAGCCGTTGTGCCACCGCGCCGAGGCCGTAACCGCCGCCGCCGCCGATTGCTGCGACTGCGCTCCCGCAGAACCGCAGCCAGATCCTCGACCGGACAGCTTTCGAGACTCGTCATGGGGTGCTCTCCTTTGATCCGCCAGGGCTAGGGACACGCGTCCATTGACCCTTGCGGGGAGCACCGCCGAACGAGCTACCAAGAATGCTGCGCGCCTGGAGCCGAGGTTGTCAAACTGAGACAGCTAAGCCCGTGAAATCACCTCGTGCCCGAAAAGTAGGAGAAATCAGACGCTGACAAAAGCGCCGGACTTTCGGGGGCTTGCAAGGCCGCTAGCACAAGTCCCCGTATCTGCTAGGTGACTCCATGAAAGCTGTGGCCGCGTCCGCGTCACAACCGTCGAAGTGAGGGGATCGATGGACCAAGCCGAAGGCCGATGTCGAGCAGGAGAATCTGGAGCGGTGGTGCCACCGCGCCGAGGAGGTAGCCGCGCCGCCATGCGGGGGGTGCTGCGCGTGACGTCGGTGCACCCCATCGTGCGCGAGCACCTAGACGCGCTGCACGAGCCGACGGCCGCGTCGTGGGCGCAGGCGGAGCACTTGAAGGCGGCAGTGCGGTGCATGCAGCGCGAGGGTGAGGACTGATCGTCTGCCAGGTGCTCTACGCTGACTTCTTAGCGCGACGGCGCAGCAACTCGTCGTGCGCCCAGTTGGCCAGCTTCAACGGCTCCTGCACCCGGTCGACTGCCCACCGCGGCAGCCGCGAGGCCCACTTGTCCTCGTGCAACTCGACGAACATCCGATGCGCGCGCTTGATCACCTCAGGGTCGCCCGCATCGGCGGGATCGATGCCCAGTACGGTGCAGGGGTCGCGAGGGGCCGGGGCCGGCTCCTCTGCCGAAGCGGCCGGCGGAGTCACCAACTGCTCGAGGCGCTCGCGCAGCCTCATCGCGAGCGGCAGATAGAGATTCGCCAGGTAGCGCTGATCGAGCACGGCCGCCACGAACACGCTCTGCGTGGGTGTTGGCGCCATAACGACCGCGACCAGGTTGGCGCGCCGGAAGATCGCGACGTCGCAGATGGTCAAGGCGGTGTTGCCCACCGCAAGAATCGCTTCCGGTGTCGCTTGCACGACGGGGACCGGCTGCGGAAGCCCGAGGGTGACACATCGAAGCACGGCCGTGGCAACTGGGACGTCCCAGCACGTAGCCCACACCGCCGTGAACTCGTGCTTCACGACGGTCGCGAACAGGTCCATCCAACTGCCGATCAGCGGCTCGCTCATGGGAGCGTCCTTTCACCTACCCGGGGCGGCAGCAACCTAGTCATCGGGTTAGGGGGCGTCAAGAGCGCGAGCTGACTGAAGAAACCGTCGGCCGGGTGGCGCTGCGCGGTGCGCGCTACGGGGCCCCGCGCGGGGCGCGGGGTGCGGTAGGGCGGGATGCGGCTGTGGTGCCTTGTGGCGCGCCACGGCCGTCGGTGGTGGCGGGTTATTCGTGGCCGTTGTCGTCGGTGATTCACGCCGCCTCCGGAAAAACATCCGAGCTAACCCTTGGACACTGCAACTCCTGCCGTATAGTTTCGGCCATGGCCGGGGCCGATCTCATCGTCGTCGCGCTCTCGGGCGGCGTCGACTCGGCGACCGCGGCAGCGCTGCTGTGCGCGGCGGGCCACCGCGTCGTCGGCATCTCGATGCGGCTCTTCGACGCGGGCGGGACCTGCGCGGCGGTCGGCCGGTGCTGCTCGCCCGCCGACCTCGAGGACGCGCGCCGGGTCGCCGCCCACCTCGGGATCCCGTTCTACGTCGCGAACTACGCGGCGGAGTTCCAGCGCGGCGTCATCGACGACTTCGTGGCCGAGTACCGCCGGGGCCGCACCCCCAACCCGTGCATCCGGTGCAACGAACGGCTCAAGTTCGCGCACCTGCTCGACCAGGCGCGCGCGCTCGGCGCCGTCGCCGTCGCCACGGGCCACTACGCGCGCGTGGTCGAGGAGGGCGGCCGCCGCCACCTCGCCCGCGGCGCCGACCCGCGCAAGGACCAGTCGTACTTCCTCTTCATGCTCGACGACGCGGCGCTCGGGGCGGTGCGCTTCCCCGTCGGACACCTGACGAAGGACGAGGTGCGGGCCGAGGCGCGCCGCCTGGGGCTGCCCGTGGCCGCCAAGGCCGAGTCGCAGGAGATCTGCTTCGTGCCGGACGGCGACTACGCCGCGTTCGTCGCCCGGCAGGGCGGGGCGGCGCCGCCCGCGGGCGAGATCGTCGACGGCCAGGGCCGGGTGCTCGGCCGCCATGGCGGTGTGCACCGGTTCACCGTCGGCCAGCGCCACGGGCTCGGCCTCGCGTTCGCCGCGCCGCACTACGTGACCGCGCTGGATCCCGCGCGCGGCCGGGTCACGGTCGGCCCCGCGGCGGCGCTCCTGCGCGCCGGCTTCACCGTCGCGGAGGCGCGCCTCCCGGGCGCGGCCCCGTTCCGGGCGGCGGTGCAGATCCGCTACCGGCACCGGCCGGCGCCGGGGACCGTGATCCCGCTCGGCGGCGGCCGGGCCGAGGTGCGCCTCGTCGCGCCCGAGCGGGCGGTGGCGCCCGGGCAGGCGGCGGTCTTCTACGACGGCGACACGGTCCTGGGCGGAGGGTTCATCGAATGAGTTGACGCACGGCCTCCGTGCGACGCAGACTGGCCTGGCGCTGACCCGGCGCGTTAGGAGGAACCGATGGCGGAGGACCGCGTCCTCATCTACGGGAAGGATAGTTGACCGTACACCTCGGCCGCCCGTGAGGCGTTCACAGCGAGAGGTGTCGCGTTCGAGTACGTCAACGTCGTCAAGGACCCGAGCCGCATCCCCGAGATGCTCCAGCACTCGAAGGGGCGGCGCAGCGTGCCGATTGTCGTCGAGAACGGCGAGGCGACCGTCGGGTTCGACGGCGGCAGCTGAGGGGTGTAGACGCCGGCCGTGCGCCGGCGAAGCAGGAAAGCGGCAGAGCGTGATCGCTGCGCCGACGACGGTCCATGCGGATCGGCGCGGACACGGGCGGCCCTACGGCCAAGTAGCGCTTCCACGACGGCAAGGGTTCCTGCTGGCGACGAGCGGGTTCGTGAGGGCTCGCTCGTAGGCCTCCTCGAGTGAGAGTTGCTCGGCGTTCGTTCCTGGATCGAGACTGACTCCGCCCCAACCACCGACCACCTGAGACAGGAACGGTGTGTGTGGAGGATCGCCAAAGGGCGCAAGCATCACGCGACCGTCTGGCCCAGCATCACAGCCGGCAAGCACCAGCCGCCGGTCGTCCTCTCCCAAGGCGGCGAAGGCCCCGGCGCCACAGGCACCGATGACCAGAATCTGCCGACCGGGGATGGGGTCGAGTGCGGCTCGGAGGATCTCGGGCGTCAAGTAGACGGGAAGCGCCGTAGCCGGAGCGTCCAGGGGATCCAGACTCGACTCTCGCACCGAGGTCATGAGCCCGAGGCCTGGCTTGCCGTGATTCGCGGCGATAAAGACAAGCGAATCGTCCGCCGTCGCTACCTTCGCCAACTCCACGGCTAACGTTTGGAGTGCCTTTATCTCAGCCTTCTCACGCTTGCCCGCGAATGGGCTAGGTAGGAGGTCGGGCTGGTGAATGAAGGCATGGATGTCACGCTCATTCACGCTTCGGCGGATGACAGCCCTCGTGCACAAATCGATGTCGTGGAGCGCAGTGTCGAATTCGGTAGGTCTATACAGATTGGCAGCGCTTCGCTTGCGGTAGTCGAGAACGCTCAGTCTTGGCGGATGCTCGTTGACCGCCCCGCACCAAATGATGGCCCAGCGGCTCACCGAACAGCCCCGACGGCGAGGAAACGAACTGTCCGCTGGTCCGGGTGCGGCGGCAGATCCCACTCAACGAATTTCACCTCCCCATCCTTCAGCACGGGGACGAAGATCCAGAAGGCCGGGTGCGCCCACTTGACATCGGGCGTGGGATCAATGAACGCAACGAAGCTTCGATCGAAGCAATCGTCTGGAGGGAAGTCTACTCGCGCGCCAGCGAGGTCGAAGACTGAGCCACGCACGGCGGGCTCATCTGAGAGCAAGAAGCTGTCGACGGTGATTCCCTTGGTACCGAGTGCGCAGTTCACACGTCTAATCGCATCCTGTCGGCCCGCGACGTAGACGGGCTCATGAAAGCGATTCTCGATCACGTTCCGAATGTCAGGCATTTACGGCTATGCCCCCCGCATCTGCCAGCCGCCGATGTCCACGACATCCGCGTCCGCGTAGGCGGCAACCGTAGGCGAGTGGGTCGTGATGATGAACTGCGTAGTCGGTGCAAGCACCCGAAGCGCGTCTAGAGCGGCGCGTTGCCACCGCGGGTGGATATGTTGTTCAAGTTCATCGATCAGGACGACGCCACGACTCGGAACACGCAGTGCCACTTCGGCGAGCAGGAGCAGAACAGCACGTTCGCCGTCGGATAGTTCCTCTAGGCTGAGTTGAATGTGGTGCTGGTTCTCAAGAAGCAGCGTGAACCCTTGCTCCGCTCCGACAAGCCTCGGCAGGTCGGGCACGAAATCGTCCAGCACCTTGCGCAGTCTAGCGACTCGACCATGTCGGTCGCTCCTGTCGGGAGCGGCGAGTCCGAGCGCCAGCGAATGCACCAACTGTGCGTAGCGGACGCTCCCACGGTCAAGGCTCCGATCATGGGGTCCAAACTCCGTCTGGAGAAGTCCGATGGGCATACGCTCGGGCAGACGCAACGCACGGCCAGCGGGTAGCAGCACGCACGCGGCTCCCGTGCTCTCTGCCATGACTCGCCGGGCGATGGTCCAAAAACGGTCCTCCGAAGAATCTCCGACGTCCGATAGAATGATCCCAGCCAGTTCCGCATCGGACGGTTGATGGCCAGAGGTTTCGGACTGTTCGAACGCGGCCTCGCGTCCCACGTCAAAGCTCTTCGTGCCGCGTATCAATCGCTCCCCGTCGGGCCCCGCAAGGTCGCTCCCTTCTGGGAGGAGAACCTCAGCCTCGATCTCGATCCGCCCTCTGGACGGTCTCTCGTCATCGGGGCCACCGACCTGGCGCACGTCGGAAGACTTGAGCGTCCGGCCCCTCGCACGACGCCTGAGTGGGGTCTGCAGGAAGACGTGCGCGATGCAATCGAGCACCGTGGACTTCCCCGCCCCGTTGGGACCGAGCAGCACACGGCGACGGCTTGGGTGCCCGTCCTCTGCGGTTAGGTCTAGCGTCAGACTCCTGATCGGTCGGACGTGCTCAATCGTGACACGCAGCAGCTGCATGTCGCTACTCCTCGGACCGGCTACTGATCGGCTCTCTGAACAATGCCTCGCCCAGCGCGTCGTTCATGATGCTGATCGCTGCACGGTACTTCCGCAGCGTGTTGTTAAACTGTATCCACGCGACTTCAACTCCCGACGATAGGCCCTGAGGCTGCTCCTCGTACGTCTCGCGAAACGCGCGGACGGCCAGTCCCATCCCCATATTGCACATGCCCGCGACGAGCGGCAGTTCATCCCGGCGGCACGGCTTTTCGAGCAGCCGCGTGGCTGCGCGGACTACGCGGCGAGCAGTCCTGAAGTCTCGGGCAGAATCGCGACCCTCCTCGGCTACCGACAACTCGAGCATCTGAACCGCCGTTCCGGCTTCGCTTGGGTCCAACTCCACCACGAACGCGTTGAGTGCGTCGACTAGCGGACGGCCGGCCTTCTCCCACGCCTTGGGCCATTCTATCGGCGCCAAGAGTCGCGCGACAGCGACGGCAAGGAGCGCGCGGTGCGTACTGCTGCCCAGGTTCTCGCCGAGACGCGTCAGAAACGCCAAGTCCTCCTGTCGACTGGAGAACCCTGCAAGCTTGCAGAACTCACTCCAAATCGATGCGTCGTCGATTTGGCCGCCGCCTCTAAGCTTCGCTATGCGCCTAAGGAAGCGCTGCCAGTCCGCCACGGTCGAAGCGTAAGCGGCGACTGCTGCCCTGTCAAAGTCTCTGGGCCTACGACGCGGTCGGCGCCGGCTCCGCGGCCGGGGCCGCCGCCGCCCCGGGCGCGGCCGCGATCCCGTCGACCAGCGCCTTGATCTGCGTCGCGTTCGTGGACCCGATCTTCTCGTAAAGCGCCTGCGCCTCGACGAGCAGGCCGCGTGCGCCCTCGCCGTCGCTCCGCTCGAGGCGGTGCCGGCCGAAGCGCTCGAGGCTCTTCGCGAGCTCGCCCTCGTTGCCCAGCTCGCGGAAGAGCTGCACCGCGCGCGTGTAGTAGGTGTCCGCGGGCGCGCCGGTGGCGGTGTCATTGACCACCGACGCGAGCCCCGCGCCCTTGGGCTTCGTCGCCGCGGCGCGCACCTCGGCGAGCGCCAGCAGCGCCCGGCCCGCCTCCTGCCGGAAGCCCGCGGGCTCGACGAGGTCGAGCGCCCGGCGGCACAGGTGCACCGCCTCGTCGACGCGGCCCTGGCCGAGCGCGAGGAGGCCGAGGTTGCGCAGCGCCTCGCTCTGCTGGCGCTTCTCGTCGATCTCCTGCGCGAGCGAGATCGCCTCCTCCAGGTGCTTGCGCGCCTCGGGGAAGCGGCCCGCGTGGCGCAGCAGCTCGCCGAGCTCGATGCGGAACTGCACCTGCGCCGGGGCCGCGCCGATCTCCTCGCCGATCTTGAGCCCCTCCTCCCAGGTGCGCTGCGCGCGGTCCGCGTCGCCGCGGTCGTAGTAGATCGCGCCGAGCGCGGCGAGCGTGGTCGCCTCGCCGTGGCGGTCGCCGATCTGCCGCTGGTGGTCGAGCGCCTCGCGGTAGCAGGCCTCGGCCTCGTCGTAGAGGCCGCGGTCCTTCTGGATGTTGCCCATGTTCACGAGCGACAGCGCGATGGAGCGCCGGTCGCCGAGCACACGGCGCCGCTCGAGCGCCGCCTTCGAGCGCTCGAGGGCCTGGTCGTAGCGGTCGAGCAGCCACAGCACCTGGCCGATGTCGTCGAGGGAGCCGGCGATGCCGCGCTTGTCCCCGGCCTGCTGGAACAGCTCGAGGCCGCGCTCGAGGTACTCGAGGGCGACCTTGAGGTCGCCCTTGTCGCGCCACACGCGCCCCATCTTGTTGAACGCGACGGCCGCCTTGGCGCGGGACGAGACGACCCACGACAGGCGCAGCATGCGCTCGAACGAGTTGAGCGCCTGCTCGTAGTCGCCCTTGAGCGCGTAGACCGAGCCGATGTCGTGCCAGGCCTGGATCCGCGCCGCCATGTGGGTCGAGCCGAGGCAGCGCAGGGCCAGGGTGTAGAGGCCGATCGCGCGATCGTTGTGGTACAGGCCGCGCGCGGTGTTCGCGGCGCTGTGGTAGCGCTGGGCGGCGCTGTACTCGTCGCCGGAGCGCTCGAGGTGGCGCGCCACCTCCTCCTCGCGCTTGTCGCTGCGGCCCTCGGGCGTGAGCGAGAGCCACTGGCCGATGATGAGGTGGTCGGCGCGGCGGGTGGCCTCGGGGATGGTGTCGTAGACCAGCTCCCAGAGCGGCGGATAGGCGAAGTGGTACTCGCACTCGCCCGGGATCCCGGTCGACCCCGACTCGAGCAGCCAGCCGCGGCGCGCGAGGCGGCCGAAGACCTGCGCCGCGGCGACGCGCGTCTTCTCGCCGGCCTGCGCGATCTCGGACAGCGACGGGCCGTCGGGATCGCGGCCCGCGCTCTGGGCGCGCACGAGCGCGACCACGCCGTCGAGCCAGAAGGCCTCGCCCATGATGGAGGCCTTCTCGAGGAGCAGCCGCTCACTCTCGTCCATGATCCGCAGGCGCGCCTGCGGCAGCTCCTCGTGGCGCGTCGGCATCTTCGTCGCGCGCAGGAGCGCCCGGTCGAGGCGCCAGCCGCCGGTGGTGGGCTGGATGACGTTCGCCTCGACGAGGAAGCGGCACAGCTCGTGCGCCGCGCGCGGCGAACCGCCGAGGTGGTCGCGGGCGTGCTGCCCGAGCGGGTCGGGCAGCTCGCCGACGCTCTTGAGCAGCTCGGCGAGGAGCGCCTGGCCCTCCTCGGCGGCGAGCGGCCCGAGCTCGAGGCGGTCCGGCGGACGGTCGCCCTGGCCGAAGCGCGAGTGCAGCTCGAACATGATCGGCCGCCCGAGGCACAGCAGCATGACGGGGGCGTCGCCGAGGCCGGCCGCGAGGTAGTTGATGAGGTTGATCGTCTCCGGCGCGGAGCGCTCCAGCTCGTCGAAGATGAGGAGCTGCGGGCTGCGCTGCGCGTCGGCGACCAGGAAGCGGCGCACGGCGACGAAGGTGCGCAGCTCGAGCTGCGCCGGCACCTCGGCCAGCGGCAGCACCACCGGGCTCTCGGGGAACGGACAGCCGCACAGGTTCGCGAGCAGGTGCGACACCTCGGTCACGCGGGCCGCGGGCAGCGCCTCGGCGACGCCGGCCTGGACCTTGTCGCGGGCGAGGTCGCCGGCCTCGCCGTCGGCGATGCCGAAGCGGGCGGCGAGCAGGCGCTGGAAGCCGGCGTAGGGCGGGGCGGCCGGGCCGCCGCACAGGCCGTAGAGCACGCGCGCCTCGGGCACCGCGGCGCGGGCCGCGCGGCCGAACTCCCGGGCCAGGCGAGTCTTGCCGAGGCCGGCCTGGCCGGTGAGCGCCACGAACGCCAGGGTGCGCTGATCCCGGCACTGCACGAACCGGCGGCAGAGGTCCTCGAGGAGCTCGCGCCGGCCGATGAACCTGGAGTCGAGCTCGTACTCGGGGCCGCTCTTCTGCGTCGCCTCCATCAACCGGGCCGCGGCCGCGCTCGGCTTGGGCCTGAGATCGATCGGCTCGGTGCGGCAGCCCTGGCAGATCTCGGTCCCCGGCGGCACCGGCACGCCGCAGACGGCGCACGTCGGCGGCATGGGCGCGTGGCACTTGATGCAGCGGCCAGCACCCGGGGCGTTCGGGGTGGCGCAGGCGACGCAGTTCATGGCGCCAGAATAGCACAAACCGCCGATGTGAGGAGAGGTAGGTGGGGTGCCGCTCCGGCCGATTCCGGATCGCCGCGCGGCTGTCCCGTTGTCCCGCGCCGCGCCGCGCGCTAACGTGCTCCGGTCATGGCTGAGCGCGCGAAGGTGGTCATGACGGCGATGCTGCCGGGCGCGGCGCGCCGGGTGCTCGAGGCGGAGCACGAGGTGGTGGCGCCGGCGGCGGGCACCATGAGTCACGCCGATCTCGCCGCCGCCGTCGGCGACGCCGACGGCCTCGTGTGCCTGCTGCGCGACCCGGTGGACGCCGCGCTGCTCGCGCGGGCGCCGCGCCTCAAGGTGGTGGCGAACTACGCCGTCGGCTTCAACAACGTCGATCTCGCGGCCGCGACGGCCCGGGGCGTCGTCGTCACGAACACCCCCGACGTCCTCACCGACGCGACCGCCGACCTCACGTTCGCGCTGCTGCTGGCGGCGGCGCGGCGGGTGCCCGAGGGCGACGCGATGGTGCGGGCGGGCGCGTTCCACGGCTGGGAGCCCGAGTTGCTGCTCGGCGCCGACGTGTACGGCCGCACGCTCGGCATCGCGGGGCTCGGGCGCATCGGTCGCGCGGTCGCGCGCCGGGCGCGCGGCTTCGACATGCGCGTCCTCTACAGCGACCCGGCGCCGGCGCCGGCCGAGGTGGAGCGCGAGCTCGGCGCGACCCGTGTCGGCAAGGACGAGCTGCTCGGCTCCTGCGATTTCCTGACGCTGCATTGTCCGCTCACGCCGGCGACGCACCACTACCTCGGCGCCGCGGAGCTCGCGCGCATGTCCGCGGGCGCCTATCTCGTCAACACGGCGCGCGGGCCGCTCGTCGATGAGGAGGCGCTCGCCGCGGCGCTCGCCGCCGGCCGCCTCGCCGGCGCGGCGCTCGACGTCTTCGAGCGCGAGCCCGCCGTCCACCCCGGCCTGCTCGCGTCGCCGCGCGTCGTGCTCGCGCCGCACGCGGGCTCCGCGACGGTGGCGGCGCGCCGCCGCATGGCCGAGCTGTGCGTCGGGTCCGTCATGGACGTGCTCGCCGGCCGCCGGCCGCGCCACGTCGTCAACCCGGAGGTGTACCGATGAGCGACCGCTCCGACCGAGTCCTCGTGTGCGTGGCGGACGACGAGCCCGCTGTCGGCGCGGCCGCCCGCGCCGTCGCCGGCGCCCTCGAGCTCGCCGGCGCGTCCGTGCGCCCGCTGGACCTGCGCGCCGCCGTCGGCCCCGCGCCGCTGCGCCGGGTGGCGGATCTGCTGGGCAAGGTGTCGGAGCGCACGCTCTCGGGCGCGCTCGCCGCCGTCGGCGCGTCGCGGTTCGGCGCGGAGCTGGCGGCCGCGCCGCCCGGCGTGCTCGTGGTCCTCGACCCGATCGCCGCCGAGGCCGCCCTCGAGTGGCGCCGCGGCGGCCGCGTCGCCGCCCCGATCCTCGGGGTCGCGCTCGACCTGGAGCCGGCGGCGTGGAAGGGGATCGAGGTGGACCGCCTCGCCGTGGCCGACGAGCTCGCCGCCGAGGTGGCCGGGCCGGCGCCCGCGGAGCGCCCGGTGACCACCGGCGTCCCGGTCGCACCCGAGGTCGCGGCCGCGGCGCGCGAGGACCGGGCGGCGCTGCGCGCGCGCTTCGGCCTCGGCGAGGGCCGGCGCCTGGTGCTGTGCGACGCCCGGGAGCTCGACCACGACACCCTCGGCGGCATCCTCCTGCAGCTCGGGCTCACGGCCGGCCGCGCCGACGTGGTCTTCGACGCGGGCGCGGACCCCGCGACCGCCGCCTACCTGCGCAGCCAGGCGCCGCTGCACGGGCTGCGCGCCCGGATGTTCGGCGCGGTGCCCGAGGCGCCGCTGTACTGGCGCGCGGCGGACCTCGCGGTCGTCGGCCCGGAGCGCGAGGCGGTCCTGCGCGCGCTGGCGCTCGGCGTGGTCACGGTCGTCCTCGCGAGCCCCGACGACGCCGGCGGCCTCGCCCTCGGCCGCGCCGTCGAGGCCCGCGGGGCCGGCGCGCTCGCGCCGAGCGTGCTCCGCCTGGGCGCCACGCTCGAGCTCGCGCTGCACGAGGACCGCTTCGAGCGCGCCCGGGCGGCGGCGGCGACGCGCGCGCGGCCCGAGGCGGCCGGCGCCGTGGCCGCGCTCGCGCTGCGGCTCGCGGCGGAGCGCCCCGCCCCGGCGGCGGCCACCGCGCCGCGGGACCGCCGCGTCGCGCCGGCCGGCGCCCTCGAGGAGATCGGCGCCGGCGCCACGGCGTCCCGGCCGCCCTCGGCCGAGGAGGCCAAGGTCCGCCTGACGGCGCTCGAGGCGCCCGCGCAGCAGGCGCAGCGCCGGCTCGAGGAGACCGAGCGCGAGCTGGCGAAGTGGGAGAAGCGGGCGCGGCTGTCGGCCGGCCGGGGCGACGCGGCCCTCGAGGAGGCCGCGCGCCGCGAGGTGGAGACCTGCCGCAACGCGGCCGCCGCGACCCGCGCCGAGCTCGATCGCCTGGCCGAGGAGCGCGCCCGGCTCGAGGCGCTCGCCGCCGGCCCCGCCACGCGGCCGACCGCCGCGCCGCGGGCCGCGGACCGCGAGGCCGACTACCGGCGCATGGAGATCGAGGACGAGCTCGCGGCGCTCAAGGACAAGCTGGGCAAGCCGAAGAAGTGACCCCCGGGCGCGCCGTTCGACCGGGCAGTTTTTGCGCACCTGCGCGCCCGGGGAGCGCAGATTCCGCCTTCGGTTTGTGCTAAGCTCCCGACCACGGGCGTGCTCATACTGGCATGCCGGTCGCTCTGGAGGGGGGATGATGCGCACGCTGAAGCTCTCGCTGGTGGTCGCTCTCACCGTCGGCCTCTACCCCGGCTGCGCCGAGGACGAGGGCGACCAGCCGTCGCAGGAGGTGATCGACGGCCAGAACGCCGCGGCCGAGGAGATCGCCGCGGGCAAGGCCGACGAGGCCGGTTGCTCGGGCACCGTCCTCCCGGACCGCCGCGGCTTCGCGCACCGCATCGCGCTCACGTTCGACGACGGCCCGAACCTCGTGACGACGCCGAAGGTGCTCGACATCCTCGCCGCCCACGGCGTCCAGGCCACGTTCTTCATGAACGGGAAGAACGTGACCACGGCCGCGCACCGCGACCTCGTGAAGCGGATGGCCGCCGCCGGCCACCTCATCGGCAACCACTCCCAGAACCACCTCAACCTCAAGACCGTCAGCGCCGCCACCCTGCGCAGCGAGGTCGAGAAGACCCGCGACATCCTCGCCGGCCTCGACGTCACTCTGGGCTTCTTCCGCTTCCCCTTCGGCTCGGCGAGCTGCACCTCGGCCGCGACGGTGCGCGACTACGGCTACCACGTGACCGGCTGGCACATCGACTCGGCCGACTGGTGCTACGGCGCGGGCGGCGGCTACTGCTCGCCGGCGACCTTCCGCTACGTCGCCGACCAGTACCGCCGGGACATCAACGGCTACGTCGTCTCCCAGGCCAAGGCGACCGGCGGCGGCGTCCTGCTCTTCCACGACGTGCACGCCTGGACCGTCGCGCACCTCGACGCGGTCCTCACGAGCCTCGAGGACGCGGGCTTCACCTTCGTGCGCCTCGACGACACCACCACCTTCCCGAAGCTCAACGGCGTCGCGGCCCCGCCGCCCGGCCCGTGGGTCGGCACGCCCTGCGGCACCGACGCGGACTGCAGCTTCACCGCCTCCGGCGCCGCCGCCTTCTGCTACCGCTTCGGCGCCGACGGCGGCTCGCTGAACTACGGCTTCTGCTCGGTCGCCTGCGCCGGCTTCTGCCCCGACCGGGCGGGCGCCGCCGCGACCTTCTGCGTCGCCGCCGCGGACGGCACCTCCGGCCTGTGCGCCGCCAAGGCCGGCGCCGACGCCTGCGGCGCCACCCCCGGCACCTCGGCGCAGACCGCCGACCGCTACATCGGCAGCAGCACCGCCACCCCCGCCACCGCGTCCGTCTGCCTGCCGCGCTGAACCTCCCCGCTCCGGTCGCACCCCCAAGGAAGTTGCACCCGCGATCCGTTGGTCCTTGGAGTCGCGCCCCAGGCCCGCGCGCGGTCGCACGCGCAGCCCAAGGATCGCGGCACGTTGCGTTGTGCTCGGGCCGGCACTGCGTATGCAATGCACGGTGGCACGTGTGCGACGTGCGCCTGCCGCTGGCCCTGGTGCTGTGCTCTGTCCTGCTGCTGCCGGTCGGCGCCCTGTTCGCCGATGGGTGCCAGGGCGACATCTCCGGCGCGCCCGATGACGGCGGCCCGGCCGGCGACGCGGCGCCCGCGGACGCCCCCGCCGACGCTCCCGGCGCCGGTCCGGTGGATGCCGCCGGCGACGCTCCGGGGCGTCACGACGGCCCGCCGACGCCGCCGGGCCCCATCGGTCCGCAGGGCGGCACGCTCGACCGGCTGCGCTTCGCCATCGTCGGTGACACGCGGCCCGCGGTGATCGACGACACGGCCGCCTACCCGTCGGCCATCATCGGCCGGATCTGGCAGGACGTGCAGGCGGAGAGCCCGCGCCCGGCCTTCGCGCTCGCGACCGGCGACTATGTCTTCGCGAGCACGACCGGCGCGGAGGCCGCGCCGCAGATGGATCGTTATCTCGCGGCCCGCGCCGCCTTCTCGGGCACGCTCTTCCCGGCGCTCGGCAACCACGAGTGCACCGGCGCGACGGCCTCGAACTGCGCCACGACGACGCCGCCGAACTACGCCGCGTTCATGTCCAAGATGCTCGGGCCGCTCGGCCTCACGCAACCCTACTACGCCTTCCGGATCGACGCCGCCGACGCGACCTGGAGCGCCAAGTTCGTGGTCATCGCCGCCAACGCCTGGTCGTCGGCGCAGGCGACCTGGCTCGACGGCGAGCTCGCGAAGCCGACCACCTACACGCTGGTCGTGCGCCACGAGCCGGCCGCGGCGACGACGGCGCCGGGGGTGACGCCCTCGGTCGACATCATCCGCAAGCACCCGCTGACGCTGCTCATCGTCGGCCACACCCACACCCTCGAGCACCTGGCGAGCGCGCAGGAGCTCGTCGTCGGCAACGGCGGGGCGCCGCTCTCGAGCGGCGTCAACTACGGGTACGTGATCGCCGACCAGCGCCCGGACGGCGCCCTCACGTTCACCGCCTACGACTACGAGAGCCACGCGGTCATGCAGTCCTTCGCCGTCAAGGCCGACGGGTCCGCGGCGCCGTGAGGATCCTCGGCGCCATCGCGGTGGGGTTGGCCCTCGCCGGCGGCTGCAAGCCCGCGCGGCCGCTGCCGCCCGCCGCCGTCTTGGCGCCCGCCGCGGCGCCGCCCGCGGCGCGGCCGCCGGCCCCCTCCGTGCTGCTGGTGCCGCCGGCGCGCGGGGTCCTGAAGCTCGACGGAGAGCTGGTGGAAGAGGACTGGCGGCGCGCGGCGCGCACGGATCCGTTCCGCGACGCCGCGGGCCGGCTCGCGCGCCCGCACTCCGAGGCCCGCCTGCTGTGGCAGGGTCGGACACTCTTCATGGCGCTCTACGCCGCCGACGAGGACATCCGGGCGACCGCCGCGACCCACGACAGCCCGCTCGCGGGCGACGACCACTTCGTGCTGCGCTTCGCCGACGAGCGCGGCGGCGGCGCCTCGGTCATCGAGATCTCCGCCGCCGGGGTGGTCGCCGACGCCCGTGAGGACGCGGCCGGCGCGCGCGACACGACCTGGGAGAGCGCCGTCCGGCTCGGCGTCGAGCGCGACGGCACGCTCAACGACCCCCGCGACGACGACGAGGAGTGGGTGGTCGAGGCCGCCGTGCCGCTGTCCGCCCTCGGCCAGGCCGCCCGCCCCGGCGCCCGGCTGCGGTTGAGCATCGAGCGCTGCGACACGCCGCATGACGGCCGCCGCCGCTGCGGCGCCTGGGGCCAGGGCCCCGGCGGCGAGGTCGTGGGGATCGTCGAGCTGGGCGACTGAGGGGCGGCCGGGGGGGCGCGGGGCTACTTCTTGCCGCGCTGGAAGACGTACCGCTCCTGCGCCCGCACCATCTCGAGCGTGCCCGCCGTGCCGTCGAGCCGCAGCAGCTCGAGCCCGGCGAGGGGCGGCGTGGTGAAGATGAGGGCGGCGTTGCCGTCGGGGCGGTCGTGGCGCAGCAGGCCCGTGCGGTACTTGCCGAGCGTCGCGGTGTAGCCGCCGGCCGTGGCGGCGATGGTGATCGTGCCGATCTCCGGGTTGTGGTGCGACCCGAGCAGCGGCTTCATCCACGCGGCGGCGGGCGTGCTCAGCCGCGCCTTGAGCTGCGCGCGGCTGCGCTGCTGCTCCTCGGCGCCGTGGCGCAGGCGCGCCGCGGCGCGGTCGTCGTAGTCGAACCACAGCTCCATCAGGCGGCCGAGGATCGCGGCCTCGGCGGCGTGCCCGCCGGTGCCGTTCGCGATCATGACCACGCCGACGCCCTTCTCGGGGAAGAACGCCAGCGTGGTGGCGAAGCCCATCGTGCCGCCGCCGTGGGTGACGACGCGCAGGCCCTTCGTGCGCGAGGTGAGCCAGCCGAGGCCGTACGAGCTGTCGGCGTTCACCTTGACCTGGGGCTGCCAGCGGTAGGTGCCGTTCGCCTCGGACACGATGCGGCGGCCGCCGGGGGCGATGCCGCGGCCGAGCTCCATGATCACGTAGCGCGCCATGTCCCGCACGTTCGACCAGACGCCGCCGCTCGGGCGGATGAACGACGCGAACCGCTCGTGGTCGATGGGGACGAGCTGGTGCCGGCCCTCGAGGTCGAGGGAGTGCGGCATGGCGTGGTCCTTGACCTTGAGCGCCGCGTCGAGGTCGAGCGTCGTCGCCGTCATGCCGAGCGGGCGGAAGACGCGCGCGGCCATGGCCTGGTCGTAGGCGCGGCCGAGCGGCTCCCTGGGCGCGAGCGCGTGGGCGGCCACGTAGCCGCCGGCCGCCACCATGTGGTTCTGGTACTGGAACGTCTCGCGCAGGCCCGTCGACGGGGTCATGCGCGCGAGCTCACGCAGCACGTCGTCGTGGCCCTTGCCGGCGAACGACAGGATGAGCGGGAGGTCCTTGCGCGGCAGCCCGGCGCAGGCGCAGACGAGTTGCTCCACCGTCAGCGCCGCGGCGAGCTTCTCGTCGCCGAGCCGGAACGTCGGGAGCACCGCGCGGACCCGCCGCGACCACGCGAGCTTCCCATCGTCGACCGCGGTGGCCATCATCAGCGTCGTGAGGGACTTCGTCACCGAGCCGATCATCATGAGGGTGGCGGGCGTGACCGGCTCGGGGCGGCCGGCGGTGCGCACGCCGTAGCCCTCGGCGAGCGCGACCGCGCCGTTCTCGACGATCGCGATCGCGAGCCCCGGCGTCTCGGTCTCGCGCAGGGCCGCGGCGATGAACTCGGCGAGCGCCGCCCGGGATCCGGCGATGGGCTTCGCGGGCCGCGCCGAGAGGTCGAGGTCGGCGACGCCGGGCGCCTTGAGGCCGGAGAGGAACGTGTTGAGCTGGGCGGCGCGCTTGTCGAGGGCGGCGGCCGGGCCGCGGACGAGCGCGACCCAGACCCGCGCCCCCTTGCGCCGGGCGATCGCCTGCGCGACCTGCCGGTCCGGCGCGGGCACGTAGGTCTCGACCCGGATCTCGTCGAAGCCCTTCGACGGCGGCGGCGAGACGGCCTGGTGCAGCCGCCAGCTCTCGGTGGGCGCCGCGGCGGCCCAGGCGGCGGCGGTCGCGCTCGCGCACGACGGGCGCTCGACCTCGACCAGCGCGAGCCGCACGACCTCGTCGGGCTCGACCAGCTCGATGACGGCGCCGCGCCGGGTGGCGACGAAGCGCTCCGGGACCGGCAGGATCGCGCCGGCGGCGGTGGCGATGGAGCACGGGCCGGTGCACGTCGCCACGGGCGCCGGCGCCGCGGCGGCTGCGGCCGGCTTGGCCGCGACCGGGCGGGACGCGGGCGCCGCCGCCGCGCGCGGGGGTGACGCGGGCGGCGCCGATGGCCGCGCGCCGCCGCACCCGGCGGCGAGCAGGAGGGACGCGACGCTGAGCGCGAGCAAGGATGAGCGGGCGGGCATGGCTTCTCCGTCAGAGATGAGCGGGACTATACACCCAGGGACGTGGGGAGAGGGCAGGGGCGGGGAATTTGGACCGCCAAGGCGCCAAGGCCTTGGCGTCTTGGCGGTTGTCCTGGTTGTTTGGATTGGCTGGGGGGACGGAGCCTGACTAGAAGCGCGCCTGCAGCGTCAGGTTGAAGCCGAGCTGGTCGGGCTTGATGAAGGTGCGGACGAACTCGGACTCGCGGCTGGGCGCGTCCGCGGGGGCGCAGGTGGTCCCGTCGAAGGAGCGGCACAGCTTCGCCTGGTTCGCGTCGTGCACGTAGTAGACGTCGAGGATGGCGGCGAAGTACTCGAGGAAGTCGAGCCGGACGAAGCCCTTGGCGGCGATGATCGGGACCTCGCCCTTGCCGGGCGGGAGCAGGGAGACGTCGCCCTCCTGCCGCACGACCATCGTCGCGCTCTGCGTGAGCGACGGCGAAGGGTTGTTGCCGGTGAGCTCCGGCGGCAGCGTCGGGGCGCGGAAGGTCGCCGGGCGCTGGACGCCGAAGGTGCCGCCGAGGGTGAGGTGCGGGCGCGGCAGGTACTGGCTCGCGCCGGCGGCGGCGAAGAGCTCGCCGCCCGCCTTCGCGGCGCTCGGGAAGTCCTGGAACGGGACGAACGACGGGACGTTGTTGAGGATGTAGGCGAGCGAGCGGTACATGAACGTCAGGTGCAGGCGCGTGTAGTTGTACTTCATGCGCAGCAGCACGTCGCCGGCCATGGCGCCCTGCCACTTGGTCGAGGCCGCGCGATCCGCGTCCTGCAGCGTCTGGGCGAGGTAGTTGAACGACCCGGAGGCGAGGTACGCCATGCCGCCGGGGTAGCTCTCCTTCTGGAACCAGAAGCCGACGCTCGAGGGATCGTTGCGGTAGAGCGCGTAGTCCGCCGACGAGCCGACGGCCATGCCGTGGTGGTACGTGAGGCGGCCGCTGACGCCGGCCATGCGCACGGCGGAGCCCAGGAGCTCCTCCTTCGGGTTGCCGCCGCGGTCGAAGTAGCCGCCGTTCGCCTCCAGGCGGAGCGCCGGGATGACGTCGACGCCGGCGCCGATGAGACCGCCGGCGTGGGCCTCCTGCTCGTTCGTCGCCGGGTTGAGGAAGACCGAGGTCTTCGCGCCGGCGTAGACGTAGAACCGGTCGGTGGCGAACTGGATCTTCGCCGCCGGCACCGGGTTCGAGTTCGAGCCGGTCGAGCCCGTCGGGTTGTCCGGGTTCGGCTTGAAGAACACCGGGCTGCCGCCCCACGAGATGCGGTAGCTGAAGCCGAGGCGCATGCGGTCGCCCGACAGCGGGAAGAGCGTCGCCGAGACGTTGGCGTTGTTCTTCCGCTCCGGCGACAGGTAGTGCGTGATCTTGAGGTAGCTGCCGTCGTCGATGATCTGGTTCGAGAGGTCCGAGATCTCGAGGAAGCGCAGGACGAACGCGGCCTCGGCCTCGTTCTGCTTCCACTCCTTCTTCTTGTAGACGACGACGTGGGAGAGGTTCTCGTACCCGCTGTAGCGGGTGTCGTAGTTGTCGAAGAAGAGGATGCCGAGGCGGCTGGGCATGCCGATGCGCAGGCCCGGGACGCTCGGGTTCGTCTCGCCCGGCTTCACGAGCAGGTTCTCGTCCGTGAGCGTGAAGTTGAGGCGCGTATCGACGAAGTCGCCGGCGTGCGCGAGGCCGGGCAGGGCGAGGGCGAAGGCGAACAGGGCAACGAGTCTAAGGCGCATGATCGGAGTCCTCACTTGGTGCAGCCGGGCGTGGCCGTGCCGCAGTCGACGTCGTCGGCGGCGCGGGGGTAGAGGAGCCAGACGTTGTAGACGCCATTGGCGGGGTCGCCGCCCGAGTAGCCGCTGAGGTTGCGGACGGTGCCGATGATCTCCGGGATGGTGCTGCCCTGCGCGGCCTCGGGGTTGAGCCCGGGGACGACGCCCTTCACGGCCACGGCGAGGCTGCACCCGGTGCCGATGTCCACGGTGAACTGGCCGTAGGTGGCCCAGGCGACCGGATCGAAGCGGCACACGAACGCGTTCGTGACGCGGACGAGGCCCGCCTCGAGCTTCTCCATCTTCTGGAAGGTCGGGTCGCCGATGCCCTTGAGCCAGGTCGGGTCGAGCGTGACCGGCTCGGGGCAGGGCGCCCACACCTTGGTCTCGCACGGCGAGCCGTCGGGCCGGAACGACAGGCCGCAGCGGCACTCCGGGGCGTCGTCCGGCGGGGGGCCCACGTCGTAGAGGGGGAAGTCGAGCTCGGTGAAGCCGACGAACTCCTTCACGCCGCCCGAGAGGTAGCCCTTGCACCGGCCGCTCTCGCACGACACGACGGTGTCGCCGGCGGCGATCGCCGTGCCGTCGTTGCGCTTGGCGCGCCCGAAGCTGAAGACGTAGATGTGATTGTAGCCGATGGCCATCGCCGAGGGCGAGACGTCGGTGACCGTGAACGCCTGGGAGTAGGCGCCGGTGACCACGAGCTTGCTGTCGATGTCGCGGGGGCGGTCGACGTAGACCGACTTGCCTTGGAGCTGGGACTGGCAGGTCGCCTCCGGCTTGCTCGGGTCCACCGGCCGCTGCACCTCGTCGAGGAACGGGTTGCGGTAGTTGATGACCTTCGAGGCGCCGGTCGCGTAGCTGCAGCGGTCCGCGCTCGTCGAGTACGGCCCGTCGCAGGCGGTGTGGCCGTCCGCGGTGCGGCGCACGTCCTCGATCCAGATGGTGGTCGGCCCGAAGGCGAGCGGGATGACGCGCGTCACGTCGTAGACGCCGCCGTTGACGAGCGCGACGGTCTCGGACCCGTTCTGGTCGGCGACGGGGGTGAGGGTGCCGTCGTAGTACACCCACAGCTTGAGCTCGGCGTTGTAGTCGGTGCGCACCTGACCGTCGGAGCCGAGCGCCTCGACGTCGAAGGTGACCGTGTGCGGGTTGTCCTCCTGCAGGGGGGCGTCGGCGGTCCCGACGTTCTGCGGGGACTTGAGGGTGACGCGGTAGCTGACGATGTCGGTCGTGAGCAGGCCCTGCCGCTCCGTCGTGCACGAGGCGGCGGCGAGAGCGGCGGCGAACACGAGGACGAAGGGGCGCATGGCGATCACTCCAGCACCGGCGTGATGCGGCCGTCGTGCGGCTCGACGGTGAGGTCGATGCACGCCATGCCGCAGTCGCCGCGCGAGACGGTGGTGCGCTGCCCCGAGCCGAGGTCCACGCACTGGCCGGCGCTCTCGTCCCACGCGCGGGCGTCGAGCTTGCGGTCCCCGGCCGGGACGGTCACGTTCCAGTCGTCGATCAGCGAGGCGCAGCGCGAGGGCAGCATGCGCAGGTAGTCGATGAGCGCGTCGCGCAGCGAGATGCCGGTGTTGTACTTGGTGGTGTTGCGCTTGAGGACGAGGAAGCCCGATCCGCCGGCGGCGATGTAGTCGTTGACCGCTACCTTGTAGGTGCCATACGGGTTCAGCGGGGCGCAGGCGCAGGGGTGCTCGACGCCGCCGAGCATCCGGTTGTTGCAGCACGACGAGCTCGCGTCGTTGACGTCGCAGATGTTGCAGCCGTCGCCGATGAAGATGTTGTCGGCGCAGCCGGTGCTCATGGCGGTCGCGCCTGCGGGCGTGGCGGCGGCGCTCGACGAGCCGGCGCGCTTGCGGCACTTGCTCACGCCGTCGGACGGATCGGCCCAGCAGAAGACGGTGTTCTGGTCGCCGCACTCGCTGTCGGCGGTGCAGGTCTTCGGCAGCGTCGGGTCGGCGCAGCCCGACGGCCGCCGGCACACCATGTCGAACGCGATGCCCGAGACCTGGGCCTGGGTGCGGCAGCCGCGGTCGGCGCTCTTGCGCGCGACGAAGTCGAGCGTCTCGCGCACCTCGCTGCCGGAGAGGAACATCGTCGTGATCGAGTTCTCGAACGGGAAGACGTTGTACATCTGCTCGAGCGTCATGGCGCCGTACTCGAAGTCGGTGCGGATGCCGAGGCTGTTGGTGATGGCGAAGTCGGCCTCGACGCGGTTGCGCACCCGCATCGAGAGCGTGACGAGGTTGCCGATCTGCGAGTCGCCGCCGCCGGCGTCGTTGCGGAAGATCTTGGAGCCGTCGGCGGTGCCGACGAAGGCGAAGGTCTTCGTGAGGTCGAGGCGGCGGTTCAGCTCGAGCTCGTAGGGCTCGAGGACCCGCAGCGCCTCGCCGTCGGCCGGGATGCGCGAGTCGACGGGGATGAGGTCGTAGGTGTAGCTGGCGACGTGGGTCTGGCTCATGAGCGGGTCGGCGGAGCGGGCGTCGCCGACGTGCACCGCCAGGTCGAGGCGGCCGACGTACTTCGCGAAGGCGCCCGAGTGGCACAGGATGGTGTTGAAGCCGGTGGGGTTGCCGTCCTTGTCGCGCTGCGGGATGAGCTTCGGCGGGTTCAGCGCGATGTGCAGGTGGCCGCCGAGGATGACGTCGATGCCGGCCTGGGCGGAGTTCTGGTTCTCCTGGTCCGTGCCGCTCTTGAAGACCTCGTTGACGGCCGCGGTCTCGTCCTCGTCGAGGCCCATGTGCGAGGCGATGACGAGCAGGTCGACCTGCGGCCGCACGAGCGCGACGTAGTAGCGCAGCGTCTCGGCCGTGTTGAGGGGCCGCATGCCGAGCGAGTTGCCGCCTTCGTACAGGCTCAGCATCGACTGGAGGCTGCCCATGCCGATGACGCCCACGCGCAGGCCGTCGCGGTTGAAGATCTCGTACGGCGCGACGAGCGTGCCGAGCCACGGGCGCGAGAAGTCGTTCGGCGCGTCGTACTCGTAGTTCGCGGCGACGACCGGGAAGCCGGCCCAGTTCTTGAGCTGGTAGGCGAGGTTGTTCACGCCGCGGTCGAACTCGTGGTTGCCGAGGACGGAGACGTCGGTGCCGATGTGGGTCACCATCCGCAGCTCGGCCTCGCCGTTGAAGACGTTGAAGATCGGCGCGCCCTGGAACCAGTCGCCGGAGTCGATGTGCAGCGAGCGCCCCGCCTGCGCCCGCGACTCGCGGAGCACCGTGGCGATGCGGCCGAAGCCGCCATAGTTGCAGGTGCAGTCCCAGGCGACGAAGCCGCCGCTGCCGTCGGGCGTGCAGGTGCCCGGATACTTCTGCGCGCTGCAGAGCGCGGTGTAGCGCGCCGAGAGGGTCTGGCAGGTGACCGCGTCCGGCCCCGGCAGGCCCATGCGCGTCGCGATCCCCTTCACCTGCTCGGGTGTGACCTCGATGCGGCGGCACCCCGAGCCCAGGGCGGCCTGCGCCATCGCCGCGCCGTCCGGGGCCGCGGCTGACATCCCGCCGCACGCCCACCCGTTGCAGGCGGCGGGATCGAGCCCGAGGTCCTGGTCGTTGCGGCCGGGCACGAAGTTGTACGGCAGGAGCCGCGAGTGGGTATCCGCCGTGTGCAGCAGCGTGATGCGGACGTCCTGGCCCCGCAGGTCCGGCGTATCGCGCTGGACCGTGCTGCAGGCCGAAGAGAGGAGGGAGAGGAGCGAAAGGAGAGCGATTGTGGTCTTCACGCGGACCTCGACTGGGGGCTATCTTCACACCATCCCGACCCTATTTGGCAAGAGGGAATCGCCGCATGTCAACGCGGGGGGGCTCCGGCGGCCGCCCGGGGCGGCGGCGCCACCTGGTCATGACGCAGCGCTTCATGCTAGGCTCGAGGCCGGGGCAACGGCGCCAAAGGAGGGCAGACGCCATGATGACCAAGGAATGGATCACGGAGTTCCAGGGCCACAAGATCCGGGTGGTCAAGGACTGGCTCGCGGAGGCCAAGCTGTACGTGGACGGGGACTGCCGCGACGTGAACCGTCAGCTCGTGACGATGGCGAGCCGCACGCCGCTGCTGTCGGCCAAGCTCGATCTCGACGACGGCCGCCGCTTCAGCATCGTCGAGGTCTTCATGACCTCGATGCTCACCACCAAGGCGAAGATCTGCATCGACGGGCGCCAGGTCGGCGGCGAGTCGTTCTAGCAGCTGCGGGGAAATGCAACACGGAGGCACGGGGACACGGAGTACGATCTTAAATATCCAGAATCATCCTCCGTGCCTCCGCGTCTCCGTGTTGCATTTCCCCGC
>DASXVK010000048.1:0-4983 GCA_036504295.1 Polyangia bacterium
AGGCGGCCCTTCGGGATCACGACCCCGCTCGGGCCCGACACGGCGCGGGCGATCTACGACCGCGCCAACGCCCGCCTCGCCGAGGGGGACTTCACCGCGCTCGGGCTGCTGCGGCAATTCCGGGTGGCGGTCGTCTGCACCACCGACGATCCCACCGACACGCTCGCGGCCCACGCGGCGCTGGCCGCCCGCGCGGACCCCGAGACCCGCGTGGTCCCGACGTTCCGGCCCGACCGGGCCCTCGCGGTCGGTGATCTCCCCGCCTGGACGGCGTGGCTCGGGCGGCTCGAGGCCGCCGCCGGCGCGTCCGTCGGCACGTGGGACGAGCTGCTCGCGGCGCTCGAGCGGCGCCACGCGTGCTTCCACGCGCACGGCTGCCGCGCCTCCGACCACGGCCTCGAGCAGGCCTGCGCCGCGCCCTTCACCGACGCCGAGGCGGCGGCGCTCTTCGCCCGCCTGCGCGCCGGCCGGGCCCTCGCGCCGGGCGAGGCCGCCGTCTTCCGCGCCGCGCTGCTGCACCGCCTGGCGCTCCTCGACCACGCGCGCGGCTGGGTGCAGCAGCTCCACCTCGGGGCCCTGCGCGACGTGCGCGCGCGGGGGCGCCGGCGGCTCGGCCCGGACAGCGGCTTCGACGTGGTCGGCGACCTCCCGCAGGCGGGGCCGCTCGCGGCCTTCCTCGACCGCCTCGACGCCACGGACCAGCTCGCGAAGACCATCATCTACAACCTGAACCCCGCCGACAACGAGGTCTTCGCGGCGCTGTGCGGCGCGTTCCAGGACGGCCGCGTGCCGGGCAAGATGCAGTGGGGCCCGGCGTGGTGGTTCCTCGATCAGCTCGACGGCATGGAGGCGCAGCTCCGGGCGCTCGCGAACCTCGGCCTGCTCGCGCGGTTCGTCGGCATGAGCACCGACTCGCGCAGCTTCCTGTCCTACTCGCGCCACGAGTACTTCCGGCGCCTGCTGTGCAACCTCCTGGGGGAGGAGGTGCGCCGGGGGCGCCTCCCCGACGACCGCGCGGCGCTCGGTGACCTCGTCTGGCGCCTCGGCTTCGGCAACGCCCGCGACTACTTCGGCCTGGCGCTCGGCCGCGCCGCGGATCCGCCGGAGCCTGGCATCGAAAAAGTGTGATCACGGCGGACGCAGCGCATGCGGGAGCACCCCGGGACCCGTCCTGACTGGCTCGTCGGCACGGGCGAGATGGCCGCGAGGATCCGGGACCTCGACTGGTCCGCGACCCCCCTCGGCCCGCGCGAGCGCTGGCCCCAGTCGCTCCGCACCATCGTCAACCTCGTCGTCGGCACCAGGTTCCCCGCGGCCCTGCTGTGGGGGCGTGAGCTCGTCCTGCTGTACAACGACGCCTACCGGGCAATCCTGGCTGGCCGGCACCCCCGGGCGCTCGGGCGCTCCGCCCGCGAGATCTGGCCCGAGGCCTGGCCCGGCGACGAGCCCCTCGTCGCGGCCGTCATGGACCGCGGCGAGACCAGATGCGTGGGGGACGCTCGCTGCTACAGCCCCGTGCGCGTGGAGGATGGGACCGTCGGGGGCACGCTGCTCGCGCTGCAGGAGACCACGGGCCGGGCGGTCGAGCGCCGGCGCGTCGAAGAGGCGCTGCGCACGTCCGAGAAGCGCTACCAGACCCTGTTCGAGGCGATCGACGAAGGCTTCTGCATCATCGAGCTGATCTTCGACCAGGAGGAGAAGCCCGTCGACTACCGCTTCCTCGAGGTGAACCCGGCCTTCGAGCGGCAGACCGGCCTGGTCAACGCGCAGGGCAAGCGGATGCGCGAGCTCGCCCCGGCGCACGAGGAGCACTGGTTCGAGATCTACGGGCGCATCGCCCGGACGGGCGAACCGTCTCGCTTCCAGAACCGCGCGGAGCAGTTGGGCCGCTGGTACGACGTCTACGCGTTCCGCTTCGGCCAGCCCGAGCAGCGGCAGGTCGCCATCCTCTTCAACGACATCACGGAGCGCAAGCGCGGCGAAGAGGCGCTCCGGGAGGCCGCCCGCCGGAAGGACGAGTTCCTGGCCGTGCTCTCGCACGAGCTGCGCAACCCCCTCGCGCCGATCCGCACCAGCGTCTACGTCCTCGGGCGGGCCGCTCCGGGCGGCGCCCAGGCGCAGCGGGCGCGTGACGTCATCGAGCGCCAGGTCGAGCACCTCTCCCGGCTCGTCGACGATCTGCTGGACGTGACCCGCATCACGAGCGGCAAGGTCCGCCTGCGCTGCGAGCACGTCGAGCTCGACCGCATCGTACGCGGAGTCGCCGCCGACCACCGCGAGCTGTTCGCGACGCACGGGATCGACCTCGCCGTCGAGGTGTCGGGCGAGCCGCTCCTCGTCTACGGCGACCCGACGCGCCTCACGCAGGTGGTCGGCAACCTGCTGCACAACGCGGCCAAGTTCACGCCGCGCGGGGGCCGCACGGTCCTGGCGCTCGCGCGCGGCGAGGGCCGCACGGCCGTCATCCGCGTGCGCGACACCGGCGCGGGCATCGCCCCCGACACGCTGGCCCTCCTCTTCGAGCCGTTCGTCCAGGCAGACCAGACCCTCGACCGCAGCCGCGGCGGGCTCGGTCTCGGGCTCGCGCTCGTCCGGAGCCTCCTCGAGCTGCACGGCGGCAGCGTGACCGCCCACAGCGGCGGCCCCGGACAGGGCGCCGAGTTCGTGGTCCAGCTGCCGCTGCACGAGGACGAGGCGCGCGAGGTCGCCCGCGCCGCACTGCCCCGCGAGCCGCGGACCGCCGGCCGCCGGGTGCTCATCATCGAGGACAACGTCGACGCCGCCGAGAGCCTCAAGGAGGTGGTGGAGCTCCTGGGTCATGCTGCGGCCGTGGCGCACACCGGGCCCGAGGGCCTCGACGTCGCCCGTGAGTTCGCCCCCGACCTCGTGCTCTGCGACATCGGGCTGCCGGGCATGGACGGGTACGAGGTCGCGCGGGTCATGCGCGCCTCGCTTGGGCCGGTGCCGCTGGTCGCGCTCACCGGGTACGCGACGCTGGAGGACCAGCAGCGGGCCGCCGAGGCCGGCTTCGATCGGCACCTCACGAAGCCGCCGGACCTGCGCGCGCTGCAGGCGGCGCTGAGCGAGCTGCCCGCGGCGGGCTGAGACGGGGGCACCAGCGAGCGATGGATCTCGTCGAGAGCGTTCTCGGCGCGCGCGATGGGGGGCAGGGGCCGCCCGTCCGGTCCGAGCTTCGCTGCGCTCACCGCATCACCACGGGTGCTCCAGCTGCAGGTGTGACGTGGGGTTGGATGCGCGGGCTCTCACGGCGGCACCTCTCCGGGCAGCTCGGCCAGGAGGCGCGCGAGGGCCTCGAGGTCCACCGGCTTGGTGAGGTGCCGATCGAACCCCGCCTCGAAGGCGCGCGCGCGGTCCTCCGGCTGGCCGAAGCCCGTGAGCGCCACGAGCCGGATGCCGGCTGCCGGGGGGAGGCGCCCCCGCAGGCGGCGCGCCACCTCGTAGCCGTCGACGTCGGGCAGCCCGATGTCGAGCAGCACCACCTCCGGCGGGTCCGCCGTGATCAGCGCGATCGCCTCCTCGCCGCCGTGCGCCACCCGGACCGGGTGCCCCCACGAGCCCACCGCCTGGGACAGCATCTCGGCCACGTCCTGATCGTCGTCGACGACCACGACCCGGCGGGCCGCCCCGGCCCCGGTCGGTGGGCCATCCTCGGCCGTCGCGCTCCTGGCCGGCTCCCGGCGCGCCAGCGCCGGCAAGCGGATGGCGAACTCGCTCCCGCGGTCGGGGCCGTCGCTGCGCGCCGTGACCGTGCCGCCGTGCAGGCGCACGAGGTCCTGCACCAGCGCCAGCCCGATGCCCAGCCCTCCGCCGGCGCGCGCCGACCGGGGCGCAGCCTGCACGAACGGCTCGAAGATGCGCGGGAGCAGGTCGGTGGCGATGCCGATGCCCGTGTCGCGCACGCGCAGGACGATCGCGTCGCCGTCTCGCTCCGCGGCCGCCCAGATGCGGCCGTTGGGCTCCATGTAGCGGGCGGCGTTGGAGAGCAGGTTGCAGACGACCTGCTCGAGGCGGACGCGGTCCCCGGTGAGCGGCAGCGGCTCCGGGGGCAGCGTGAGCTGCAGCGCGTGTTGTCGCTCGGCGATGACGTGCTGGGTCGCCTCCACGGCGCGCTGCATCACGTCGCGCAGGTCGAGCTCCTCCGTGCGCAGCTCGACCGTGCCGCGCGTGATCCGTGCCACGTCCAGCAGGTCGTCGACGAGCCGCGCGAGGTGGGCGGTCTGGCGCGCGATGACGGTCCGCGGGAGCGCCGCCGCCGGCACGGGCGGTCCCGACCGCTCGAGCATGTAGCTGGCCGCCCCGATCGCCGCGAGCGGGTTGCGCAGCTCGTGGGCGAGGACGGCCAGGAACTCGTCCTTGCGGCGGTCGGCCACCACCAGGCGGGCGCTCTTGTCGCGGAGCGCGTCATTGGTCGCCTGCAGGTCGGCCGCGAGGCGCTGGACCTCCCCGAGCAGCCGTTCGCGCTCGTGGTGGCGTCGCGCGACCAGGATCGCGCCGGTGGCGACGGTAGCCCAGAGCAGCGCCAGCAGCAGGGCCACCCGGCGCAGGCGGTCGCGGAGCGCGGCGTACACCTCGCGCGTGTCGATCTTGGCCACGAGGTGCCAGTCCGTCCCGGGGATCTGCCGCGTGGCCGCGAGCACCGGCGCGCCGCGATAGTCGCGCCCCTCCATGGACCCCTCGTAGCCGCGGGCCGCCGCCGCGGCGGGCAGGCGCGGATCGCCCAGGGGGAGCCGGAAGGAGAAGGCCGTGCGCGAGCCGGCGGGCAGATCCTGGAGGAACACGACCTGGTCGCCCTCGCGTCGCACCAGGAGCGCCTGCGCCGACGCGCTCGGGCGCGGCCACGCCTGCACGAGCGGGTACAGCGAGTGCCCGGCATCGACGCGCAGGAGCAGCGCGCCCACCGGCTCGGGCAGCTCCGCGGCGACCAGCGGCACGACGAGGTCGACCTTGACGACGTCCGAGTTC
>DASXVK010000049.1:0-7412 GCA_036504295.1 Polyangia bacterium
AATGACCAGGGCTTGAGGCTCGAGCAACCCCCGACCCGGAAGAGCCCCCCGCATCGCTCGAGCCTCAAGCCTACCTCCTAGCCGCAAGCCTCCATTGACCGTCCCCGCCGATCGGGCATACCTTTCCCGCAATGCAGGCGCCCGTCGAGCTGACCCTGGACACCCTGTGCCAGATCCTCGTCCAGGCCGGCCTGCTCACCGAGGTGCAGCGCCGCGAGGCGGTGGTCCACGAGGGCCGCGAGCGCGGCCGCATCCTGCGGCAGCGCGGCGTCACCGCCGGCGCGCGCCGGCTCGGCGCCGGCGGCGGCACCGACGACGACACGGTGCACCCGGCGGAGATCGTCGCCGCCCTCGGCTTCGGCGTCGGCGGCGACGCGGCGCGGCCGCTGACCGAGGACGCGGTGATGCAGGCGGTGGCCGCGCGGGTCGGGCTCCCCTATCGCACCATCGATCCGCTCGCCATCGACGCGAAGCTCTGCGTCGAGACGCTCTCCCGGCCGTTCGCCCGCCGGCACAGCGCCCTGCCGCTCGGCCTCGAGGACGGCGCGCTCACGATCGCGATCGCGAACCCGTTCGACGCCGAGATGCTGGACAACCTGCAGCGCTTCGTCCGGCACAAGGTCCGGCCGGTGGTCGCGACCAAGAGCGACATCCAGCGGATCATCACCGAGGTGTACGGGTTCCGCAGCTCGATCTCGGCCGCCGAGCGCGAGTTCACCACCGGCGTCGACCTCGGCAACCTCGAGCAGTACGTCCGGCTCAAGCGCATCGAGGAGATCGAGGCGAACGACAGCCACGTCGTCAACGCCGTCGAGTACCTGCTGCACTACGCGCTCGACCAGCGGGCCTCGGACATCCACATCGAGCCGAAGCGCGAGCACTCGCTCGTGCGGCTGCGCATCGACGGCGTGCTCCACACGGTGAATACCCTGCCGAAGGTGGTGCACCCGGCGGTGGTCTCGCGCCTCAAGATGCTCGCGCGCATGGACATCGCCGAGAAGCGCCGCCCGCAGGACGGCCGCATCAAGACCAGCCGCGCCGACACCGAGGTGGAGCTGCGCATGTCCACCCTGCCGGTCGCCTTCGGCGAGAAGGTCGTCATCCGCATCTTCGATCCCGAGGTCATCATCCGGGACCTCTCGGAGATCGGCCTCTCCGAGGGGCAGCTCCGGCAGTTCGAGGGCTTCATCGCGCGCCCGAACGGCCTCATCCTCGTCACCGGCCCGACCGGCAGCGGCAAGACGACCACGCTCTACTCGGCGCTGCGCGCGCTGGCGGCGCCGGACATCAACATCACGACGATCGAGGACCCGATCGAGATCGTCGTCGAGGATTTCAACCAGCTCGCGATCCAGCCCAAGATCGGCGTCGACTTCGCGACCGCCCTGCGCCACATCCTGCGCCAGGACCCCGACGTCATCATGGTCGGCGAGATCCGCGACGCGGAGACGGCGGGGCACGCGGTGCAGGCGGCGCTCACCGGCCACCTCGTGCTCTCGACGCTGCACACGAACGACACCGCGACCTCCGTGACGCGGCTGGTGGAGCTGGGCGTCGACCCCTTCCTGGTCTCCTCGACGCTCGTCGGCGTCGTCGCCCAGCGTCTCTGCCGGCTCGTCTGCAGCGGCTGCCGCGCCGAGACCACGCTCACGCCCGATCAGCTGTCGCTGCTCGGCATCGACCTCGGCGAGCTCTCGGCCCAGGGGGAGACGCCGCAGCTCGTCGTGGCGCGCGGCGAGGGCTGCCCCAAGTGCCGCTCGACCGGCCTCTTCGGCCGGACCGGCGCCTTCGAGGTGCTGGAGATCGATGACAAGGTCCGCAAGTTGATCCGGACCGGCGCCGACGCCAAGGAGATCATGAAGCAGGCGCGCCAGGACGGCATGATGACGCTCCGCGAGGCCGCCATTCGCAAGCTGGCCAAGGGTCTCACCTCCTTCGAGGAGGTGACCCGCGTGACCGTCGAGGGCTGAGATGGCCGATGTCGTCCGAGAGCTGCGCCGCCTGATCGATGCGGGCTTCCCGCTCATCTACGTCATCACCCACGAGGAGGAGCGCGCCGTGGCCGCCGCCCGGGCCGCCGCCGCCGGCGGCGCGGTCCGCGTCTGGTCGCTGCTCCACGGCTACGAGGACGGCATCGGGGGCGGCGATCCCTACGCCGCGGTGCACGAGGCGCAGGGGCACCCGCGGCCGGGGCTCTACGTCCTCCTCGATCTGCACCCCTTCCTCGATCAACCGCGCATCGTCCGCGCGCTGCGGGACTTCGCGACCGAGTCGCCCGGGACGCGCAAGGCGGCGGTGCTCGTGATGCCGCGGTCCGTGGTGCCGCCGGAGCTCGAGAAGGACGTCGCCATCCTCGACCTGCCCCTGCCGACCGCCGCCGAGCTCACGGCGCTGCTCGAGACGGAGCGGCGCGCCCACGGCCCGGCCGTGACCGACGCCGACCGGCCGACCCTCGACGCGGATCCGGCGGTCCGCGCGGCCCGCGGCCTGACGACGGCGGAGGCGCGGCGCGCGTTCCGCCTCGCCCTCGCGGAGGCGGAGGCCGGGGCGGCGCTGCGCCGCATCGTCGACGAGAAGAAGCGCATCCTGATCCAGAGCGCCTGCCTCGAGTTCATCGACCAGCCGGCGTCGCTCGCGCAGGTCGGCGGCCTCGAGGCGCTCAAGGCGTGGGTGCGCGCCCGCGTGCGCGCCTTCTCGGACGAGGCGCGCCGCTTCGGCCTGCCCGAGCCGCGCGGCGTGCTGCTGGCCGGCGTCCAGGGCTGCGGCAAGTCGCTCGCCGCCAAGGCCGCGGCGGGCACCTTCCGGGTGCCGCTCGTGCGGCTCGACTTCGCGGCCGTCTTCGCCGCGCCCTCGCCCGAGGACACCCTGCGGCAGGCGCTGCGGGCCGCCGAGGCCATGGCGCCGGTCGTGCTGTGGGTCGACGAGATCGAGAAGGGCGTGGGCGGCGCCAAGGCCGGGCCCACCGACGCCCGCGTCTTCGGCAGCTTCCTCACGTGGCTGCAGGAGAAGCAGGCCCCGGTCTTCGTCGCCGCCACGGCCAACGACATCGAGGGGCTGCCGCCGGAGCTCGCCCGCCGCGGCCGCTTCGACGACATCTTCTTCGTCGACCTGCCGGCGGCGCGCGAGCGCGAGGAGATCCTCGCCATCCACCTCCGGGCGCGCGGGCGCGACCCGGCCGACTTCCCCGTCGCGGTGCTCGCCCGCGAGCTGGACCAGTTCTCGGGCGCGGAGCTGGAGCAGGTGGTGATCGCGGCCCTCTACCGCGCGTTCGGCCGCGGGGCCGAGCTCGAGCCCGGCGACCTCACCGCCGCGGCGGGCGAGATCGTGCCGCTCGCGCGGACCTACGAGGAGAAGCTCGCGGCCCTGCGCGAGTGGGCGAGCACCCGCGCACGCCGGGCGTCGGCCGACCGCCGCACGCTCGAGCTCTTCGAGGTGTAGGGTGCGCCGCTTCGACGCCGTCCTGTTCGACGCGGGCAACACGCTGGTCTACCTCGACCACGCGCGGGTCGCCGAGATCGCCGGCGGCGACGTGCAGGAGGGCGACCTGTGGCGCGGCGAGCGGCTGGCCCGCCAGGACGCCGACCACCTGGCGGCCTCCGGCCAGGGCCACCTCGCGCGCTGGGGCCGGTACATGGCCGTGATGCTCGAGACCGCGGGCCTCACCGGGGAGGCCCGCGACGACGCGGTCGACCGCCTCCTCACCGAGCACATGCGCGCGAACCTGTGGAGCCGCGTCCCCGCCTCGGTCGCCCCGACGCTGCGCCGCCTGAAGGAGGCCGGCTACGTCCTCGGCGTCATCTCGAACGCCGAGGGCACGGTCGCGGAGCTCCTCGCCGACGCGGGGCTGAAGCCGTTCTTCCGCTTCATCATCGACTCGCACCTCGTCGGCGTCGAGAAGCCGGACCCGCGCATCTTCGCCCTCGGGCTCGAGCGCGCCGGGACCACGCCCGAGCGCACCCTCTTCATCGGCGACGCGTACGGCATCGACGTGGCCGGCGCCCGGGGCGCGGGCCTCGAGGCCGTGCTCCTCGACAGCTTCGGCATCTACGAGCACGTCGACTGCGCCCGCATCGAGGCCCTCGCCGAGCTCGTGAGCATGGTCGAGGCCGGGTAGGAGCCGAGCGTGGACGTCGCCGCGATCTTCCGCAGCTTCCCGATGTTCCAGGGGCTCACGCCGGCGGAGCTGGAGCTGGTCCTGCCGCTCGCGCAGCTCCGGACGTTCGCCAAGGGCGACGTCATCTTCCGCGAAGGCGATCCGCCGCTGCACCTGTGGCTGGTGGTGCGCGGCGTCGTCAAGATCGTGCGCCAGACCGGCGGGCGCGACCTCATCCTCGAGGTGCTGGGCCCGCGCGAGACCTTCGGCGAGGTCGCCGTGTACGACGGCATCCCGTTCCCCGCCACGGCCACGGCGGCGGAGCCGACGACGGCGCTCGCGATCCCACGCGACGATTTCTTCGCGCTCCTCGAGCGCCACCCCGCCCTCGCCCGCGGCCTCCTGCGCGAGCTGACCCGGCACCTGCGCCTCGTCACCCGGCGGCTCGACGAGCTCACGACGAGCGGCATCGAGCGCCGGATCGCCCTGCTCTTCGTGCGCCTGGCGGAGCGCATCGGCCGCGCGGAGCGGGGCGGCACCTTCGTGCCCCTCGCCCTGGCCCGGCAGGACATCGCCGAGATGGTCGGCACGACCATCGAGACCGCGATCCGGATCATGAGCCGCTGGGCGAAGGAGGGGACCGTGCGCACCGAGAAGGACGGGTTCGTCATCCCGGACCTGGCGGCGCTCGGCAGCATCGGCCCGAAGGACGCCTGAGCGCGCGGGCCGCGCCGGCAGGTCTTTCTCGCCCGGCGTGCGTCCCATGCTCCTCGGACACCACGCACGAACAAGGAGATCACGATGAGACCGCTCCTCCGCCTGCTCGCAGCGCCGCTCCTCCTCCTGGCCTCGGTGGCGACGGCCCAAGCGCCCGGTCCCCAGCGGGTGAGCGGCAAGGTCGACGCGGTGACCGTCTTCTCCGACCGGGCGCTCGTCCGCCGCGTGCAGGCGCTGGTCCCGACCCACGCGAGCGGCGTGCTGCGCTTCCACAGCCTGCCCGTGGCGCTCGTGCGCGAGTCGGTGCGCGCCTCGGGGCGGGGGGTGACGATCACGAGCGTCGCCGTGCGGCCGACCGCCCCGACCTCGGACCGCGAGTGGCTCGACCACCCGCTCAGGCTGGAGCTCGACCGCATCGACCAGAAGATCCAGGCCGAGTCGGACAAGATCGCCACGTACAACGAGCAGCTCCGGCTCCTCGGCAGCCTCGGCGCGATGACCACGGCCCAGAGCGACCGCGAGCTGCGCCTCGGCAGCATCCGGACGGACGGCTGGAAGTCGGCGGTCGACTTCCTCGAGGAGAAGCGCGAGGCGTACCAGGCGAAGATCCGCGCCGTCGGCATCGTGCTGCAGCGGTTGCAGCGCGAGCGCGGGGACGCCGCCAACAAGCTGAACGAGGCGATGCTGGCCCGCCGCCGCTCGCCGGTGGAGGTCGAGGTGGGGTACGCCGGCCGGCCCGGGGCGAGCGCCGACGTCACGCTCGAGTACACGGTCACGAACGTCTCGTGGACGCCGCTGTACGACCTGCGCGGCTCGGCCGAGGGCGGCGCGTTCCACCTGGTGTCGAACGCCAACATCCGCCAGACCTCCGGCGAGACCTGGGAGAACGTGAAGGTGACCCTCTCCACCGCCCGGCCGGCCGTGGGGACGGCGCCCGGCATGCTGCAGCCGTGGCGCCTCTCCCAGCGCTCGCTCACGCCGCCCGTCGGCAACACGCAGCGCAAGCAGTACGGCGGGGACGCGGACGGGAGCTCCGGCGCGTCCGACGCCGGCGCGGCCGGGGGGTCGACGACGATGACGGTGCAGCTCCCGGGCCGCGAGACCATCGCGAGCGACAGCGCGGACCACCGCGTGGTGCTCAAGAGCAGCAAGCTGCCCGGCACGCTCGCGCACGTCGCCATCCCGTCGCTGACCCAGCAGGTGTACCTGCGCGCGCGCCTGAACAACAGCAGCGGCATGCCCCTGCTCGGCGGCGGCATCGCCGTCTTCCTCGACGGCAACTTCGTCGGCACCTCCGCCTTCGGCCACCTCGCGGCCGCCGGCGAGGACTTCGACATCTACCTCGGCCCCGATCAGCGGCTCCAGGTCAAGCGCACCCTGCTCCGTGGCGACGTCGAGGGCTCCGGCTTCTTCTCGAAGAAGGTCACGGTCAAGAACCAGTGGCAGATCGAGATCGCGAACTACTCCGGCAAGAGCCGGCAGGTCATCGTGCTCGACCAGTACCCGGTGTCGGCCGATCCGAGCATCGAGTCGGGCTTCGCCGGCTCCTCGCGGTCGCTCGACCGCCGGGACGCGAACGGCCTCCTGACCTGGAAGCTCGACGTCCCCCAGGGCAAGCGCGAGACCTTCGACTTCAGCTACGCCCTCACCGTGCCGCGGGAGATGTGGGACCGCCTCGAGCAGCAGGCGATGCAGCAGCAGCTCGCGGAGGAGCGGCAGAAGGCGCAGGGCCAGGCCGCCCACGGCGCCGACTACAACTTCGCCCCGGCGTCGCCGGCGCCCGCCATGCCGGCCAAGGCGAAGCGCATGTACAACCTGGAGATGATGATGAATCGGCGGTGAGGCTCCCCCGCGATCGCCAGCATCAGCCGCACCGCCCGCTCCACCTGCCCCAGATCGATCCGGTCGGCCGTGTCCGACGGGCGGTGGTAGTCCGCGTGGATCGACGTCGAGAGCATGAGCGCCGGCACCCGCCCCGCGAACGAGAGGCTGTCCGTGTAGAACCCGGCGAGCGGCAGCAGGCCCTCGGGGATGCCGATGACGGGGGTGCGCGTGGCGTTGCTCGCGTGGCGCATCCGAGCCTCCGCGGCGGCCCGGCCGAGCATGGACACCGTGTAGCCGAAGGCGTCGCGCGGGCTGCCGAGCAGCCGGCGGAGGGGATGCCCGTCGAGCAGCGGCCGGCCCACCTGGTCGAGGTTGACCATCAGCGCCACGCGCTCCAGCGGCACCGGCGGGTGCGCGACGAAGTGGCGGGAGCCGCGCGCGCGCACCTCCTCGGCGCCGAAGAAGACTAGGATCACGTCGCCCGGGGGCCGCGCGGCTCTCCGTGGCAGGAGCCGCGCGACCTCGAGGAGCGCGGCGACGCCGGAGGCGTTGTCGTCGGCGCCGGGGTGGAGGCGGCCGCCGCGCAAGCCGAGCGCGTCGTAGTGCGCGCCGAGGATGATGGCCGGGCCGCGCGCGCCCGCGGGCGCCGGGAGACGGGCGACCACGTTCTGATCGTTGATGGCGCCGCTGGTGAAGGGTTGGCACAGGCTGCCGTCCGCGAGGAGCGGCGACCAGCCGGCGCGCGCGAGCTCCGCGGCGAGCACGCCGGCGACGGCGC
>DASXVK010000050.1:0-6968 GCA_036504295.1 Polyangia bacterium
CTCGGCGTTCGCGAAGAGCGCGGTGCCCTCGCGGACGCGCAGGTTGCCGCCGAGGTAGATGCGGAGGGACTGCACGAGCGTGCTCTTGTCGGTCGGCGGCGCCAGCACCTCGTAGGAGAGGTCGTAGCCGATCTCGGCCGAAGCGTCCCACCGCTTGTCCTTGTGGAGCTGGCGGGCGTAGCCGACCTGGCCGCCGCCGAAGAAGTCCTTGCCGGCGACCTGGTCGGCCGCGGCGAGGCCGGCGGCGTAGAAGGAGTTGTTGGTGGTGAAGAAGCGGTCGTAGCGGGCCTTCAGGTTCCACTGGTTCGCGGTGGTCTGGCCCTGGCGCGTGATCTCGCCCGGGTCGAGGAAGGCGTTGCCGTTGGTGTCGCTGGCGATGAGGATGTTCGAGCGCGCGTAGGCGGCGTTGAAATCGAGCTGCAGCTTGTTCGACGGGTCCTTGCGCGACACGGTGCCGCCGAACGTGAAGGTCGTCATCTGCGAGTTGCCGCTGGTCAGCAGCAGGCCCATCTTCGTCGAGGCCTTCCACTCGACCTTCTTCACCTCGGCCGGCGGCTTCTCGAAGACGAACTTGGGCGGCGGCGGCTCCTGCGCGCGGGCCACGGCGCCGCTCAGCAGCAGCGCGGCCATGACCGCCGGCGTGAGCGCGCGCCCCGCGACGCGATTCAGTGATCTCATGCGACTTTCTCCTCGTTGGGGCTCTCCAGGGGCGCGGGGCCAATTCCCCGCGCCCCCGGAGCGTGAAGGTGTCAGGTGCTACTTCATGCCCCGCACGTGGAACTCGATGCGGCGGTTCGCGGCGCGGCCCGCGGCGGTCTTGTTGTCCTGCACCGGCTTGGCCTCGCCGTAGCCCTTGGCCTCGAGGCGGCTCGCGTCGATGCCCTTCTTGACGAAGTAGTCACGGACCGCGTTGGCGCGGTTCTCGGACAGGGCCTGGTTCTTGTCCGGCTTGCCGACGTTGTCCGTGTGGCCCTCGATGCGGATGCGCATGGTGGGGAACTCCTTGAGGACCGCGACCGCGCCGTCGAGCACCTTGAAGGAGTTCGGCAGGATCTTCGCGCTGCCGGTGGCGAAGTTGATGCCCTTGATGCTGCCCGTGAACTTCTTCGCCTTCTCCGGCAGGCAGCCCTGGTACTGCTTCAGGCCGGGCTGGTCCGGGCACTTGTCGTCGATGTCCGGGACGCCGTCGCCGTCGCGGTCGGGGCAGCCCTGGAGCTCGGCCGGGCCGGCCTGATCCGGGCAGCGGTCGTCCTTGTCCGGGATGCCATCCTTGTCACGGTCGGGGCAGCCCTTGAGCTCGGCCGGGCCCGCCTGGTCGGGGCACGCGTCGTCCTTGTCCGGGATGCCGTCGCCGTCGCGGTCGGGGCAGCCCTTGGTCGCCGCCGGCCCGGCCTCGTCGGGGCACGCGTCGTCCACGTCCGGGATGCCGTCGCCGTCGCGGTCGGCCGGCTTCACCGCCGGCTTGCCGCCCCAGACGAAGAAGTCGATGCCGCCCAGCACCTCGATGTTGTTCGAGCCGCCGTTGTCGAAGCCGTCGCTGATGACGTCGCGGACGTCGATCCGGAGCGCCATCCAGCTCGTCACGAGCCCGCGCACGCCGAGGCCCACGTGCAGCCGCGGGTCGGTGTCCTTGCCGAGGTTGCCCTTGACGGTGCTGTAGGCGCCGAAGCCGATCGCGGCCGTCGGCGACCAGTTGCCCTTCATGAAGTGGAAGAGGAGGTTGAGGTCATAGGCGAGCAGCGTGTTGCGGTCGCCGCGGTGCAGGAGCGGGACGTACGCGAGCTCGCCTTCGAGGGCGAGCTGCGGAAGGAGGTGCATGCCGAGCCGCAGCCCGACCTGACCCTCGCCCTTGCCGCCGGGGTACTGGGTGGTGCTGTCGCCGAGGTCCCAGCCGCGGAGGCGGAACATGGCGCCGCCGTCCACGCCGATGTAGAGCGACGGGCTCGGGAAATCCGCCCGCGCCGACCGCGGGGCGGTCACGGCGCAGAGCATGAGTAGTGCGACGATCACCGATGAAGCGCGCGACATTCCTCTTCCTCCTCCACGGGACCGGACGCCCCGTGAGCCCAAATTGCTCGACTGGAAGCTGACATTCGCCGTACGGCGAACGCCGTATCAGTATCACCGACGCGGCCCGGTGGATAGCAATTTGCGGGCCAATTGGAGACCGGTCGCCGCGTCAATCCCCTGCGCGAGCGTCCACCCGCGGCGCCTCAGCGATCAGGGGCCGCGCCGCCGCGCAGGGCCGCGAGCCGGTCGCGCGTGAGGGCCCGGAGACGACGCAGGTCGAACGGCTTCTCGAGGCGCGGGTTCGGCACCCCGCTCAGGAACTCCCGTGACCGCTGGGTGAAGGCGCCGCCCGACATGAAGACGATCCGGTCGGCCGCCGCCGGGGCGCGCGCGGCGAGGCGCGCGTGGAAGTCCATCCCGGTCATGTCCGGCATCATCAGATCGCAGAAGATCAGGTCGAACTCCTCGCCCTGCTCGAGCAGCGCGAGCGCCTGCGACGCCTGCGTGGTCGCGACCACGGCGTAGTCCGCCAGGACCGCGCACATGGCGGCGCCGATCGTCTCCTCGTCATCGATCACGAGGATCCGTCCCGGGTAGCTCGGGGCCGGGGGCGGCGGCGCGCGCGGGGCCTCCACCGGCGCCGGCGCGGCGCTCGTGGCGGGCAGGCTCACGCGGAAGACGCTGCCGTGGCCCGGGGTGGTCTGCACGGTGATGTCGCCCCCCATGGCGGTGACGATGCCGTGACAGATCGGCAACCCCAGCCCGGTCCCGACCCCGATCGGCTTGGTCGTGAAGAACGGATCGAAGATGCGACCGAGGTGCTCGCTGGCGATGCCCTCGCCGGTGTCGTGGATCTCGACGCTCACCCGCCCGGCGGGATCGCTCGCCCCCACGACGCGAATCTCGTTGTGGGCCGCCTGGCCTTCGGGGATGGCCTGGGCGGCGTTGGTGAGCAGGTTCAGGAACACCTGCCCGAGGCGCGCCTCGTTGCCCATGACCGCCGGCAGCGCGCGATAGTCCCGCACCAGGGTCGCGCGGTGCTTGATCTCGTTCGCCGCCATGCTGATGGCCGCGTCGAGGACGCGCCCGAGGTCCACGCGCCCGATGGTCTCGTCGTCGGCGCGCGAGAACGTCTTGAGGTCGCGCACGATGAGGCGCACGCGCTCCGCGCCGTCGCGGGCCTGCGCGAGCCGCTCCGCGTGGGCGCACAGCGCGTCCCCCGCGCTCCCCGCCGGGCCCGCGGCCGTCAGCCGCGGCAGGTCCTGCGCCATGAGGTCCAGGCTGGTGATGACATAGGCGAGCGGGTTGTTCACCTCGTGCGCGACCCCGGACGCCAGCTGGCCCATGCTCGCCATGCGGTCGGCGAACAGCAGCTGGGCCTGCATCCGCTCGCGCTCCGCCCGCGCGCGCAGGGTGGCGAGGCCGAACGCGAGGTCATCCGCCAGCTCCCCGAGCAGCTTCATCTCCGCGTCGTCGAAGGCTTCGGCCTCCGGCGCGTACAGCGTGAGCGCGCCGAGCACCTCGCCCGCCAGCAGCAGCGGCAGGGCGGCCGAGGAGGCGAACCCGCGCCGGAGCGCCTCGGCCCGCCAGGGCTCGTAGTCCGGCTCGGTGCGCAGGTTGCGCGCGACGACGGGGGTGCCCGTGCGCACGGCCCGGCCGGTCGGACCGCGGCCGTGCTCATCATCGGCCCACGTGATCGTGACGGACTCCAGGTAGCCGTCCTCGAAGCCCGCCTGCGCCACCGGCCGGATCGTGCGCCGCTCATCCCGCTCGGCGAAGCCCACCCACGCCATGCGGTAGCCGGCCGTGTCGACGACGGTGCGGCAGACGGCCTGGAGCAGCTCGCGCTCGTCCGTCGCGCGGACCAGCACCTCGTTGCACTGGCTGAGCGTCCGGAGCGCGCGGTTGAGGCGGCGCTCGGCCTGTTCGGCCCGGCGTTCCTCGGTCATGTCGCGGAACACCAGCACGACGCCGCGCACGTGCCCCTCGGCGTCCCGGATGGGCGCGCCGCTGTCCGCGATGGGCCGCTCGGTCCCGTCCCGGGCGACGAGCGCGGTGTGGTTCGCCAGGCCCACGACCACGCCCTCCCGCAGGACGCGCGCGGCCGGGCTCTCGACCGCCGCGCGGGAGTCCTCGTTGATGACGGCGAAGACGTCGGCGAGCGGCGCCCCCCGCGCGTCGCTCAGCCGCCACCCGGTGAGCTGCTCGGCCACCGGGTTCATGTCCACCACCTGCCCACTCGCGTCCGTGGCGATGACGCCGTCGGCGATGCTGTGCAGGGTCGTGCGGAGGCGTTCCTCGCGCTCCCGCAAGGCCGCGCCGTGTCCCGCGCGCTCGCGCTCCTGGAGCTGCGCGCGGTCGATCGCGAGGGCGGCCTGCGCGGCCAGGCTCTCGGCGAACGCGACGTGATCCGCGGGGGGCGTGTAGCCCTCCCGCTGGTAGTGCAGCGCGAGCAGCGCGAGGGGACGGCCTTCGACGATGAGCGGCATGATCATCGAGCCCCAGACGCCCAGGCGCGCGAACAGCGCGGCCTCGCCGCCGGCGGTGTCGGGCCGCCGGAGGTACACCGTCTTGCGCTCCTGCACCGCCCGCTGGCTGGTCGGCCAGTCCTCGAGGCGCACCACGGTCTCGGGCTGGCCGCCGGCGTCCGGCGCGAACGCGCGGCGCACCTGCCGCCCGTCCGGGTCGAACAGGTACAGCGCGCCGCCGTCGGCCGCCAGCAGCGCGCGGATGTGATTGATGGCCGCCGCCAGGACGTCGGCCAGGGAGCGGCCGGCGTTGAGATCCACCACCATGCCGGCCAGCGCTTCGGCGCGGCCGCGGGCCGCGCGGTGGGCGGTGAGCAGGCGATCACGCTGGGACTGGATCTCGATGATCGTGACGCTGGTCGCGCCGAAGATCGCGAGCGAGAGCCAGGCCCCCGCCGTGTGATCGAAGGACAGGCTGTCCGCGGGCGGCAGGAAGTACAGGGCCGGCAGGAGCGACAGCCCGAGGGACAGGAAGCCGCCCGCCCGGCCCGCGATCCAGGTGCCCAGGAAGACGGCGGGGAAGAACGTCAGGTACGTCGCCGGCGTCCGTGACGTCACGTTGATGACGTAGCCGACCGCGACGGCTGCCGCGGTGATCGCGAGCGCGCCAGCGAGCCGGACCAGCCGACCTGACATCACTCCTTCGGACCTCCGCGCGCGCCGAATGGCGCGGTGCATTCTACCACTGCCACGACGAGCTGACACCTGGCGACACGGTCGCGGGTGTGATCGCGGGCGGTCGTTCCGACGGCTGCGCCGGCGAGGGGGAAAATGCCGGGCAGGGGCACGGGCAGGGGCACGGGCAGGAGCGCCGAACCTGAGAGGAGGCGTCCCGGCGTCGGGCGAGCTCCCTCGTGCCCGTGCCCCTGCCCCTGCCCGTGCCCGCGAGGGTGGTCCGAGAGCGTGAGCGATCGGTGTGGAGCACACCCCACGGTCGCGGCGGTCGCGGGGCGGAAACCGCAGGTGTCGCGGGGGCATCACAATCGGCTCAGGGGTCTCCATGGGATCGCGTCGGCCACGATGAAGCGGCTGCGCTTCGCGCCGTTCTTTCCCGGTGCGCTTCGGGCTCACGCGGCCGCGCCGATGCCGCGGTTGCGCCCGTGGCTGACGGTGCTCAGCGGTCCCGCCGCGACGCTGTTCGCCTTCGCGATCCAGTACGCGCTGCTGCCGGACCCGGACATAGCCCCGTTCGTGTTCTTCTTCTTCGGCGTGGCCCTGGCCGCCTGGGTCGGGGGCCGCTCCGCCGGGCTCGTGGCCGCGGCGCTCTCGGCGCTGGTCGGGAACTACGCGTTCATTCATCCCCACTGGGGGTGGTCGCTCTCCGCCCCGGCCCTGGTCGCCACCGGGCTCTTCACCGTCTCGTCGGCCGCGGTGGCGCTCGTCTGCGGCGCCCTGCGCAGCGCGGTGGAGCAGGCGCAGCGATCCGCGGAGGCGTTGCGCCAGAGTGAGGAGCTCAACCGCCGCGTCATCGAGAGCAGCCCCGACTGCGTCAAGGTGCTCGACCTCGACGGCCACATGCTGTCCATGAGCCCGGGCGGCCAGCGCCTGCTCGAGATCGACGATCTCGCCGCGGTCCTGCACGCGTCCTGGGCCGGCTTCTGGCAGGGGGCGGACCACGCGGGGGCGCTGGCCGCGCTCGCGACCGCCCGGGCCGGGGGGACCGGCCGGCACCATGGCTTCTGTCCGACGGCCAAGGGCACCCCCAAGTGGTGGGACGTGCTCGTCACCGCCATGGTGGGACCGGACGGCCGACCCGAGCGCCTCCTCGCGATCTCGCGCGACGTCACCGAGCGCGAGCGGGCCGAGGCGGCGCTGCACGAGATGAACGCGCGCCTGCGCGAGACCGACCGCCGCAAGGATGAGTTCCTGGCGATGCTGTCCCACGAGCTGCGCAACCCGCTCACGCCGATCCGCAACAGCCTCTTCGTCCTGGAGCGCGCCCCCGCGGGCGGCGACCAGGCCCGGCGGGCCCAGGCCGTCATCGACCGGCAGGTCGACCAGCTCGCCCGGCTGGTCGACGACCTCCTCGACATCACCCGCATCTCGCGGGGCAAGATCCGGCTGCAGCCGGAGCGGGTCGACCTCGTCGCGATCGTGCAGCGGACCGCCGAGGACCACCGCTCGCTGTTCGAGCGCGCGGGGATCGCGCTGGAGCTACGGCTGCCCGCGGCGCCGCTCTGGCTGACCGCCGATCCCAAGCGCCTGGCGCAGGTGGTCGGCAACCTGCTGCAGAACGCGGCGAAGTTCACCGGCGCGGGCGGCAGCACGGTGGTCACGGTGGCGCGGCCCGACGAGGCCGCGGCGGCGCTGCTCACGGTGCGTGACACCGGCGTCGGCATCGCGCCCGACATGCTGCCGCGGCTCTTCGAGCCGTTCGCGCAGGCGGACCGGACGCTCGACCGCTCCGGCGGCGGCCTGGGGCTCGGGCTG